>NZ_LMLN01000029.1:0-20776 GCF_001421915.1 Sphingomonas sp. Leaf62 | reverse complement strand
GGGGCGTCGCCGCATACGCTGCCGTTGCGTTGCGCCGCCCTCCCCCTCCACCATGCTGCGCATGGTTCCCCTCCCCGCACAGCGGGAAGGATCAACTCGATGCCGGCTTTTCTTTGATCGAGGCGATGGTGGCGCTGGCGGTACTGGCGATCGCCACGGTAGGGCTGATCGGCGCGGTCGAGCAGCATATCGATTCGACCCGTGGCGTCGAACGCCGCGCGATTGCGATGTGGGTCGCCGAAAACCGGCTGGCCGATCTTGAAGTGGGGACGCCGGAGGCGAATGCGGACGCGGTGGACATGCTGGGACGGCAATGGAGCGTGGCGGTGAACCGGACCGCGACCAGCGATCCCGCGCTCGACCGGGTGACGATCACCGTCGCCCCGGCGGGCGAGGCAGCGCCGATGGCCCGGCTCGACGGCTTCCTGCGCAAGGACGCGGCATGATCGTCGTCGAACGGCTGCGCTGGCGCGAACGCTGGGTCGACTGGCTCGCCGCCGCCGCGATCGTGTCGGTCGCGTTCGCGCTGGCCGGCCTCGTCTGGCGGATCGCGGGCCATGCCGGCACCGGCGCGATCACCGTGCCGTCCGCAGCACGCACCCGCGCGGTCACCGTCGACACCGGCCCGGCGCTCGCTTGGGCACCCTTCGGCAGCCCGACCGCCGCCGACGCCACCAGCCCCACGGCCATCCAGGCGGTGTTGAAGGGCGTGGTCTTCGCCCGTCCCGCCGAACTGTCGATCTCGTTCGTGTCGATCGGCAACGAAGCGGCCAAGCCGTTCAAGGTCGGCGATGCGCTGGCCGGCGCGCAGGTGACCGAGATCCGCCGCGACCGCATCATCCTGAACAATGGCGGGCGGCTGGAATATCTCGCCTTCCCCGATCCGTTCGGACAGGCGACGCCGACCCCCGGTCAGGCGGCCCCTGCCCCCAATTTCACCGTACAGCCCTCCACCGCCGCAGCCCCGCCGCCGCCGCCCAGCGCGCAGACGGTGCTGTCGCGGCTGAACGCGACCCCGGTCGCCGGCGGCTATGCGATCGGTGCGAACCCGCCGCCCGGCATGCGCGCGGGCGACGTCATCCAGTCGGTCAACGGCGCCGCCCTGACCGATCCGTCGGCGGCCAACGCCGCCATCGCCAGCGCCGCCGCATCGGGGCAGGCCCAGGTCACCATCCTTCGCGACGGCAAGCCGAACACCGTCTCCATTCCCATTCGTTAGGGTCTCCCTCCGTGCGCCATCGCCTCGTTTCCGCGTTCCTGTCCCTCACGCTCGCCGCGACCAGCCTGTCGCCGGTCATGGGCCAGACGCAGGCGGCCGACATCGTCGTCAACATGCGCGGCGTCGAGATCGCCGACGTCGCCGATCAGATCAGCCGCATCACCGGCCGCACGCTGATCCTCGACCCGACGGTCAAGGGGCAAGTGACGGTCACCTCCGCCGAACCGCTGTCGCCGGCGGGCGTGTGGGAGCTGTTCCAGTCGGTGCTGCGCGCCAACGGCTTTGCGGCGGTCCGCTCCGGATCGGCATGGCGGATCATTCCGCAGGCGAACGCGGTGCGCGACGGCGGGGTGCGCGGGCGCGGCGTCGGCGGACAGGAACTGACCACGCGGATGGTGCGGCTGTCGAACGTCCCCTCGGCCGATGCGGCGCGGATCGTCCGCCCGCTGGTCGCCAGCTTCGGCAGCGTCGAACCGCTGACCCAGCCCAATGCGATCGTCGTCACCGACTATGCCGACAATGTCCGCCGGATCGAGGCGCTGGCCCGATCGCTCGACGGCGGCGGCGGATCGACCTTTGCCACGATCACACTGCAAAACGGCAACGCCGCCGATATCGCGACGGCGATGCAGGCGGTGCTGGGCGAAGGCGGCGCACGGGTCGCCGGTGACGCGCGCAGCAACACCATCCTCGTGCGCGGCACCCCGGCGGGCGTCGCCGAGGCGCGGCGCATCGCCCAGTCGCTCGACGCGCGCGGCAGCGGCACGACCCCCTCGACCCGCGTATTCCGCCTGAACTATGCCGATGCCGAAAGCGTGACGGAGGTCCTGCGCGGCATTCTCGGCCAGCAGCAATCGGCCTCGAACCCGGTCGCACGGAGTCTCTCGACCACCAGCCAGCGCAACAATGCCGGCGCGGCGCTGTCGGGCCTGATCGCCAATGGCGGCGCGAGCGCGGCGGGGATCGCCGCCGCGAACGGCGTCGGGACCGGTACAGGCGCCAGCATCAGCACGGTCGGCCAGAACGCGTCGACCACCCCGGCACAGGGCTTCACCACCCCCGACATCACCGTCCAGCCCGCCCCCGACATCAACGCCGTCGTCGTGCGCGGCACGCCCACCGCCATCGTCCAGATCGAACGGCTGATCCCCGATCTCGACGTGCGCCGTCCGCAGGTGCTGATCGAAGCGGCGATCGCCGAAATCACCGGTCAGGACGCCGAACAACTGGCGGTACAGATCGGCACGTCGGGCGCGGCGCTGACCCGCGTCGAAGGGGTTGCCACGTCGTTCGACAATGGCGGTGCATCGCTTGGCGGCATCCTGCGCGCGCTGGGCGTACCCGCCGGCAATCTGCTCGGCAACGGCATCAGCGGCAATATCGGCATCGGCAACGACTTCTCGATCCTTGTGCAGGCGCTCAGCCAGTCGACCAAAGCCAATCTGCTCTCGACCCCGCAGATCACGGTGCTCGACAACAAGCTCGGCGAGTTCGTCGTGGCGCAGGAAGTACCGTTCGTCACCGGATCGATCCTGACCGGCAACGGCACCGCCAATCCCTATACCACCATCGAGCGCAAGGACGTCGGCATCACCCTGCGCGTCCTGCCGCGCATCAATGCCGGCGACACGATCCGCCTCGAAGTCAGTCAGGAAGCATCCTCGATCGCGCCCACACAGGTCAGCGGCGCGGCCGACATCATCACCAACAAACGATCGGCCAACACCACCGTTCTTGCCGATAATGGCCAGACGATCGTGCTGGGCGGCCTGACCAGCGACGATTACCAACGCGTCCGCAGCCAGGTGCCGGTCCTCGGCGACATTCCGATCCTCGGCGAATTGTTCAAGGGCCGCAACGAACGCCGTGAAAAGCGCACGCTGTTCGTCTTCCTCAAACCCACCATCCTGCGCGACGGTGCCGACGCGGCGGCAGCGGCCAAGAGCCGCTACGACCGGCTCCGGCAGGAGGAAGTGCTACAGGGCGACAAGCGCAGCCTGCTGCTCAATCCCCCCGCCCCGCGCCTGACGATGGAAATCGACGGCATCTATTGACCGCACCCGCCGCCCGGCCCGGACCGATCGCGCGATTCGACCGGGCCGAGGGGTACCGTTATTAACGGGCGGGCGCGGCACGCGGTCCGATATCGGCGCTTTCCTACATCGCGCGATCCTGCGCAGGATCGACGGCCAGGTTCGCGCTCCTTGGCTGGTGCATTTGTCGATCCGCTTGGATCATCGGGACGGTACCGATTTTAGTCGGTGGCAAGGTGCGAGGAAAGCGCAATGCCGAAGCATCGTTCACGACGCGCAACGCCGCCACGGCGCTGAAATCGGTCCGCCGCGTCCGCAGTCGCCCGGTGCAGCGCTGGGTCGATGTACCGGAACCGCACTCGCCGCACGATGCGCACGAGTGTGACCTTTGTGACCTTTGAACGCGAAAGGGGCGGCGGCCTTTCGACCACCGCCCGCCCAGATATCTTAGAACCAAAGACTTACAGCGCGATCACGCCATTGTCCTCCTTGGTAATCACCACCGTCGCCGAGCGCGGACGGCTGCCCGCCGTCGTCGCCGGCCAGATGCTGGTGATGTTCGACAGGTTGCCGTTCTCACCGGGATGCTGGATGTTCACGAACAGCGACCGGCCGTCCGGCGTCGAATCGACGCCGGTGATCTCGCAGCCGACCGGCCCGACGAGGAAGCGGCGCAGCGTCGTGCCCGGTGCCTTGCCGATACGGGTCGTGGCGGTGCTGGTCGCCGACACGCCGGTATTGGTGATCGTGCGCGTGCCGCCGTCGCCGACGGTGCCCGGCATCGCCGCCAGCATCATGCAGTTGGTTACGTCGGTATAGGCACCGTCGTCGGTCTGGATCCACAGCACCGGCGTCACCTGTCCGCTGGCGTTCGATGCGCGGCCGAACCACAGCCCGTCCGGGCTGGAGAAGTCGTTGGTCGCGTCGAGGCTCGACAGGTTGATGTTGGTCGGGTCGAGGTCCGAACCGGCACCAAAGGCATAGACGTCCCACGTGAACGCCGTCGCTTCGGTCGTGTCGCCGCGCTCGCGCAGGCGGACGATATGGCCGTTGGCATTGCCGGTCGAACGCGTGCCGTTGGTGCGCGGGTCGATGTACGACCGCGGATTGGCGGCGTCGACTTGTGCCGGTGCGCGCGACGAGTTGTTGGTCAGCGTGCAGTACATCTCGCCGGTCGCTGGGTTGACCGCGGTCCATTCGGGACGATCCATCCGCGTCGCGCCGACCGCATCGCCGGCAAGGCGACAATGCGTCAGTACATCGGCCTGATCGGCAAAGGCATAGAGCGGGTTGGTGGCGGTCAGGCCGTTCTGCCCGAACACCAGCGCGATCCATTCGCCCGTGCCATCGGCGTTGAACTTCGCGACGTACAGCGTGCCGCTGTCCAGATACTTGTCGCCGATCGCAAGGCGGTTGGTCGCCGCCGCATCCGCCGCGACCCATGCGGTGTTCGACACGAACTTGTAGATATATTCGTTCTGCGCGTCGTCGCCCATGTAGAAGGCCGGCTTGACCCCGGCGAACACGCGGCCCGGCCATACCCCTTCGTGGTTCATCCGGCCGAGCGCGGTGCGCTTGCGCGGCGCGGCGGCCGGATCATAGGGATCGATCTCGACGCACCAGCCATATTGGTTCGGTTCGTTGCGGAAGTCGCCGGTGCCGTTGGCGGGCTGCGTGGCGTCGACGGTCGCGTTGAACTTGCGGATCAGCGTCTGGCCCGACACCGCCTCTGCCGCCGTGGTCCAGCTGTAATTGCCGCCGCGCAGCGTGTCGCCGCTCGCGGTGTTCAGGCCGTAGCGGGTGAACGCCTGCACCGCCTTCGTACCCAGCGCGGCCGCGCGCCGCACATTGTCGCCCGCGTCCCGCCGGAAATAGCCTGCCCAGTTTTCCTCGCAGGTCATGTACGTTTCCCACGGCATATGGCCGTTGGCGCAATTGTTGATCGTGCCGCGCCCGGCGGTACCATCGGTCGAATAGGCGGTGAACAGCAACGCGTTGCCGCGCACCGGACCGCTGAACGTCGTCGGCGTATAGGGCGTGATCCGGCGGTTCAGCGCCGACCCCTGCACATAGCTCCAGCCACCGGTCGACGCGCGGGTCACTTCGACCACCGACACGCCGTGGCATTCCATTTCCTTGACCACCTCGGCGGTCGGACGGACGCCGTTGACCGACGTCACGCCGTTCACGTGCAGATACTGTTCCGAGATATTCTCGTGGTTCATCACCAGCACGCCGCGCGTCGAATTGTTCGCGTCCTGCGCGGTGCCGCTGGCGGCGAGACCGAAATAGCTCATGCCGTCGTGATGATCGCCCGCGCGCGCCGAAAAGCCGGTATCGGTGCCGTTATTGGCATAGGCGGCCGTCGCGCTGTTGAGCGGATCGCCCAGCCGGTACAGGACGGTCGCGGTATAGCCCGCCGGAACGGTCAGCGCGTCGGCAAGGCTCTTGGGAACGGCGGAGAAGCCCAGCGTCGGCGGCGCTACCGCGACGGTGATGTCGGTGCTGCTCGACGCACCCTTCACGTCGGTCGCGGTGTAGCGGAAGACGAGGTTGGTCGTGGTCGATACCGCCGGGGCCATGAAGGTCGCGGCACCGGTGTTCGCGTTCGACAGGGTAACGGTCGGACCCGACACCTGCGTAAAGGCCTGGGTGACGATGGCGTTGTCGTCGGTAGCGGTGCCGGTCAGCACGACGACGCGGCCACCGGTGGTCGCACCGCTCGACCGGCCGCCGACGACCGGCGGGGTGTTGTCGATGCCCTCGACCTTGTCATCGCACGCGGCAAGCAGCGACCCGCCGAACACCGCGACCGCCGCGGTCGACGCGCCGCCGCGCAGCGCCTGCCGCCGCGAATAGCGCTGGTCGACCAGATCCTGCAGGCTCGGTCCGTTACTCAGATTCGTTTCGATATCGCCATCGTCGTATCCGATGGTCAGGTCGTTGTTCGCCATGAAAATCCCCGCAATCTGTCCCGGAAGCCGGCACCGCCGGCGTCTTCCCCAGCCCCTCGTTGGCGCAAAGCTGCGACACGGCGATTGCGGATCGAAGACGATCGCGTGGCGGAATGAAGACGGTTCCGTGACGGGGGTGCTGATCGACGACGCCGGCCCGATCCCGCTTGTCCACCGACCGCCCCCGGGCGTAGGAGCGGACCATGGCCGATCCCCGCCCCGCCAATGACAGCGCGCCCGTGCGGCCCAGCCTGTTCGACCGGGCGCTGGGCGCGGCGCGGCCGGCATCGCGCCCGCCGGTACCGGTCGATCCACCCCCGAAGCCCGCCGACCGGCCCCGGCCCAATCGCGCCGGCCTGATCCTCGCGCTCGCGATCGTCGCCACCCCGCTGCTGACGCTTGCCGGGGCGACGCTGATGACCGCGCACGTCCGGCGCGAGACCCGCGCCCTGACCGAACGGTCGGCACCGGCCGTTGCGGCGCGGGCCGAACGCGATCGTGGCCGCGCCGCGCTCGCCACGGCGTGGAATGCGCCGACGCTCGGCGCGACCGTGGAGGCGATCGCCCGCGCGCTGCCCAAGGATGCCGCGCTGCTGCGCGTCGAGCGCAACACCGGCCCGCTGACCATCGACGTCGCCGCCCCCGATCCCGATCGCGCCCTGTCGGCGCTCCGTCGCGATCCGGCGCTGGGCGGGCTGCGCGCCGTCGCGCAGAGCCGCGCCGATGGCGACGGGCGGATGCGGATCACGCTGGAACAGCCGCGATGACGCCGCGCCTGCCGCTGATCGCGCTCGGCATCGCCGCGCTGCTCGCCGTTCCGACCGCCGGCGCGCTCGACGATCTCGCGACCGCCCGTGCCGATCGCGACACCGCCCGCGCCGACGCGACAACCATCCCTGCAGCGGTCGCGGTCGCCGGTGCGGCCTTCCCCGCCGACAATGCCGCCGACGCCGCCCGCCGTCTGGCGGCCCGCGTCCGTGCCGATGCCGCGCGCGGCGGGGTGCTGATCGAAAGCCTTGCCGCCGATCCCGCCGCCCCCGCCCCGCTCGCCATCCTGACCCTGCGCGTATCGGGCAGCGAAAAGGCGCTGGTGGCGTTCGCCGATCTGCTCGAACGGGGCGGCCCGCCGGTGCGGATGGCGGCATGGCGACTTACCTCAGGCCCGGGCGGGGTGCAGCTCGACGCCCGACTGGTGGCCCCATGGCGGGGATGAGCATGCGCGACCATGGGCTGATCGCGACGGCGGCGCTGGTCGCGCTCGCACTGCCGCCATGGCTGTTGCGCGACACCGATCGCGGTGAGGCACCGGCGCCGGTGGTCGGGCCGCTGGCCGCCCCGGCCACCCCGCCGCCGCTGCGCGCCGCCTTTGCCCGGACGCTGTTCGCCCCGCCCGCCGCCGATGCGCTGCCCGATGACGCGCCGGTGTTGCTGGGCGTGGTCGGGCGGCTCGGCCGCGATGCCGTCGCGCTGGTCCGCGGCGCAGAGGGTACGCGCACCCTGTCGCCCGGCGATAGCGTCGATGGCTGGCAATTGCGCAGCCTCGCGATCGACGCCGCCTATTTCACCCGCGGCGGACAGACGGCGCGCGTACCGGTGCCCGGCACCGACGATCAGCGATAGGCGAGCCTGACCCGCACCTCGTTGCCGAGCGTCCGGTCGGCCAGCGGCGGCGCATAAGCCCTGCCGTCCCTCCACAGCCGAAGCGCCTGCGGCCCCGCCGGCCCGATCGCATCGGCGCTGGCGATCGGATGCTCGCTGGGATGGAACATCTGGAACCGCTTGCTCTCGCAGCCGCCGATCGCATCGATCATCCCGATCAGCGGCAACGCCAGCATCGACGCCTGTGCCTTGGCCATCGAAAAGATGACGCGGCATTCCATCCGCAGGTCGCCCAGCCGCCGGTCCCCCGCCGTCGTGCCGGTCGACAGGATGATCGGACGAAGCTCCATCCCCTGCGACTGCGCCGGCGCGGTCAGGAACCAGCGCCCTTCGGGCAGCGTCGCGAACACCATCCGACCCTCGCCGTCAACCGCGACCGGCAGTTCGCGGCCCGCCCCGTCACTCAGCGCCAGCGAAACGACCCCCGCCGGGATTCGCTTGCCACCGCGCCACAGTTCGAACCGCAATGCGCCGTTCGGGGAAAGTTCGGCACGGTCGGTGGCGAAGCGGCGTTGCGCGGCGCGCAATACCTTTGTGCTCAGCTTCAGCGGCTTGCCGGCGATGACGACGATGTCGGGACCATCGGGTTCGGCTTCCTGCGCGCCTGCCGGCACCACCGCTAGCATCGCCAACCCTGCCACCAACATCCGCATCGCAGAACTCCCGATCGTTTCGTGCGCGACATAACCTGCCGATTGCGGCGGCACCATGGTCACATCGCGACGATGCGCGTCGCCAGCCGCTCCGCCTCCGCCGCATCATGGGTAACGTACAGGATCGGCAGGCGCAGCGTGTCGCGCAGCCGTTCGATCGCGACCATTACCTCCTCGCGCCGCCCCCGGTCGAGCGACGCGAGCGGTTCGTCCATCAACAGGAACCGCGCGCCCGACAACAACGCCCGCCCGATCGCCACCCGCTTCGCCTCGCCGCCCGACAGCGTCGCGGGCCAGCGGTCGAGCAGATGCTCCAGCCCCAGCAGCGCGATCATGTCGGCATAGCCGATCGGCGGCTTACCCCGCCCCATTCCATAGCGCAGATTGGCCGCGACCCGGCGGTGCGGGAACAGGCGCGGCTCCTGAAACACATAGCCGCAGCACCGGTCGGGTACCGCGACGTCGATTCCGGCCGCGCCGTCGAACAGCGTGCGCCCACCGACCCGGACATGCCCCGCCGCCGGGCGCAACAATCCCGCGACCATGTTGAGCACGCTCGATTTGCCGACGCCCGACGGGCCGAACAGCACCGTCAGTCCGCTGTCCTGCCCGTCATCGGGCACGACCGCACCGATCACCGCCTCGCCCAGCCGGACGGTGACATCGATATCAAAGGACATGGCCGCCCCGACCACCACGCCGCGCCAGCCATTCGGACAGCACCAGCGCGATCAGCGACAGCGCCACCGACAGCGCAGCCAGCCGGACGACGCCGATCTCTCCGCCGGGCACCTGCAACGCGCTGTAGATCGCGATCGGCAGCGTCGCGGTTTCGCCCGGCACGTTGGATACGAAAGTGATCGTTGCCCCAAACTCCCCCAACGCGCGGGCGAAGCCCAGCACCATGCCGGCCAGCATGCCCGGCAGGCTGAGGGGCGCAGTCACCGTCCAGAAGACCCGCACGCGCCCGGCCCCCAGCGTCCGTGCGACGCTTTCCAGCCGCCGGTCGACGCCCTCAATCGACAAACGGATCGCACGGACCATCAGCGGCAGCGCCATCACCGCCGCCGCGATCGCCGCCCCGGTCCATCGGAACAATACGCTCACCCCGAACCATGATTCCAGCCAGCCACCGATCGGTCCGCCTCGCGCGAACGCCAGCAGCAACAGCCACCCGGTCACCACCGGCGGCAGCACCAGCGGCAGATGGACGACCCCGTCGAGCAGCACCTTTCCCGGAAATCGCCCGCGCGCCAACGTCCATGCCAGTGCATAGGCGACCGGCAGCGCCGCCAGCATCGCCACCCCGCCGATCTTCAACGACAACAGGACGATCGCCCACTCGGCGCTATCGATCATCAGCCGATCATCAGCGCGCGGAAAAGCCGTAGCGTTTGAAGATCGACTTGCCGGCCGGGCTGATCAGAAACCGGCGGAATCGCTCGCCGTCGACGTTGCGCGATGCCTTCAGCCGCGCGATCGGATAGACGATTGGCGGATGGCTCGCCGCCGGAAAGACGCCGACGACCCGCACCTTCGCCGACGCCTTGGCATCGGTGGCATAGACGATGCCGAGCGGCGCGACCCCGCGCTCGACCAGCGCCAGCGCGGCGCGAACATTCTCCGCACGCACCACCGACGGCGCGACGCCGGCCCATGCGCCGAGCCGGGTCAATGCCGCCTTGCCATAGCGCCCCGCCGGCACCGCATCGGGATCGGCCATCGCCAGCCGTCCGCCGTTCAGCGCCCGCGCCACGTCGACACCCGGACGCAACGCCACGCGAACCTTGCTGTCGACCGGCGCGATCAGGACCAGCCGGTTACCGAGCAAGTTAACACGGGTGTTCGGCGCAAGCAGTCCCCGCCGATCGAGATCGTCCATCCACACGACATCGGCCGACACGAACAGGTCGGCCGGCGCGCCCGCCGCGGCCTGCCGCGCCAGCGCCGAACTGCCGGCAAAGGACAGTGTCGGCCGGACATGGCCACGCCCGGCCCATGCATCCGCCGCCGCGTTCATCGATTCCTGCAGGCTGGCAGCGGCCAGCACCACCGGCGGCTTCGACTGGGCAATTGCGGTTCCTGCCAGCGTCAGCAGGGCAAACAGCCACAGGAACCAACGACCCATTCCAATCCCTTCAGGTTCCACAACGACCCATCCATTGCAGCCCATGGCCGCGACGGATCATCGGCATAGACCGGTCAGTCGCGCCCGGTCATCTGTCCTATGGCGCTGCGTCCGAACTGGGCGATCATCTCACCGACTTCGCGGGCCTGCGTCATCGACCGCGATCCCTGCTCGCGCATATATTCCGACTGGATCTTCATCACTTCGTTCAAGTCGCGGGCCTGCGCGGCTGCACGCATCGCCTTGAACGCTTCCTGCGTATTGGATTCGGCCTGCGACAGGATGGTCAGGCCGAGCTGCGATCCCTGTTCGGTCATCTGCGTGCCGGCCGCCTGCATCCGATCGCCTGCTGCCTTCATCTGATCGGTAGCCTGCTGCGCGCCGCCGAACGTTCGATCAGTGTCGGTCATGTCGTTCTCCATGTCGTAATGCCGAAACCGGCGTCCCGCCGACGTTCGAATCGGCCAAAAGTTCCAAGGCAAAATTCGATTCGAACCATCCATCACGAATCGCATGCAAAACGTTTGCAGCCAGAATCCGCGCTAATTTCGCTACGCCAAACGGGGGCGAAAAAAAATTTTCAGGTTGTCGGACCGCATTAACCACGCATTGCAGCTGCGAAGGCGCGCCAAAAATATCGTTCCATTTTGGCACGTGCGGTCGGAACGCAGTTTTTGCACTGCGCAAATTTCGTTGTGCAGTGCAGCAAACGCACGGTTTCTGCAGCAATTTTACGCCAAATCCGGGCAATCACAAATTTGCAATCGTCGCCGGTTTCGAACAATCTGTCCCAGACAAGAACAAGGAGGGCGAGGATGCACACCAAATATTCCGGGCGAGCGACCATCGCCACTATGGTCGGTATGGCCGCGATCGGCTGGGCCGGGGTCGCACTGACCGTCCAGATGGTGATGAGCGTTCTGGCGTAAGCCAGCACTGCCTACATCAAAAAGCGGCCGGTGCCCCCGTGGCATCGGCCGCTTTTATGTCGACTGTTGATGATCACCCCGACGGCGGTCGGGGCCGGGATCAGCTTTCGTCGCCCATGCGCAATGCGGCGATGAAGGCTTCCTGCGGGATGCTGACCGATCCGTATTCGCGCATCTTCGCCTTGCCCTTCTTCTGCTTGTCGAGCAGCTTGCGCTTGCGGCTGGCGTCGCCGCCATAGCATTTGGCGGTCACGTCCTTGCGCATCGCGCTGATCGTTTCGCGCGCGATGACCTTGCCGCCGATCGCCGCCTGGATCGGAATCTTGAACAGGTGGCGCGGGATCAGTTCCTTCAGCCGCTCGACCATACCGCGCCCGCGGACTTCGGCGGTCCCGCGATGGACGATCATGCTCAGCGCATCGACCGGCTCTTCGTTGACCAGAATGCTCATCTTGACCAGATCGCCCTCGCGATAGCCGATCTGTTCGTAATCGAAGCTGGCATAGCCTTTCGACAGCGACTTCAGCCGGTCGTAGAAATCGAACACCACTTCGTTGAGCGGCAGTTCATAGGTCGCCTGCGCCCGACCGCTGACATAGGTCAGGTTCAGCTGGATGCCGCGCCGGTCCTGACACAGCTTCAATATGCCGCCCAGATATTCGTCGGGGACATAGATCGTCGCCTTGATCCACGGCTCGCTGATCGTCTTGATCTTGTTGACGTCGGGCATGTCGGCCGGATTGTGCAGGTCGATCTCGGTTATGCCCGCCGGATCGGGATGGGTCAGTTCGATCTGATACACCACCGACGGCGCGGTCGTGATCAGGTCGAGGTCGTATTCGCGCGTCAGCCGCTCCTGAATGATCTCCAGATGCAGCAGGCCCAGGAACCCGCAACGGAAGCCGAAGCCCAGCGCGGCCGAGCTTTCCATCTCGAAGGTGAAGCTGGCATCGTTCAGCCGCAGCTTGCTGATCGACTCGCGCAGCTTGTCGAAATCGGCGGCATCGACCGGGAACAGGCCGCAGAACACCACCGACTGCACTTCCTTGAACCCCGGCAGCGGTTCGGCGGTCGGACGCTTGGCGTCGGTGATCGTGTCGCCGACCATCGTCTGCGCCACTTCCTTGATCTGCGCGGTGATGAAGCCGATCTCGCCCGGCCCCAAGTCGGGCAGCTGCTCGATCTTCGGCCGGAACGCGCCGACGCGGTCGACCAGATGCGTCGTGTCGGCGTTCATGAACTTGATCTGCTGACCCTTGCGGATCGACCCGTCGATCACGCGGATCAGGATGACGACGCCGAGATACGGATCGTACCAGCTGTCGACCAGCATCGCCTTCAACGGCGCGGCGGCATCGCCCTTGGGCGGCGGAATCTGTTCGACGATCGCGTCGAGGATCTCGTCGATGCCGATCCCGGCCTTGGCCGATGCCAGCACCGCGCGCGAGGTGTCGAGGCCGATCAGGTCCTCGATCTCGGCCTTGACCTTCTCGGGCTCGGCCGCAGGCAAATCGATCTTGTTGATGACCGGGATGATCTCATGGTCATGCTCGATCGATTGATAAACGTTAGCGAGCGTCTGCGCCTCGACCCCCTGCGCCGCGTCGACCACCAGCAGCGCGCCCTCGCACGCCGCCAGCGACCGCGACACTTCGTAGGCGAAGTCGACATGGCCCGGCGTGTCCATCAGGTTGAGGACATGGCCCTTCCATTCGAGCCGCACCGTCTGCGCCTTGATGGTGATGCCGCGTTCCTTCTCGATCTCCATATTGTCGAGCACCTGCGCCGACATCTCGCGCTCGGCGAGGCCGCCGGTCCGTTGGATCAACCGGTCGGCAAGCGTCGACTTGCCATGGTCGATATGGGCGATGATCGAGAAATTACGCAGTTTGTCGAGCGGAGTGGCCACGGTCACACAATCGGTAAGAGAAGGTCGTGTCCGCCCCGTAGCAGCTTCGCGCTCAAAGCCAAACAGCGCGGCGTACGAATCCCGCTTGCGGAGCCGGTGACCGCCCGCTATAGGCGCGCCTCCAAGCAACGGCGGGTGCCTCGAGCAGCCCGTCGATACTCCGTCGGGGAGTAGCTCAGCCTGGTAGAGCACTGCCTTCGGGAGGCAGGGGCCGGAGGTTCGAATCCTCTCTCCCCGACCAATTTCACTAAAGCGTTGTAGACGTCCTTCCCCCCTGAGGGAGCCCCCTACCCCCCAGAATGTCCTCTTCGCTGTACACGGCCGTACATGCGGAGAAGTATCCTAACCTCGCCCGCCGCGGACACCTGTTCTGCTGGCGTCGCAAAATCACTCTTCGCGGCACGATGATCGCGATCGGGTTGCCGCTGGGTACAGCAAATTTTACCATGCCCGCGGCATCGCCGAGCGCCTTGGGGGCGCTCTGGAGGATTTGCGTTTGGCGTACGGACGGCGTGGGTCCTCGACCGATGCGGCGACGCTGAAACGCATTTTCCTGGATGCGATGCGCGGGCAGTCGGACCGCATACTGCAAGCCAGATTGGCAGCACCGACCCTGTAGCTGGCTCATGATGGGTCGCGCAGCTTTCCGAACGCCCTTGCGGAAAGCGGTCATCTGTTCAGCAGAAATGAGCCCGGTGAGGCGATCGGTTCGGCAGGTCGATTGTGCCGGCACGAAGACCGAAACCGCGACCTGCACCGACCTCAACGATACCGGTATAGCCGCAGGCGGTAGGCTTTCCGGTCCGCAGCATCGGTCGAGAACAGGCGCAGGCCCTGTCCTTGCCCCGTCTCGTCCCCATTTAGCCGGCGACCGGTCCGCGGAGCGCCGGTGACACCGAGAAACTGTTCATCGACACTCTCGATCCCGGCGGTCGGCGCGCCCGGGCGGTCGGTCGTGAAGGACAATTGCGTGTCGCCCGCACCGACGACGGTGAACTCGTCAGGTCCGGTCTGCAGAAACATCGCCGCTACCCGGCTGAGCGGATCGAGCTTGCCGTCGGGACCGGTCGCACGCTGCACGTCGACCAGATAGTCGCCGATCCGCCCGCGACCCGACCGCTGGGCGCCGCCTTCGAGGATGACGGTCGAGATCGTGCCCTTTGCCTGAGCGTCGAGGATGCGCGGGGCCAGCGGAGCGAGCAGGCCGTAGAGATGCGCCATCGCCGGATCGCCTTCGCCCGCCGCCTGCAGCCCGATACTCGCATCCCCCTGAAGCACCACGCCCTCACCGTCGATGCCGAAGGGGGAAAAGCCGATCGCCCCGAGCGACCCGTAGCTATAGAGTGCGTTCGCCGCGCCCGCAGGACCGCCGCGCGCCTCCGGCACCAGCAGCGGATTGTCCGGCCGCGCATATTGCGACGCCCAGTTCACATAGTCCTCGAAATAGATGTCGGGGGCGAGGAAGTCGAGCGAGGGCGCACCCGCCTTGTAAACGTCGATCGCGAAGGGCAGCGGACCGCCGGAATTATACTGGCCCGGCTGGTAGTTCGGCCGGATCAGCGCTGCGTTGGTGAACATCGGCAGCGCGTATTCGGCCTTACCGGCCGCGGTGACCTTTTCGATGAAGGTCGCATAGTGCCATGCCATGAACAGCGATTCCGTCATGCCGGTGTCGCCAAAGACGTCGCGCCACGTCCCCGCCCCCCGGCCGCCGGCCTGCTCCCAGGCGGTGCGCAGTTCGGGGTGAATACGTGTCCGCTTCGCGGCGAGCTGCTCCATCAGCACTGCCGGGACAGGACCGGCGAACGCCGCCTCGGCGGCAGGCGAATGATCGCGTGACTGCGGGATGACCCCGACCTCGTTCTCGACCTGTACGGAGATCACCGTCTGCTGCGCGCCGTCCATGGCCTTCAGATGGCGCATCAACCGGGCGAATGCCCGTGCATCCGCATCGCGCGCCGCGTCGGAAAAGGCGGACAACCGCTCGGTGCCGCGCCCATCGGCGGTCAGCACGCGTGCGAAACGGGTCTGGTCCCGCTTCACCCAGGCGGGGACGTAGCTGGAATACGTGTTCTTCCACGCGCCGAACCAGAGCAGCACGACCTTCAGGTCGTGCGTGCGGGCACCGCGCAACAGCCCGTCGAGCAGCGTGAAATCAAACTGTCCCTCGACCGGCTCGATCGTCTCCCATGCGATGGGCACCAGCACCGTGTTGAGGTTCATCGCCTTCAGCTTCGGCCAGATCGGCGCCATGTACGCGAGATCGCTACTGCTCGAATTATGGATCTCTCCGCCCAGCATGAGGAACGGCTTGCCCTGGACGACGAGCTGCGTGGCTTTCCCGCGCTGTTCGAGGCGTGGCGGCGCCGGATCGCGCGCCTGCGCGACGACTGCGACCGGCGAGAGGGCGAAGAGCAGCGCGGTTACCAAGAAGAGCAGGCGCATTGGCATTTCCGATCGCGAGAACATGGCCCAACCGCCCCTAAAAGAAGTGGGCCGGTCGTGAAGACCGGCCCGAGCAGGCCTTTGGGGAAGGAAGGAAAGCAAACTCAGAATCTGCCGCGTACACCGAGCAGCAGCGTCCGGCCGGGGTTGTATTCGTTGAAGGTCGCGTTCGGGAACTGGAAGTAGCTCGCCTGGGCTTCCTTGGTGATGTTGATGACGTTGACCACCAGGGTGGGCAGATAGTCGTTGCCGAGGATCTTGCCGAGGTCGACATTGCCCGAGAAATCGAGCTGGCCGTAGCTGCGCCCGAAGATCGCGGCATTGGTGATGCCGTTCTGGTTCAGTCCGGACTGCTGCGACCCTTCGTTATAGGTATAGGTCAGCCGTGCCGACAGGCCGTTGCCTTCGTAATAGCCGGTCAGCGTATAGGTGGTGGGAGCGACGCCCAGCGCGATCGCCGGTGCGCCGGTGCCTTCGCCCTTCTGGTCGATCAGGGTCAGGTTGCCCTGCACGCCGAACCCTTCGACGCCGATATGACGCGTCAGGAAATCGAGCGGCTGGGTGATCTGGAACTCCAGCCCGTTGACCTTCAGCTTGCCGTCGGCGTTGACCTGCTGCTGAATCTGGATCGGCACCTGTTCGGGCGTGATGCCTGACGGACGCGCCCGGTCGAGCAGTGCCTGCTGCTGCGCCTGGGTCAGCGACGAGAAGGTGATGCCAAACGGTTCGAGCGTCGAGAAGGGCACGGTGGTCACGCCGTTCACGGTGAAGCCGGTGATCGACTTGCGGAACGCCGCGAACGCGATGACGCCTTCGCCCCCGGTGTAATATTCGAAGCCGAGGTCGATATTGTCCGAGATATACGGGTTGAGCGCGTTGTTGCCGAGGGTCCCGACGTCCGCCGATGGCTGGATGAAGCTGGCGCCGGGCAGCAACTGGTTCGGATCGGGCCGCGTCATCGTTCGTGAGATCGAGCCGCGTGCCACCGCCTTGCGCCCGAAGCTGTAGGCGATGCTCGCCGAGGGCAGGAAGTTGGAATAGAGCCGGTTCGTCTCGGTGAAGTTGACGATCGGGGCGTAGCACGACCCATCGAGCGCGAAGGTCGGGCTGGTGCCCGGGCAGGTCACGCCGCCCCGCGTGTTGAGCGGATTGGGGATGGTGGTCCGGCCGCCGACGATCTGTTCGGTCCGGACATAGCGCACGCCGCCGTTCAGGCGCAGCGTGTCCTGATCGCCGATGTCGAACACGCCGTTCGTCTCGACGAAGGTGCCGGTCACCTTTTCACGGATCAGGCCGCCGTTCGCGCCGCTGCTGCCCGAACCCGTTTCGGTCGCACCGGCCAGCAGTGCGTCATAGCCGGTCGCGGCCTTCACCTTGTTCCAGTCGACGGTAACATAGCCGTTGTCGCCAGGCAGCAGGAACGACGGCACGGCGGCGGTCGGGATCAGCGAACCGCGATAGACCAGTGGCGCGCCGCCCAGCGTCGCGGCGGTGCCATAGGCCGGATAGGTCGGATAGCCCGCCGGCGCGACCGTGCCGGGCAGGTTCGCGCCATCGCATATCGGCTGGCGGTTCGGGCCGGGCAGCACGACGCTGGGGTTGTTGCCGCAGATCGCGGCCTGCCACGGAATGGTGTTGTCGAACGGCGTGATCCGGCGCTTGGTGTCGTCATAGGCGCCGCCGACGCGGACGCTGAACTTCGCCTCGTCGCCGAACAACAAGCTGCCGCGGATGCCCCGCGTCTCGGTCGCGCGCTCCTCGCCGTTCAGGTTGACGCGCCCGCCGCCGGCCCAGCCGAAGTTGCGCGGATCGTTCAGGTCGATGTTGGTGGTGATCGACGGGATGCCGCCGTCGTTCCTGTAGGTGACGGTCGTGCCGCTGCTCGGCGGGGTAATGACGAGGAAGGTCGGGCTTTCGCGGCGGAAATTGCTCCTGGTATAGTTCGCCTGGAAATCGCCCTTGATGAAGTCGTTGACCACGAACTCCACGCCGGGGTTCACGCCCCAATAATCCTGCGTGTCCTTGTACGGGCGATATTCGAGGAAGAACTGCGCGTTGGCATAGGTGCCGCCGGTGACGGTGCAGCCGACCGAGCAGCTGGTCTGATCGTAGGTGGTGTTGAGCGGGATCGCAGCGCCGTTGCGCACCGCCCAGTTCATCGCGGTCCGGGTGAACTCGGTATCGCGCTTGGCATACATCCCGTCGACGTAGAAGTGCAGCGCGTCGCTGGGCCGCCATTCGAGGCTGACGAGGCCGTTATAGCGGGTGCGTTCGCCGATTTCGGTGCGTGGCCGGCCAAGACGCGGCAGGATGCCGTTGTCGATCTGTTCGATCGTCGCGCCGGGATTGTTGCGCAGCAGGAACGCCTGATCGATGACGGTGCCGGGAACGAGGCCGTTGCCGGCATTGGCGGGCACGGTGCCCGGAATGGTGAAATTGCCGCCGCCGGTCGCGTTACGGGTCGCGCTGCTGCTCTGCGCCGCGGTCAGGTTCGGGTTGGTCCAGCCTACCGTCTCGAACCCGTCGACGCGGAACTGGTTCTTGACCGCCGCCCCGCCGACGAGGATGCCGAAGTCGCCGAAGGTCGCGCTGGCGAGCACATGGCCGCGATAACCCCATTTGTCGGCGCTGCTGACCTTCGACCCCTGCAGGCCATAGCTGACATAGGGCTTTGGATTGTCGAACGGACGCGCCGACCGCAGGTTGACCGTGCCGGCGGCGCCGCCCTCGATCTGGCTGGCGGTGGGCGACTTGCTGACGGTCAGCTGCGTGAACAGCTCTGTCGGGATCAGGTCGAGATCGACCTCGCGGTTGGTGCTTTGCGCATCGAAGCGGACCGAGGCGATCGCGACCGGCGCACCGTTCAGCAGCACGCGGGTGAAGTTGGTGCCGAGGCCACGGATCGCGACGTTCGCGCCTTCGCCGGTGACTTCGCGGCTGATCGTCACGCCGGGGATGCGGTTGACCGATTCGGCGATGTTGGTGTCGGGGAACTTGCCGATATCCTCGGCGAAGATCGTGTCGGTGAAGCCGATCGAGTTCCGCTTGGCGTTCGTCTGGCTGGTCAGCGACGCGCGATAGCCGGTGACGACGATGTCTTCGTTGCCGGTGGCAGAGGGATCGACAGTTTCCTGCTCGGGCGCGGCCGTACCGGTCTGGGCTAGTGCAGGCGACGCGGCGGTCGCGATCAGCAGGAAAGCAGTCGATGCGCGCAGTTCGCGCAGGAAGACGTCGCCAAACATACCCTTTTCCAGCTCCTATGCCGGCTCACTCCCGGAGCCGTGCCTTGATAAGTTATGGTAGCGGTAACGAACTCGCTGTCAACCAATTTGTCTGGCTAATTTATCAGGCCTATTTGACGAGCATCCGGCCGCGCAGTTCGGCGCTTCGCTGGCGCACGGCAGCGAGTTCGTCGCTTTCGGTTTTGGCCAACAGATGATCGATGACAGCGTCGAGATGATCCCGCATCGCCTGCCGGGCATGATCCGGGTCCTTCGCACGCAGGGCGTCGAACACGGTGCGATGCTCCTCGAGGCGCAGCAGCTCGTCGCCACCACGTGCGCGCTGATGGATCGTGCGTGCCAGCGGACAGCGGTCGCGCATGTTCCACAGATCGGTGACGACGCTCACCATCGCGGCGTTGCCGGTCGCCTTGGCGATGCAAAGATGAAATTCCCGATCCGCCCGTTCGCTGGCTGCGATGTCCTTCTGCGTCATCACGTCCAACAACGCCTGTAGCTCGGCGAGTTCATCGGCCGCGATCCGTTGCGCCGCCAGCGCCGCTACCTCCGCCTCGATGCTCCGCCGCGCCTCAAGTAGCTCGAATGCGCCGATATCGAGCGCGGCGACCCGGCCATTCAACGCCGATGGCGCAACGACGTAGATCCCCGAGCCTTTCCGGATTTCGACCACACCCATGATTTCAAGTGCGACCATCGCCTCGCGTACGGTAGCCCTGCTTACTGCAAGGCTCTCGGCCAGCTCGCGCTCGGTTGGCAGGCGAGCACCGATAGGAAAGGTGCCCGCATTCATTTGAGCCACAGCGAAGTCGATCACGCGCCGATAGAGTTTTTCAGCCTGGGCCATGCTTTTCCCTTTTACGAGCAAGCGACTAGCATGACGGCGGGCGAGCGCTAACCCAATTTCGGTTCGGTCGATCGGCTCGAAGTGGCAATTGCCTGCTCTTCAGAAAACCGGGGCAGATGAAGGGCGCGTGGAACGGCCCATGAGCTCCATTCGATAGCAGGCTTGGTGATCTGCCCGTTCTACGCATCGTGGACAAAGGGTAGCCATCGAACACGCCCGTCGTCGCACAGCGACGATAACGGCGGAACACGCTATTCCACTTCCCGTATGCTAGCTGGTCTTGCCCCTTATCGCGTTATCCCTCGCGCTGAGACAACGCTCGATCCATGCAGCGCGGAGTTCTCATTGTCACCACAGTGATCTTCGTGGCTCAACGATTGCCCTTTTGCCTTATCCGCTGGCGGGTCGGAGAGAAGGGTGCACGCTCATCGGTCTGTTCGTTGTGACCGGGCAGTGGTATATCGCAGGATCGATGGTCGTGCTTGGCAGAAGCATGCTTATCGGCATCGGGCTGTTTCAATCGAGATCGAAATGGCGCTGCGCTCCAGTGCTGGTGTATTGATAAATCGGGTTACCAAACGGCATATGGTGAGGGGCATCTCGACAATGATTGATCTATTGCCTCTCGTTTGAGACCCGATTCCGGTCATGGCGAACGCTCGCCCGATCCAACCGCCATAGGCGTCGGTTCGCACGTTTGGACTTGCCCCGGAAAAGTGGAGAGTTCTCCTTAAGGTGAAAGGCGAACTCGATGACGAAGC
>NZ_LMLN01000028.1:516566-632289 GCF_001421915.1 Sphingomonas sp. Leaf62 | reverse complement strand
ATTGTAGTGCAGCTCTTGTGCGAAATCGTACAAAACTTGACGGCACGGCGGACGCACCGTCCGTCGCCGCTACTAAGTAGCGTGGGAATACCGCGGCTTAGCGTCAGGATAGGAAGGAAGTACCCACACCATACCCGCCATATAGATCCGCACGAAGTCTTACTGGCCGCCAAGCCCCTTCGTTGTAGTCACCGAACTGCAAGTCGCCTTACCAATTTTGATTTTCTAGCAAAGCTGTACGCGCTTCAACAACCCTAGCATACAAATCTTCGATCGCAACGACCAGTCCGGCATGGTTGGCATCAACTTTGTCATAGCTTAGCGTTTTTAGATTCCTATTTTTTCTTAGGGATACCTTCATATCATGAGATATTTCGGACGAAGTAAGAAAATAATGCGGATTTATTGAGCCGGGCTGAGCGATGAAAGCTTGATTCTCAAGTAGCAAATTAACGTCTGGATCGCCATAGCCGCACCCGATGAACAGGAATGTGTGAGTCATTAATGCTGCATCAAACGCAGAATAGAACAGGCTATGCCTAATCCTTGCTTTGGCATAGTCCTCTTGCGTGAAAATCAGTGAGGCTGGAGATGCTAGGTTGCCGTGGACCTTCACGACATAGCGAGCGTCGTTACGAAGAAACTCACAGACATCCGGATCACTATAGTTCTTTGTGAATTGCGAAGCTTCGTTTATTTCCCTACTTTTGTTTTCGTATATATCATCAAAATTTAGCGAGAAAACGACCCTGGTATCGAGCAATGCAATTAATTTGTGTATTTCGCCCGGCACATACCGCGGATCCGTGAACTTCGAACGCAGGTATGCTGGCCAGTCCTCATCGTAGCGATTCTTCAGCCATTCGCATGCATGCAAAAGGTCACCGTCTTGGATGGCTCGATGGATATGCTCCGTCTGCGCACCTCTAGGAAACCTAGCAGCAGCCCCCTCAAGGAAACCCTTCCAAACTGGCGGCCGAGTAACTCCGTCTGCACCCAGCGCGTGCCGAGAAACGCCTGATCCAATGACGAACACAGCACGACGCCGGGCGACGTCCCTGATAAGCGGCGCTGGCCATTCCTCCAGTAGCATTTTAGATGAGCCGCGCGCGGATGTCCTGGGACACCTGGCCAAAAATCTCCTTCGCCTCTTTCACTTTCGCGAAATGTGCTCCGACAATTCCGTCCGCTGCAGTAAGTGCAAAAATTGGTTTGCGACGAGACTGCGACATTGGTGCCAAACTATGTAGGTTTGGAATCTTGCCTATTTCGTAGGGCTTAGGCGGGATTAGTCCGCCATGGAAATATTGATCAATCTGTCCATCTATTTGCTGAATTATTTCATCATACGATCTCACAGGACGGCGTTCACCGCTCGCATCCCTCTTCGCGATATACTGCTGAGATACGTAACCGATAAACGTCGCGCCAACGACACTCTTCGCGTCGAGTACTGTTGGGTTGGCAGCATCAAGTTGGGGACTACTTACCGAATACTCCCAATGCGCCTGCCATTTCGACATCCAACGACTGATATTTTCGAACGCTTTCAACGAAAAGATATCGATAGACATCGGACTTACAAAATAGTCCGATGATAACAAAACCGTCCTATTGATTGATCCCAAGGAAGGACTCACGTCGAAAAACACATAGTCGTAATCATGCAGTGATTTTAGCAGTCTGCGGAAGACCATCGTACTTGAAAGCCCGCGCTGGGTGTTGAGCCCCGCCCACTCCTCCGCCAAAAAATCTTCAGCCATCGACAATCCTGGGCTGCCGCAAACGACATCCACCCCAAAAGCCGCGGAACGTCTAATGGGAACTCGATCTGCGTGGCCCTCACCAGCCATCAAACTGGTGAATAGGCTCTCAATGTTGTGGGTCGGTTTATCAAACGTCTCTTCCAAGACTTCGTCATGGAAGAGGTATTGCGACGCATTGCATTGAGGATCACAATCCACAACACAGACACGGTGACCCTGCTGAGAGAAGAAAGCCGCTACATTGCACAAGAGCGTCGTTTTACCTACGCCTCCCTTGTTGTTAAAAAAGGCAAGCGCTTTCATTCTAGCTCCCTGTAGCGACTCATCCCTGTCACGGGACTCTGCTGCCGTCGCTCACAACATCCTCACCTACGCGGGTGGCGTCAACCGATAGCAGGACGCGGCGGACACTCCGTCCGCCGCTTCCCAGGAAATCCGCTGCCGATGCACGGGCGATACCCGTATTTGTATCGCCTATACCCCCAATCGTCTTCGTCGACGGCAGACCGATTCGATAGTAGATTACGGAAACCGCCGCCCTCTAAGCCTTTCACGGATGCCCCATGCCATTTGAAGTCATCGCGAGCGCTGCGGCAAACATGATTGTTTTCAGCGCGATCCTGTATGGCCTACTCTCGCCGCAACCCGAAGCGCGGGTGAAGCTGTGGAGCGTCGTTGGATTGCCGGCGACGTTCAATGTCCTTGTCGCCCTCGGAAAGGACGACCTGACGCTCGACGAACGGTTCACGGGTGTAATTGTTACGGCTTTGGCCTGCGGCATCTTCGCTTGGCTAGTATGGACGAAGAGGCTTCCGAACGGCCAACGCGCGCAGATCCGCCCCTAACTACACCTCGTTCTTTCCGACGTTGCAGCGGCGGACACCCCGTCCGCCGAGGGCACGAGATACAGTACGGTCTCAGGGCATTTGTACCCTCAACCCAGTAACCGATACCCTCAAAGCCCGACTGCGTTCACGAGAACGAAGCCTATAAAGTCCACGTTACCGGGCGGATCTCTCTCGCCGGGCTTCCGGCGACCAACATCCCCGCCGGCACGTTGCGCGTAACGATCGAGCCGGCAGCTATCACGGCACCGTTTCCGATCGTAACGCCTTTCAGGATCCTCGCACCCAACCCAATCCAGACGTCGTCGCCAATCGCGACCGGCGCAGTGCGCCCACGTGAGCCTGTCAGATCGTGATGGTCGGTATCCATGATCACGGTTCCGGCGGCGATCGCTACGCGATGCCCGATCGTTATGTCCCGCTGACAATCGATACGCACATCGTCCGCAAGATACCCGCTGCCCAACGACAGTTTGGCGCCAGGACGGACACGGATCTCGGTGCCGCGGTGGAGGACGAAGTTGCCCTCGACAACGCACTCGCCGCCCTTCCGCACCACCACTTCGGCCGTTCGAGGTACCTGCCCGGGCCAGTATTTACCGATCGTCAGTCGTCCAGCGCCCACCAGACGACCCGTCACGCTGAGACTGCCTCGTCGGTAGATCAGCACCCTTACCGGAAGGCGCAGATTGCCGATCGCGGTTGCTACTGGACGAAGCTTGGCCAGCCGGCTCGCTATCTCGACAATTCGCATCTGCACCCTTTGCGTGAGGTTCTGCGGCGTACCCGCGCAATGCCGGTGATGGCACCACCGATCTAAAGCGTGCTTTGGCGCATCTTGTCAAAACGCAAGGTGGAAGCGGCGGACACACGCTCCGCCGCCGTACCGCAAAGCGCGCGGTCAAGAGCGACCTGATGGTGTGATGCTTCGAATGATACCCCCACCATACCCACAATCTTGGGCAGTCAGGATCGCGTCAAATTAGTCCGTGTCGGATGAATCCGGGACGATTGTTGCCAGGAAGGCCAGCAGGCTACGCCTTTGATCGCCCGCCAACCTTCTCACGCTGCTGACGATAGCACTCGTTTCCTGATCCAACGAATCGGAGGTGTGCCGGCCGGTGAGTAGATAGCCAACGTCGATTTCATTCGCCCCAAGCAGCATCAAATAATTCACGCCCGGCGCAGTTTCGCCCTTCTCATAACGGCTTTGCGAACCCAACCCGACCCCACCCAACGCTGCGAAATCGGTCTGATTGCAACGACTTGCCTTTCGCGCCTCCTTGAGACGCAAAGCGAAATTCGCCAAATCCGGAAATTCCGCTTGATCTTTCACACAATCCTGCGCATTTTTGGACCAGTTTCTACAAACTGATACATGACACATGCCGAACGAAGTCGCCAATATTGACGGTGGCCTGCCTACGCGCGCTATTACGGCCCGAGAGCAGTTCATTGCGTCCGGGACCAACGTTTCCGAGTGGGCGCGCGAGCGCGGCTTTTCGCTGACGCTCGTCCATCAGGTTCTCAGCGGTCGGCGACGGTGCATCCGCGGTGACTCGCATCGCATTGCCGTTGCCTTGGGTATCAAGCCCGACGCGACTGCTCCGGGTGTCGAGCCGCTTCATACTAGTGGGCGTGCTAACGGACATGGTTCGTGACGCGCCTTCCACAAGCGTCTCCCCCGTTCGGCCGTGTAAGTGACGGCCGGGAACTTTGCCCGGTCGCAATGTATCGTACCGGTCAGGGGCACGCGCTGCGCGGTCATACCTCCCTAGGCGCGGGCGGGGCCGGTCGTATGCTGCGATCGGCCCCGTTTTTCGCGACACGCGCATGACAACGGCGTGCGAACCCTTGTCGATTGAGCAGACCCTGCGAGACGTAGTCGAAGCGATATCGATTGCGCGTGCGGCCGAAGTCACCGGTCGCACCCCGCATTATCTGCGGGCACTGTCGCACGCGCATAAGCGAGAACAGCTTACCTGCCGGGATGTTGTTCTGCTCGACACCGAACACGACCGCATGTTTGGCACACGTCCGCTCATTGACATGCTTCGCATGCAGGTCGACGCCCGTCAGTCGAGCGTCGCCAATGCGAAGGCCGCTCTCGCTGGTGCGACGATAGAGGCCGTCCGCGAAAGCGGCGAAGCCGCCGCCGCCCTGATCGCCGCCCTTGCTCCGGATGCGACTGATGCCACCCGGGACGCCGCGATGCGCGAGGTCATCCAGGCTCTAAACGCGAAGCGCCGGATCATTCCGATTCTGCGTGCCCTGATGAAGCGACAGCCACAACCACCGTAAAGCCGATCGACTAGATCTTCCCGACCACCGACCTGCCCCGCCCCGGTTCGCGACCACACGGTTCGCGAAGCGGATTTCTGCTGCCCGGAGATTTTCGTGACCCTGACCCCCGGAGCGTACCTGAAGCGTCGAAGGACTGCCGCCGGTTTCGGCGTGGAGGACGTTGCCGGCGTGCTGTCGACCGACCCGCAGATCGCGTGGCACGAGCGTGCAGCGTGGATCATGCGCATCGAGGCAGATATCGCCCCGGCGAGCTGGACGACGATTGTCGCCCTGCGCCAGCATTTCCCCTTCGACTTGACGGTGCTGGAGCGGCTTTTGCTGATCCATCTCGGCGCTGATCTCCCGGCGCCGCGCCTGTGCCGTATCTGCGCGTCGAGCGACACCGGACCGATCGGGATCGCCGTGCCGGCATGGGGCTGGGACAAGCCGGACCTTTGCATTTCTTGCGCGAGTGCGTCCTGATGCGCCCGCTCACCCCCCTGAACCGCAATTTCCTGCGCGTATCCGCGCTGCTGACCGGCCTTGCCGCCGGCTTTGGCATGCTTGGCCGCAACCCGGCGGCGATCGTCGCCGCCGCCCTCGCCTGCCTGCTGGCGCTGACCGCCGTTCGCAACCTCAACCGTCGGAATGGAGACCGCTGATGCCCCGCGTTCGCCCGCTTTCCCTACGCCACGACCCGGCTCCACGCCGCGTTACGATCCATCTGATCGACTGCAACTGCCCGGCGTGCGACCGCGACTATCACCGCAAGGCCGCGATCGAGACAGTGGCGATGTTCGCTATCGGCTTCGTCACCGCATGGTTGACCGATTGGGCGCTCGGCGGCCCCGGTCTCCAGATCATGATCGGGCTATAATGACCGCGCCGTCCGATCAAATCCTTCGCGACCCCTATTATTGCCCGCCGACCGCGCGCGAATTCGGTGTGCATCCGTACGAAATCCGGCGGGTCGCCGCGCGACATTCGTCCGATATCGAACTGGCACTGAGCATCCTGTTTCACGCCGCCGAGCGCTGCGGCCCCAACGGCGAGATTTCGAAGGATACCACCCTCCGGGATGCCGTCCTGAAAGCAACGGCGATGCGCTTGATCGAGTGCGCTTGGAGCGGGGAAGGCTGGAACGCGATGGCCGCTGACGATGCGATCATCGAGATCCGCATGGCTTTGCAGGCACGCTTCCCTAGCACCGGGCAGGCCGACGGAGTGGGCGCATGAAGCTCACCATCAACCAGCGGCGCGTCTTCAACGTGCTGGAGCGGTTCGCGGCCGAGGGGGCGGGCTGCCCGACCAACGCTGCGCTCGCCGAACGCATCGGCAGCGACACGTCGGACGCCGCAAAGGCGTTCGGCGATCTTCGCCGATTGGGTGTGATCGGGGTCGTCACGATCCGTTCGAAACGTCAGGTGACGATCGTCGCGACTGGCTCACAGACTGCGCCGATCGAGGCAAGGCACGGGATGGCAAACGCGTGACGCGCCCTACCGCCCGACACCGGGACATCACGGCAGGCTGCTTCGTATGCCATGGCGCTGCCGCGTTCTGGACCAGCGCCAACGCCCAGGCGCTGGCCGTCCAGCATCACGATCGCACCGGGCATCAGACGTGGTGCAATATCGCCATGTCGGTGACCTATGGCAGCAACGCCCGCGACGATTGCCAGATCGACATCGAGGACGCGATCGCGTCTACAAGGTCAGGGGGCAGGCCGGAACCGGTGCTGTGTGCAGCCGATGATGCTTGACGCCCGGATCGCCGATCTCGTCCGTGCCATTGCCGCCGACATGGCGGCCGAAGATGTTGCGCGCGCCAATACACCTCGGAGTCGTCCATGCCCCGCTGCGTCATCTATGCCCGCTTCTCTTCCGAACTGCAGTCCATCCATTCCTGCGAAGATCAGGTCGCGCTCTGCAAGACACGAGCCGAGCGTGAAGGGTGGGAAGTCGTCGACGTCTACACCGACGTCGCAATCAGCGGCGCGTCCAACCGGCGCCCCGGCATGACGGCGATGCTCAGCGACGCTGCAAAGGGCGCTTTCGATATCGTCTGCGCCGAAGCTCTCGATCGCATAGCCCGCGATCAGGAAGATATCGCCGCGATCTACAAGCGTCTGACCTTCGCCGGCGTCGCCATCCACACGCTCAGCGACGGAAAGGTCGACGAGCTGCACATCGGCCTGAAGGGCACCATGTCGGCGCTCTACCTTAAGGATCTCGCAGAGAAGATCCGACGCGGTCAGCGTGGTTCGGTTGCCCGGTCCCGCATTCCCGGCGGGTTGACCTATGGCTATTCGATCGTGCGGGCCTTCGGCGAGGATGGGGAGCCGGTCCGCGGACTGCGCGAAATCGTCCCCGAGCAGGCCGCGGTCGTCCGCCGTGTGTATGACGAATTCCTAGCCGGCCGCAGCCCACGGCAGATTGCGATCAGCCTCAACGCTGACGGTTTCCCCTCACCACGCGGCAGCGTGTGGACGGCGTCGAGCATTCTGGGTTCACGCAGCCGGTCGGTCGGCATCCTTCACAATGCGATCTACGCGGGCCGCTTCGTCTACAATCGCGTCCAGATGAAACGCGATCCGGAAACCCGTCGAAGGGTTTCGCGGCCGAACCCCGCAGATGAGCGGATCTCGGCGCATATTCCGGAGCTGGCAATCATCAGCGCCGAGAGGTGGCAGGCGGCACAGGACGCTATCGCCAAACGTGCGGCTCAGCCCCTACCCCAGCGCAACCGCCCACGGCACCTGCTGTCGGGATTGGTCCGGTGCGGCAAATGCGGCGGCGGGTTCGCTGCCATTAACGCACGAAGGCTTGGCTGCTCTCGAACGCGCGAGGCCGGCACCTGCGACCAGCAGGGTACGCTTGCGCGCGCGGAGGTCGAGCGCCGTGTCCTGGCATGTCTGGTCGATCAGCTGCTGAGCCCGGAAGCGATTTCGTTGCTGGTGAAGACCTATCACGACGAGGTCGCCGCTGCGACCAGCGACCGGCGGCGGCGCACGGCTGCAATCGACAAGCGCATCGCCGAAGTCGACGTGGCACTCGGCCGGCTGGTGGGAGCGATCGAGACAGGCGCGGCCGACTTCCGAATGATCCGCGAAGCGCTGGTCGCGCGGCAGGCGGATAGAGAACGCCTTGTCCGCGAGCGCGCCGAGTTGGGTGCCATTGAAGTGATCGCGCTGAACCCGGCAATCGCCGAGGCCTACCGCCGCCGCGTGCGGGAGCTGGTGTACGCTGACGGCTCGGGCGCGCCCGAGCTTGTCGCCCGCCAGCTGCGCGAGCTGGTTGAGCAGGTGACGGTTAGGCAAACCAATTCCGGATGGTCGATCGACGTACTCACATCGCTCAGCAGTGCTGTCGATCTGGTCGAAGGTCGATCTCCCCCGGAAGGGAGCTTGGGAAGGTCTGTCGCGGTGGTAGCGAAGGAGGGATTTGAACCCCCGACCCCAGGATTATGATTCCCGTGCTCTAACCAACTGAGCTACTTCGCCCCGCCACTTCCCGTCGGGAGGCGGCCCTATACGAACGGGAATTGCCGCGGTCAAGCGAACATGTGGCGAGAAAATGCTTCCCAAGGGCCACCGCGATACCACCAGCTTGCCAAACCCGCGATTTTGACCGGTCGCTGACAAAATTCGGCGGACAAGGTCGCCATCAGGGCTTTGGCCTCGGCGGGCTCGACCTTGTTCTGGACGGTGACGTGCGGGCGCCATCCGCCCCGGTCCTGCGGTATCAACATCGAGCCGAAGGCATCGGCGAGATCGGCACGGATCGCTTCAAGATCGGGCGATTCGATACGATAGGCGACGCCGCGGCCCAGGCTCATCAACCCGCCGATCCTCGCAACCGGTGCCGCCTGCCCGCGTGTCGCCGCATTCAAGCGGCGTTTGAGTTCGGCACCCAGCTCCGGGGCCAGATGATGGAACATCGTGCAATGCGCCGCCAGCACGTTGCGCTCCGGCGGGAAATACGCCCGGCGCTGCCGCTCGAACCATGCTTGATCCTCGTTACCGAACACGGCCGTCACGATGATGGGAGCGGAAAGCGGCGCGTCTGTCAAATTTCGACCTGACTGCCCAGTTCGACCACGCGGTTAGTTGGCAAGCGGAAAAACTCCATAGCGCTTTCAGAGTTCTGCAGCATCCAGGCGAACAGCTTCTCCCGCCAAATCATCATCCCTGGCCGCGACGACGGCAACAGCGTCTGCCGGGCAAGGAAGAAGCTGGTGTCCATCATCCGGAAATCGCCGCCGCAGCACCCCACAACCTTCAAGGCCCCAGGAACGTCGGGATCCTGCATGAACCCGAATCTCAGGATCATGCGGTGAAAGCCCTGTCCAAGATCCTCGTTCTTGGTCCGTACTTCCGGATCGACATAGGGCGTATCGGCAATCTTGACCGTCAACAGGATGACCCGGTCGTGCAATACCTTGTTGTGTTTCAGATTGTGTAACAGCGCGTGCGGGACACCCTCGGGCGTCGACGTCATGAACACCGCCGTGCCTGGCACCCGCGTCGCCGAACTGGCTGCCGACTGGATGAAGACCTTGATCGGCATCGCGGATTCACGCATCCGCTCGATCATCAGCTTGCGTCCCTTGGCCCAGGTCGTAAGCAGGACGAAGACGACGATCCCGACCAGCAACGGGAACCAGCCACCATCGGGAACCTTCGTCAGGTTCGACGCGAAATAGGCGCCGTCGATACAGAGGAAGATCGCCATGAACGCCGCCACGGCGGCCACCGGCCAGTTCCAGACGCGCTTGACCAGCACCGCGATCATGCAGGTGCTGATGAACATCGTGCCAGTCACGGCAATGCCATAAGCCGCGGCGAGGTTCGACGATTCCTGAAACCCGAAGATCAGCAGCAGGACCATGATGAGCAACGCCCAATTCACGGCGGGAATGTAGATCTGACCTGCCGCATCCGCGCTGGTATGCTCGATACGAAGGCGGGGCATCAGGCCGAGTTGCACCGCCTGCTGCACTACCGAGAACGCACCGGTAATGACCGCCTGGCTGGCAATGATCGTGGCGAGCGTCGCGAGGATGACCAGCGGCAGACGGAAATCCTCCGACGCCATGAAGAAGAACGGGTTGGACGCGGCAGCGGGGTTTTCGAGCAGCAGCGCCCCCTGCCCCAGATAATTGACCATCAGCGCCGGAAACACGCAGTACAGCCACGCGATGGAAATCGGACGCCGCCCGAAATGGCCCATATCGGCGTACAGCGCCTCCGCCCCGGTCACCGACAGCACGACCGACCCCAGCGCCAGAAAGGCCATCACGCCGTCCTGCGCAAAGAAGCGGACCGCCCAGATCGGGTTCAGCGCCTGAATGATCTCCGGCCGGTCGAGGATGTTGATGACACCGAGGCCAATCAACGTCACGAAATAGGCGATCATGATCGGCCCAAAGAGCCGGCCGACTCCGGCCGTCCCCACCGCCTGCAACCAGAACAGAGCAATCATGATGACCACTGCGATCGGGATCACGAACGGGTCGAACCCGGCATTGACGGTCGCCAGACCCTCCACCGCCGACAGCACCGACACGGCTGGGGTAATCATGCAGTCGCCGAAGAACAGCGCGGTCGCCAGCACACCAAGGATGACGAGGCTGGACGTCCAGCGACCACCGCCCGTCTTGCGCTGGATCAGGGCAAGCAGCGCAAGGCTGCCACCCTCTCCGTTATTGTCGGCGCGCATGATGATGAAGACGTATTTCAACGTCACGATCAGCATCAGCGACCAGAATACCAGGCTGACGACGCCGAAGATATTGATCTGATCGACCGGCAGCCGGTGGTGACCGACAAAGGTCTCCTTCATCGCATAGAGCGGCGAGGTGCCGATATCGCCGTAGACAATGCCGAGCGCGCCGAGCGACAGCTTGGCGAGCGACTGCGACGGGCCGTGATGGCCCGGTCCCTCGGCGGGCAGGTCGGTGGCTTCGCTGGAAGCCTCTCGGGAAAATATCACGGGCGCGGGGACCGCGCCGAAGTGGCAACGAAGTTGGTCATGTAGACCGCGTCCCAATGGTTTGAGCGCGGGCCGGTAGCACGCGCACCACAGCCGCGCAACGTTCGGTGATGGGCGCGGTCACCTGCATGGCAGATGAACGACGTCACGCTCCAATTCCGCGCTACGGACGTATGCTGCCGATATCGATCGCCGCCGGTATCAACGCCAGATTTTCGATCGCGGCGAGCCCCCATTGCGATGCGGCATTGGTGCTGACGCCCGGCCATTCGACGACGCCACCGGACAGTTTGCGTCGGGGATCGCCCGGCCGTGTGCCAAGGCCAGCCTTGCCCGCGAAAAATTCGGTTGCCGCCCGTGTGGCGAGGCTCGCGTCACTCTCGGCCCACGCGGCGAAGGCGGTCAGTCGCGAATGCGCTTCGGCGAGATTTTCCGAACCCTTACGCGGTCCGAACCGCGCTTCGAACTCTGCGCGAGGGGCATTGTAATACCGGCAGTAGTCGAGCCACGCCTGGCGGTAGCGCGGCACGTCGAGCAGTTGCAGCAGCTCCGCATTGATCTCGACCGCCCCGAAGACCGCATTCAGATGCGATATCGATACCCTGTCACCGGGTCCGACGAAACGCCCGCTGGCGAGATCATACGGTGCGCTTCCCGAGATCCAGCCATTTTTCAGACGGCCGATGCTGTCCATGCCTGCGATCAGCCGGTCGCGCCATTGCCGATCACCGGTGCGTTCCCATTCGGTCAGCCACGCAGCAGCAAGCGAGCACCACACCGTCCCGAACGACATCTCGATCAGTCCCGCCGACAATGTCGGACGTTCGCCGCCTGGAACCTTTCGTCCGATCTCGACCGTGGCCAGCGTCCGGTCCGACGTCAGCAGGTCACGCATCAGGTCGCCGACCCGTTCGTCTGCCGTCAGATAATAAAAGATCCGCCGGTAGGCGGCGTTGCTGATACGCGGTTGTTTGGAACTGTCACTGAAGTGTTGCACGCCGTGGCGCGTTCCCATGCCGCGGAAACGCCCCAGGTGATAAACGTCGACTTCGCCAGTATGACGCGTCATTGCCTCCGCCAGTCGGTACGCCTGTCCGCCGCCGGTGCGTAGCGCCTGCATCCATAGCCACAGGTCCGGGGACAATTCGCTGTTCGCCCATGCGAAGCCGCCGATATCGTAGCGCCATTGATGCCGGTCGGCGTCATAACTGTGCATGACGTCGCCGTGGTTCCAGAAACCGTACCAATGCCGCCGATCGACTTCGCTCGCGTAGAAATCGACGAGATTGGTCAGCTGATCCTCGATGACGGTACGGTTGGGCGTCGAGCGATCGGGGAGGCTCCAATGGCCGAAGACCTTCGCCGCTTGCAGCCCGGCGGGATCGGCAACCAGTTGCGGGGGATCGGCGACAACCGATGCCAGCACCTTCAATCGCTCGGTCGGCGGAGTCGCTTCGAACGCCCACAGCATCAATTCGCTGGTGCGCGCGATCCCGGTGGCGCTGTCCCAGCCCGGCTCGTAATCTTCGTAGGTTACCGCCAAGCCTTCGTTCTGGGCATCGAAATTATCCATTCCCATCACGCCGCGATAGGGCCGCAGATCCATCGCCCCGGCGCGCGGCGACCAGAGCCACATCGTCAGGTCGGCGTTGTCGGCCGCAGCGTTCGTTATCGCGATCTCGGCTGGATGCCGTTGCCAAAACCAGCGCGCACCGATCGCGGCACCGCCCTGCGGCGAACCGACATAGGCGAGTCCGGGTGCCCGGCCGCCCTCCCCCGCATCGACCCAAGCGTGATCGGGGCCAGTGCGCTTGCGGAGCGCAAAACCCTGCCCCGAAAATTGGGTCAGCGACACGTCGCTCCATGCCGGAATCCGCTCGAGCAGATCGCCGACTGGCTTCGCCATCGCCGTTGCGGGCGGCGTCGCCCGCCCGGCGACCTGCGCAAGGCGGGTGGCCTCGCCCGGATCGCGCCGCAGCCCGGTCAGCGGTCGCACCGCCTCGACGAACATCGCCCCGTCGTCGAGCGCGATCCGGACATGCCGGTCGTGCAAGGGGGCTGCCATCGGCACCGCCGCGGTCAAGCCGATCCCCGACACGAACAACGCCGCCGGATCGACGTCATGGACGAAGCTATGGACGATCCGCAGCCCCTTCGACCCGGCATAGGCGTAGAGGCGCACGACGAACGGCAGGACACGCTGACCGGGACCGACGTGATACCCCTCGATCTTCACCACCGCGCGGACCGGCCCGCGTTGCTCGATGCGCACGTCGTCGATGCGTCCCTTTAGCGACAGGCGCGGCCCTTCGGGTGAACCCTGCCGCAGTTCGGCGACCAGTCCCGCGTCGCGCAGCACGGTCCGGTCGCCAACTGTGGCGCGGCGAACCAGCACGTCGCCGCTCCGGGCGATTTCCCAGCGATAGTCGCCGGTAGCGATGACGATCGTGTCAACCTGTTCCTCGACCCGAACGGGCAAGGCAGGTTGCGTCGCACGGCCGGGGCCGACAGCGACGGCCGCGCCCGGCATGACGTCGGCGGGCAAGGCATGGGCCGTCCATTTGACGCTGCCATCGGGCCAGCTTGCCGTAGTCCAGCTCTGCGCGGGCAACGGACGCCCGGCGTCGTCACGCACCGTCCATCCTTGCCGCGCCGAAACCCGCCCGCGCGGCCATGCCATGCCGAAGGTCTGGCCGACATGCGCGGCCGGTGCCGCTGCCTCTACCCAACCCGCGCGCGCTTCGACCGGTCGACGCCGATCGCTAGGCGCGGCGATGGCCGGCAGGCTGCGCAGCCCGGTCGCAAGCATGGTCGCGCCCAACAGGCCGCGGCGGGTGATCGGCATGGTCGTCTCTCCGATGATCAGGGCCGGGAAATCTTCAACCGGCGAATGCGCAAATGGCTTTGCGTCGTCCGGATCGCGAACCAGCCGCTGCGATAGGGATTGGGGTCGGTCATCGCGAAGAGCGAGCGGCCGTCGCGTTCCACCGCGATCCGGTTCCCGTCCGCGATCAGCGCGATCCGGGTCCAGCGATTGGGCTGCAACATGGCGGGCGGGTCGGCGCGATCATGTTCGGGCAGCAACGGCCGGTCGCCGGCGCGTCCGGTATAGCGGCGCATCCGCGTGGTCGTATTCCGGTTGCCGCCGATACCGACATAATAGGTGGTCAGCGTATCATAGTCCTCGAACCGGCCACTACGGCGTCGATCGAGGACCGCCTGATCGATCGCCGCCGGATCGGTCGCCATCCAGAAGGCGTTGAGGTCGCTCACCTGATCGTTCGGCCCGCCTGCCGACACCGCCATGGCATCGAACGTGATCCGCACGGGACCATCGAGACGTCGGGGATACCAGAGGGTCAGCCCGCGCGGTGTATCGATGTCGATCACGCCGCCGGGTAGAAACCGGACACGGGCCGAGGGCGATTCCGCTTCGGTGCGCCATGCGGGCGGCCCATCGTGAATATGGGCACAACCTGCGGTCGCCAGTGCCAACGCGAACAGTACCGGCCGGCCGCGATGTTCGATGACGCGGCCGGCCGATGGCATCACAGCTTGAACTGCGCACCGATGAAGATACGGCGACCGCTGTCGGTATATTCGATCGGCCGGGCGTCATCGATGTACGACCGGGACAGTTCGTTGGTCAGGTTCAGCGCCTCGAAGAACATGCTGTACTGCGGGGTGATGCGGAACTGGACCTTGGCGTCGACATAGGTTTCGCCACGACGATAGACCGGGTTGTTGGCGCTCGACGCATCGACCGCCGCGATCAGATAGTCGGTGCGCTTGTTGTAGCTGACGCGCGCGTTCAACCAGTCCTTGTCGTAGAAAATGCTGCCATTGTAGGTGAACTTCGACAGGCCGGGGAAGTCATCGATCGACTCCCCGGTCGCCTGGTTGGTCAGCGTGCTGTTCAGTGCGCGGCTGAAGGTGAAGTTGCCGTTGACGCCGAAGCCGTCGAGCGGTGCCGGCAGGAACGAGAACACCGTCGATGCGCTGAACTCGAACCCGTCGAGCTTCGCCCCGAAACCGTTCCTCGGCTGGCGCACAGTGTACAGCACGCCGTCGTTGAACAGGTCGACACCGGCGATGACCGACGCAGGCAGGATGAAGCTTTTGATATCCTTGTAATAATATCCCACGCTGACGACAGTATCGGCATTGGGATACCATGCGGCGTTCAGGTCGTACTGATCGGCGCGATAGGGCTTCAGCGCCGGATTGCCGGCCGAGCAGGTGTCTTCGCCCGCAATCGTGTCGGCGAGGTCGATCACGCAGTTGACCGCCGGCGACAGATCGCTCGGCCGCGGCCGCGCAAGATTCTTGGCATAGGTTGCGCGGACGAACAGGTTGGGCCGTACTTCGAGCGACAGGTTCGCGGCGGGCAACCAGTCGTGATAATCGTTGGACAGGGTGACTTCCTGCACCGCGACCGTCACGACCTCGATCACCGCCGGAATGCCGGGAACGCCGGTACCCGGCCGCACCCGGCTTTCGCGCCGCGTGTTGCTGCTGGTCGAATCGTCCTTGGTGTAGGTGTAGCGCATGCCGGCGTTGCCGGTCAGGTTCATGCCGAACACCTCGGTGCCAAAATTCGCGCGCAGATACCCGGCCACGATCTTTTCGCTGATAATGTAACCCGGGATCTGCGGCAGGCCATCGGCCTCACGCACCCGGCTCTGATTGAAGTTCGACAGGTCGTAGAACCGCGACAGGTTGGCGAAATCGAACAGTGGCTGGGCCAACCGCGGCGGGGCTCCGTCGATCCCCTTGATCCCGGTGAACAGCGGCGCGCCGCCGGTAAGGCCGCTGTTGGCCGCGAGGAACTGCTGATACTGCGCCGGGGTGAAGTAGGTGACGCCGGCCGCGGGGCCGGTGGCCGGCGGCGAGCCGATCACGGTCGAGAGCGACACGTTGTTGTTGTACTGGAACACTGCCGGACGCCCGACGATGCCCGCCGCCGGAACCGCGGTCACGGCCGGCGACAACAGCCTCCCGCCGCCCGCGCCATAGGACACGAGATCCTGGTTGCGATACTGCCCGCCGAATTTGATGCTCTTGAGGAAGCCCCAGTCGAGATCATAGTCGACGTCGAGCTTCAGCTGGTCCTCCGCCGAGTCCGCCTGACTCGGGCGATACTGCACCGACGGTCCGGACTGGACCAGCAACTGGCCATTGGCACCGCGGCGGGTGTTGTCGCCGTAGGAGCCGATGTCGGCGGGATCGAAATTGCTGGGAAACGTCACCACCGGCAGGCCGGCGTCGTTCCGGCGATCGAAGCTGATCCCCGACACGCCGGTCGTGATCGAAACCAGATTGGTTTCGTTGACCTGGCTGCCTTCCGACCGGGAGGCCAGGAAGATCATCTTCATCCGGTCGAGGTCCCATTTGAACCCGGTCTGGAGGTAGCGCGTGTTGCTGTCGAAGCTGAAATCGCGACGCTGGACGCCGACGATGTTGCTGGCTCCAGCCGAATTCGCGATCGCACCCGACCCGGTCGGGGTCACGCCGTTCAACGCGGACGTCCAGCTTGTCAGGATATGGTCCTCGGTCGTGACGAACGACTGGGTCGGGCGCGCCCGCGACGTGCCCCCGGCGGCATTGGCGGCGAGCGCCGCATCGAGATTGTAGCGGGTGAAGTCGCCGTTGCTGAGGGACAGGCCGGCACCGCTCAGACCACCGCCCATGTTCAGGCCGTAGTTGGTGTCGCGCAGATTCTGGTTGCGATAGTTCAGCTGAACCTGGCCCCAGGCCGAGAAATTATCGGCCAGCTGGACCTGCGCCTGAAAATCGACTGACGTCCGCGCGTCGGTACGCTCCTGATTGCGATAGCGCACCGAACCCGGTGACCAGTCGAAGAACTGGTCTTCGCAGGCAAGGCGGTTCGAGGTCGCGAGCGCGGCCGTCGTGCCGGTCGTGCCCGCGCAGCTCTCATAGGTGCCGAAATTGGCATAAGCGGGATTGGCGACCGTCTTTTCGGTCGAGCGATCGAAGTCGAAATACCGCTGCCAGTTGGTGTTGGCGACCGAATCGCCGCGCGTGTCGACGACACTGTGCGTGACGTTGAACAGCACGCCCAGCCGCCCGTCGAACAGGTCCGAGCGGCCCGCCGTCAGATTGAAGCGCGGACGCCATTTCTCGGTCAGGTTCAGCCGCTGCGCCTCGCCCTTGACGCTGAACAACGGTTTGGTGAGTTCGAGCGGACGGCGCGTCTCGACGCGCACGGTGCCGCCGATGCCGCCTTCAGTCAGGTCGACGGTATAGCCCTTGTACACGTCGATCGACTTGACCAGTTCGACCGCCAGTTCGCGAAAGTCGCCGCTGCGGCTGCCGTCGGGCGCCTGCTGGCTGACGCCGTTGATCTCGATACGGTTCAGGTCGGGTTCGACGCCGCGGATCGAGACTTTCGACCCTTCGCCGAAGTCGCGCTGAAGCTGGACGCCGGTGATGCGGGCCAGCGCCTCGCCGACGTTCTTGTCGGGGAAGCTGGCGATATCCTCCGCAACGATCGAATCGACGACGGTGTCGGCGTTCTTCTTGCGGGCGTTGGCGGACTGCAGCGAGGCGCGGGTGCCGGTGACGAGAATTTCGGCTTCCTGGTCGAGCGGATCGGTCGGCGAGGTGCGGACCTCATCAGTCGTCGTCGTGTTACCCGTTTTCGGTGCGACCTGCGCCAGTGCCGGTGCGCTGCCCAGTGCAACGATCAGCGCAAGCCCGGAAGCGGCACCGCGAAGCCGCATTCCACGGATGTTGGCGAACGACGTCATGCAAACCCCTCCTCATGTCTGGCACGGCGCGTTGGTGTTCCCCGTCGCCGATTAAATTCGCTTTGCTCGACATTGCGTACTGTCGAATGGACGGGTTGCAAAGCAGAATCTTCGCAATATGATATTTGTGTCCATATGGTGAGACAATATGGGTAGCGGGAGAGTGGGTTATGCGCGGATCGATCTTGGTCATGCTGGCGGTGCAGGTGGCGTCGGGCGCCATCGCCGTGTCGCCGGCGACGGCCGCAACACCCTCGCGGCAATACGAACGACTCGACAGAGGACTGGTCGCGGTCCCGGCGACGGGCGGCGGCAATCACGTGTCGTGGCGGCGGCTTGCCACCGATCGGCCGGGTGCAGCGTTCCGATTGCTGCGGGACGGCAAGGTGATCGCGGCCCGTGTAACCGGCGCTTCGAGCGTGCACGACCGCAGCGGGACTCCCGCTTCCCGCTATCGTCTCGAAGCGATCGGCAGGCGTGAACCGCCGGCGACCGCGGCGGTATGGGCCAAGGGCTATTGGTCGATCCCGCTCGACACGCCGGGTGAACGGGTGACCCCGACGGGTGAACGCTATGGCTATACCGCGAACGACGCCAGCGTCGGCGATCTGGATGGCGACGGACGCTACGAGATTATTCTGAAATGGGACCCGACCATTTCCAGGGACAACGCCTTTGGCGGCTATAGCGGGGAAACGTTGCTCGACGCCTATACGCTGGACGGCAAGCGGCTGTGGCGGATCGACCTTGGGCGCAACATCCGATCGGGCGCGCATTATACGCAGTTCATGGTGTATGACTTCGACGGCGATGGCCGCGCCGAGATCATGGTCAAGACCGGTGATGGCACGATCGACGGTACCGGCCGCGTGCTTGGCGACGCGAACGCAGACTGGCGGGCGAAGGACGGCGAGCTACCGCAAGCCGACCGGACCGGTGCCACGACCCTGCCCGACGGGCGGAAGGTCGCGCGGGTACAGGGGCGCATCCTGTCCGGGCCCGAATATCTGACCGTGTTCGAGGGGACGACCGGACGCGCGCTGGCGACGCAGCCCTATGCCCCGCCCCGCGGCAGTGACACGCCCGAAGGGCTGCAGGCACTGTGGGGTGATGGCTATGGCAACCGGTCCGACCGGTTTCTGGCGGGCGTCGCCTATCTCGACGGCACGCGGCCGAGCGGCATTTTCGGGCGTGGCTATTACGCCAGATCGACGGTCGCCGCATGGGACTGGCGCTACGGCAAGCTGACGCAGCGTTGGCTGTTCGACAGCGCCGCCCCCGGCAACGCGAAGTTCGGCGGACAGGGCAACCACAATCTATCCGTCGCGGATGTCGACGGCGATGGTCGCGACGAGATCATCTATGGTTCGATGGCGATCGACGACGATGGCAAGGGGCTGTGGAGCGCGGGGTTGGGGCATGGCGACACGATGCATGTCGGCGATCTCGATCCGACCCGGCCGGGGCTGGAGAAATTCGGCGTGCATGAAGAGGTGCCGCGTAATGGCGGGATCGGATCGGCCTTGCTTGACGCGCGGACCGGCGAAATCCTGTGGACAACACCCGCGACCAAGGACACCGGACGCGGGCTGTCGGCCGATATCGACCCGCGATATCCGGGCGAAGAGAACTGGAATTCCAGTACGCCGCACCTGTACACCGCCAAGGGGCAGATCATCCCTGGACCGAAGCCGAAGGTCGCCAATTTTGCGATCTGGTGGGATGGCGATGCGTTGCGCGAATTGCTCGATCGCAACCGGATCACGAAATGGGATTGGCAGGCGGGAACCGAGGTGCCGCTGATGATCGCCGAAGGGGCGACGTCGAACAACGGCACGAAATCGACGCCAGCGCTGTCGGCGGATATTCTCGGCGACTGGCGCGAGGAAGTGATCCTGCGCAGCGAGGATAATCGCGAGCTGCGGATCTATGCCACCCCCTTCCCGACCACGATCCGGCGGGCGACGTTGATGCACGATCCGATCTATCGGTTGGGCATCGCGTGGCAGAATACCGCCTATAACCAGCCACCGCATCCGTTGGTCGCCCCGAAGTGATTGCGGCGTTGGCGATGCTGCTCGCCGGACAGGCGGTGCCCGTGACCTACCGGCTCGGCGATGCCACGCCAAGGGGCGCAGAGATCCGGGTCGAGCGCGATCGACCCTATCGCGACGGATATGGGTATGAAGCCGGTGGCGGACGGCGGTTCTCGGTGACGGTGCCGGAAGGGAATTGGCGGGTCACGCTGACCATCGGCGACAAACGGGCGGCGACGACGACGGTCAAGGCAGAGGCGCGACGGCTGATGCTGGACCGGGTGGCGACGCGCGCCGGGCAGCGACTGGAACGCAGCTTCGTCGTCAATACGCGAACGGCGGCGCTGACGCCGCCGCCGGCCAACGCGCCGGGTGGTACGATGGTGCGCCTGAAGCCGCGCGAGATCGGTAGTCCGACCTGGGACGATCGGCTGACTCTGGAGCTGCTGGGTGACGCCGCCGTCCATACCGTGCGAATCGAACCGGTCGAGGTGCCGACGCTGTACCTTGTCGGCGATTCGACCGTCACCGATCAGCCGTCCGAACCGGCCGCAAGTTGGGGGCAGATGCTGCCCGCCTTTCTCGATGGGCAGGTCGCGGTGGCCAATCATGCCGAATCCGGTGAAACGCTCAAATCGTTCCTGACCGAATTGCGGCTCGACAAGGTGCTGTCGACGATCGGCAAGGGCGACTGGCTGTTGATCCAGTTCGGCCATAACGATCAGAAGGCGCAGTGGCCGCAGACCTATGTCGAGGCGGGAACGACCTATCGTGCCTATCTGAAGGCCTATATCGCCGAGGCCCGACGGCGTGGCGCGACACCGGTGCTGGTCACCAGTCCCGAACGACGCAATTTCGATGCGGCGGGACGGATACAGCCGTCGCTCGGCGACTATCCGGCGGCGGTGCGGGCGGTCGGTGCCGAAGAGGGGGTGGCAGTGATCGATCTGAACGCGGCCAGCATCGCGATCTACGAAGCACTGGGTCCGGCGGTCAGTCCGCAGGCGTTCAACGATGGTGGGGCGGACCGGACGCACCACAATAACTATGGCGCGTGGCTGTTGGCGCGGGCGGTCGCGGAAGGCATCCGGACCCTGCCCGGCATGGCGGCGCATGTGACATCGGCACGGTTCGATCCGGCACGACCGCCGCGGCCGGCGGCGGTGGCGATCGTCCCGAGTGCGGCGCGTAGCGACGTGCGGCCGGACGGCAATTGATCGACCGGCGCGCCATGTTGCTGGGGATGCTCGCCCTGCCCTTTCCCGCCCACGCCGCGCGGCGGTTCGACGTGCGGGCGTTCGGGGCGACGGGCGATGGACGCACGCTCGATACGGCGGCGGTGCAGCGCGCGATCGATGCGGCGGTGGGCGGCGGGACGGTCGTCGTTCCGGCAGGGCGATACCGGTGCTTTACGGTGCGATTGGCCAGCGACGTGACGCTGGTGCTGGAGCGGGGCGCGGTGATCGTCGCGGCCGATCCCGATCGCGACGCCGGGCACTATGCACTGCCCGAGGATCGCGGCGAGCAGTTGTATCAGGATTTCGGGCATAGCCATTGGCACAACAGCCTGATCGTCGGCGACGGCGTGAAGCGGGTCGCGATCCTCGGGCCGGGGACGATCGATGGCGAAGGTCTGACCCGCGACGGGCCGGGTGCGCGCTGGCGCAAGCAGGCGGGCGAACGGCCGCTGTCGATGCGGCAGATGACGGCCGAGGAGATTGCGCGGCTGGAACCCGATGCGGCGCGGATGGCCGGGTTGGGAAACAAGGCGATCGCGCTGGTCGATGCGCAGGACGTGCGGATCGAGGGGCTGACGATCGCGCGCGGCGGGCATTTCGCGATCCTTGCCACCGGCTGCAGCGGCATGGTGCTGCGCGACCTGAGCATCGATACCAATCGTGACGGGATCGACCTCGACGGCGTGCAGGACGTGCTGGTCGAGCGGTGCCGGGTGAACACGCCCAATGACGATGCCATTGTTCTGAAAAGCAGTTTTGCGCTGGGGCGGGCGATCGCGTGCAGCGACGTGACGGTGCGCGATTGCGTGGTGTCGGGCTATGATCCGGGAACGCTGATCGACGGCACGCGGGGGCGGACGCAGCAGCTGGCACCCGACCGCGACCGGGTGACCGGGCGGATCAAGCTGGGCACCGAGAGCAATGGCGGTTTCCGGCGCATTCGGATCGAGCGATGCCGGTTCGAGCGGTCGCGGGGGCTGGCGCTGGAGACGGTCGATGGCGGGGTGATCGAGGACGTGGTGGTCCGCGACCTGACCATGACCGAGGTCACCACCGCACCGCTGTTCCTGCGGATCGGCGACCGGCGGCGCGGGCCGGCGGGGACCGGGGTCGGCGCGATCCGCGGCGTGGTGATCGAGGGGCTGCGGGCGACGGGGATCGACCACCGGTTCGCGGCGACGCTGGCGGGGTTGCCGGGGTACCGAATCGAGGACGTAACCCTGCGCGATATCAGCCTTTCCTATCTGGGCGGGGGGCAGCCCGTGCCGCCGCCGCCGGAACTGGCCGACGCCTATCCCGAGCCGAGCATGTTCGGGCCGACCCCGGCATGGGGGCTGTGGTGCCGGCATGTGCGGGGGCTGACCGTTGAGGGGCTCGCCCTGACCACGGCGGGCGACGGACGGGCGGCGATCGGACTGGAGGATGTCGAGGGGGCGAAGTTGACGAAGGTGACACGTAGCGATTGACCCGAATCATCCGTCATTCTATATTTTGAATATAACGTTCACATAGTGAACATACAGGAGGGGCCGATGGCGCGCCACGCGTTTCGGATGCAGTTGAAGCCGGGGATGGCCGCCGAGTATCGTGCGCGCCACGACGCGATCTGGCCCGAATTGTCGGCGCTGCTGCGCGAGGCGGGGATTTCGGATTACTGGATCTTCCTCGACGAAGAGACCGGCGCGCTGTTCGCGACGCTGGAACTGGCCGAGGATAACCGGCGCGATACCCTGCCCCAGCATCCGATCATGCAGCGGTGGTGGGAGTCGATGGCGCCGCTGATGGACACGCAGGCCGACAACCGCCCGCTCGAATGGTCGCTCACCCCCATGTTCCACATGGCATGACCGGCATGTTCCGTAGCCTGCTCCTGTGTGGCGTTGCCGCGTCGATGTTGACGCCGGCGGTGGCGCAGACCGCGAAGCCGACCGCCAATCTCGCCGCGCCGGTCAAGAAATTCGGGCGCGTGTCGTATGATGCGCGGTCGCTGATGATCGATGGCAAGCGGCTCACCATCTGGTCGGCCGAGGTCCATGCGTTCCGTCTTCCCTCTCCCGATCTGTGGCGCGACGTGTTGCAGAAGATGAAGGCGAGCGGGTTCAACACCGTCGCCTTCTATTTCGACTGGGGGTTCCACAGTCCGAAGCGTGGACAGTACGACTTCAGCGGCATCCGCGACATCGACCGGCTGCTGACCATGGCGGCGGAGGAAGGGCTGTACGTCATCACCCGCGCCGGGCCGTATGTGAATGCCGAACTGACGCGCGGCGGCTTTCCCGGATGGTTGCAGAACCAGCGGGCGCGGGCGCGGACCGACGACCCCGATTACCTTGCCGCCGCCGACGAATGGCTTTCGCAGATCAACCCGATCATCGCCCGCCACCAGATCAACGGCGGCCCGAAGGGCGAAAAGGGCGGCACGGTAATCCTGCACCAGATCGAAAACGAATTGGCGCTGACCACCCCGGCACAGGGGCGGTATATGGATCACCTGTACGCCAAGGCGCGGGCGGACGGGATCACCGTGCCGCTGTTCCACAACGATCAGGGCCGCAACGGATATTGGGTACCGCGCGGGTCGAACGTGGCGAAGACGGTCGAGGGTTCGCCCGACCTGTATGCGTTCGACGGCTATCCCGGCGGTACCTGCACTGTCGGTGGCAAGGTGACGCGCGGGTCGGCGGCGCCCGACTGGGGCTTTTACGGTCCCGGCGGCGCGCGCGGCGGGGCTTCGGCCAGCCCGAACACGCCGGGCTTCGCGGCGGAGTTCGGCGGCGGCTGGTTCGATTACTGGGGGTCGAACGGCGGGTATGAATGCAATGCCCGCCAGCGGGGAAAGCGGTTCCAGCGGGTGTTCTATGGCACCAATCTGGCCAACGGCATCGCCATCCAGAGCTTCTATATGGGGTTCGGGGGCACGAGCTGGGGCTGGCTGCCGGCACCGGTCGTCTTCACCAGCTATGATTATGGCGCGGCGTTCAGCGAGACGCGCGAGGTGCGCGAGAAGGCCGAAGAGCTGAAATCGCTGGCGGGCATGATCGCGGCGGTGCCCGATCTGGCGGGGATGGTGCCGGCGGGGCCGGTGACGATCTCTTCGCCGAACATCCAGGTCTATCACAACAAGTCGCCCGAGACCGACGCGCGCTTCCTGCTGGTCACGCACAGTCCGTCGAACAAGACGACCGACGATCGCTTCACCATTACCGCCGACCTGCCCGACGGGCGCTATGCGCTGCCCGAAATGCGGCTGAACGGGTTCGATGCGAAGTGGCTGGTCGCGGGTGTCAATCTGGGCGGGCAGCGGCTGGTCTATGCGACGTCGGAATTGCAGTCGCACCTGCGGATCGATGGCGGCGATGTGATCTTGCTGTACGGGCGGGCGCAGGAGGCGGGCACGACGGTGCTGCGCTATAGCAGCGCGCCGACCGTTCGCGTCGTAGCGGGCGACGTCCGATCGGCGTTCGATACGGCGACGGGCGATTTGCGGCTCGATTATGCGCATGGCAGCCTCGCGCGCGTGCAGGTGTCGGGGGGCGGACGGCCGCCGATGACGCTGCTGATCGGCGACGAGGCCGAGGTCGCGAAATTCTGGAAGTCGGGCGACGTGCTGGTGCGCGGGCCGGCGCTGGTGCGGTCGGCGACGCTGCGTGGGTCGGCATTGGCGCTGACCGGCGACACGAAGGAAGCGACCCCGCTGGAGGTCTGGGCGCCCAAGGCGGCGCGATCGGTGACGTGGAATGGCGCGCGGGTCGCGACCGGTGTCGGGAGTACGGGGAGCGTCGTAGCCCGTAGCGCCCTGCCCGGTCCGGTGGCGGTGACGCTGCCGGTGCTGGCCGATTGGCGGATGGCACCCGGCACGCCCGAGGCGGAACCGGGCTTCGACGACCGTCAATGGCAGGCGATCGACAATCGCGGCTATGCCAGCATCACCGCGCGGCCCGACGGGCAGCCCAACATGCTGATGGACGCGTACGGCTTTCATGAGGGCGACGTGTGGTATCGCGGGCGCTTTACCGGGACGGCGGATGCCGAGCGGCTGCGGCTCTATTACGGGGCCGGCGGGTCGGGAATGGTGCAGGTGTTCCTCGACGGGAAGCTGATCGGGCAGGACGAACTGCCCGGCGGGTTGCCGCGACCGATCACGACGGGGACGGCGACGATCCCCCTGCCCGATGCGGCACGGACGCCGGGCGAGCATGTGCTGTCGGTGATGCTGCGGAACAACGGCCATAACTGGGACCTCGACGCCGACGATTTCCACAAGGAAGCGCGCGGGCTGGTGTCGGCATCGGTCGAGAAACAGGCCGGCCGGTCGTTCGCAATTCCCGTCGCGTGGAAGATCCAGGGGCGGCAGGGCGGCGAGGATATCGTCGATCCGGCGCGCGGCGTTCCGAACAATGGCGGGCAATATGGCGAGCGGATGGGATGGCACCTGCCCGGGTTCGACGATGCGCGCTGGGCGAAGGTCACGTTGCCGGCGACCACCGCGCTGGCAGGGACCAACTGGTATCGGACCAGTTTCGACCTGAACGTTCCGAAGGGGCAGGATGCGACCATCGGAGTGTCGTTCGGCGATGCCTCGCTTCCCCGGTCCCCGGTCGATTACCGGGTGTTGGTGTTCGTCAATGGCTGGCACATGGGGCAGTTCATCGCCCATGTCGGGCCGCAGCGAACCTTCGTCGTGCCCGAAGGGGTGCTGAACCATCGCGGGCGCAACGTGCTGTCGCTTGCCGTCACCAGCGATGGGGCGCCGGGCAACGCGCTGGAACAGGTGCGGCTGGTGACAATGCGCAACGTTCGCGGCGGGGTGCCGGTGCGGATGGTCGATGCACCGACGGTGCTGACGAAGTGACCCCCCACCCCTTTCCGTACCCCCGCGCAGGCGGGGGTCCAGAGCCGCAGGCGGCACGCTCGTGGCCCTGGGCTCCCGCCTGCGCGGGAGCACACCGAATTTTCAACGAAACAACCTTTCTTCCGGAGCAATCATGGCCGCGCTGACCCACGACATTCCCCGCCAACAGGTGACCGACGCCATCGCGCTGCTGATGGACAATCTGGTCAATATCAAGGACGAGACCGGCGAGTTTCTGCTCCACCTCGACGACGGGCGGATCATCGATACCAAGGGCTGGGCCGGGTGGGAATGGACGCATGGCGTCGGCCTGTTCGGCATGTGGCGCTATTATGAGCAGACCGGCGACAAGGCGGCGCTGGCGATCATCAAGCAATGGTTCGAGGATCGCTTTGCCGAAGGCACCCCGACCAAGAACATCAACACCGTCGCGCCGTTCATCACACTCGCCTATCTGTACGAGCATGAGCCTGACCCGCGCTATATCCCCTATCTGGATACGTGGGCGGAATGGCTGATGGCCCCGGACGGATTGCCCAAGACCGAAGAGGGCGGGTTCCAGCACATCGTCTATAACGACGAAAACCCGGGTGAGATGTGGGACGACACGCTGATGATGAGCGTGTTGCCGCTGGCCAAGATCGGGCTGTTGCTGGGCCGGCCATACTATGTCGAGGAGGCGAAGCGCCAGTTCCTCGTGCATATCAAATATCTGTTCGATAAAAAGACCGGGCTGTGGTTCCACGGCTGGGACTTTAACGGGCGGCACAATTTCGCCGAAGCGCTGTGGGCGCGGGGCAATTGCTGGGTCACGATCGCGATTCCGGAGATCATCGAGATTCTCGACCTGCCGGTCGGCGATGCGTTCCGTACCTTCCTGATCGATACGCTGGCGGCGCAGGTGAAGACGCTGGCCGAGACGCAGGACGAGAGCGGGTTGTGGCACACGCTGATCGTCGATCCGACCAGCTATCTGGAAGCGTCGGCGGCGGCGGGGTTCGCCTATGGCATCCTGAAGGCGGTCCGGAAGGGGTATCTGCCGCGCCACTATGAGGCGGTCGGGATCAAGGCGGTGCGCGGCGTGCTGGCCAATATCGATGCGACCGGCGAGTTGAAGCAGGTGAGCTTCGGGACGGCGATGGGGGATACGCAGCAATTCTACAAGGATATTGCGCTGACCTCGATGCCGTACGGGCAAAGTCTGGCGGTATGTGCGCTGGCGGAGTTTTTGCGGACGTATATTTGAGGGTTGCGATCCGCCGGTAGAGAATGTGCCCCCGCGGAGGCGGGGGTCCAAGGGTCGCGAGTGGTGCGCTGCTTGGCTCTGGATCCCGCCTGCGCGGGGATACATTTTGGGGAGGCTCGGCCCCTACCCTTACGAACTGCGTACGCCGGCGAAGGCCGGGGGCCAGTTGGGTGACCCTATCCGCATCTCGCAGGGGCCTTCCCAACCGGAGCCCGGCGTTCGCCGGCGTACGGTACCGTTTGTGGCTGGCGTCAGCCCGCCAGCAGCGCCTTGATCGCGTCGATCGCTTCGGCACTCTTCGACCCGTCGGGGCCACCGCCCTGCGCCATGTCGGGACGGCCGCCGCCGCCCTGCCCGCCGAGTGCCGCGACCGCTGCCTTGACCAGATCGACCGCGCTGACCCGGCCGACCAGATCGCTCGACACCCCGACGCCGACCGAGGCGCGACCGTCATTCACCGCGACCAGCGCCACGACGCCCGACGGCACGCGGGTGCGGGCTTCGTCGATCGTGCCGCGCAGCGCCTTCGCCTCCAACCCGTCGATGACCTGTCCCAGGAACGCGATGTCGCCGACCTGTTCGGGACCGGCGGGGGCGGCACCGGCACCGCCGCCCCCACTTGCTCCCGACAGGGCCAGCGCCTTCTTCGCGTCGGCGAGTTCGCGTTCGAGGCGGCGGCGATCCTCGACCAGCTGCGCGACGCGCGCCGGCACTTCGTCGGGGGTCGCCTTCAGCGCGGCCGCGGCTTCGCGCAGCTTCGCGTCGCGGTTGCCGAGCCATTGCCGCGCGGCTTCGCCGGTCAGCGCCTCGACCCGGCGGACGCCCGACGACACCGCGCCTTCCGACACGATCTTGAACAGGCCGATCTCGCCCAGCGCATTGACGTGCGTCCCGCCGCACAGCTCGATCGAATAGGTGCCGTCGGCGTCCTGCCCCATCGAGACGACACGGACCTCGTCGCCGTACTTCTCGCCGAACAGCGCCATCGCGCCCATCGCGATCGCGTCGTCGGGGGTCATCAACCGGGTGGTGACGCCACCATTGCCGCGCACCTGTGCGTTGACGTCGGCCTCGACCAGCGCCAGCGCATCCGCCGCGATCGGCGAGGGCTGCGAAAAGTCGAAGCGCAGCCGCTCGGGCGCGACCATCGATCCCTTCTGCGCGACATGGGCGCCGAGCCGCTCGCGCAGTGCCTCGTGCAGCAGATGCGTTGCCGAGTGGTTGGCGCGGATCTGCGCGCGGCGGGCGGTGTCGATGGTCAGCGCGACACTGTCGCCGACCTTGAGCGTCCCCGCCTCGATCGTCGCGACATGGGCGTGGAGCTTGCCCAATTGTTTGGCGGTGTCGGTGACGGTCGCCTTGAACCCGGCATCGGTCGCCATGGTCCCGGCATCGCCGACCTGACCGCCGCTTTCGGCGTAGAAGGGCGTCTGGTTGGTCAGGACCAGCACCTCGTCGCCGGCCGCTGCCGATTCGACGCGCGCGCCGTCGCGCACGATGGCGACGACCTGTCCCTCGCCAGCCTCCACCGAGTAGCCGATGAATTCGGTCGGACCGGCGGTTTCGAGGACGTCGAACCAGATTTCGTCGGATGCCTTGGCCCCCGAACCCTTCCATGCGGCGCGGGCGGCGCGCTTCTGTTCGGCCATCGCCGCATCGAACCCGGCGCGATCGACGGCATAGCCCTGCGCGCGCAGGGCATCCTCGGTCAGGTCATAGGGGAAACCGAACGTGTCGTAGAGCTTGAACGCGGTCTCACCGGCCAACGTCGCGCCATCGGCCATGCCGGCGGTCGCTTCGTCGAGGAGCTTCAGCCCCTTGTCGAGGGTGCGGCGGAACTGGGTTTCCTCTTGGCTGAGCGTCGCTTCGATCAGCGGCTGGGCGCGGACCAGTTCGGGATAGGCCGCGCCCATTTCGGACACGAGCGAGCCGACCAGACGGTGCATCAACGGGTCCTTGGCCCCCAGCAGATGCGCGTGGCGCATCGCGCGGCGCATGATGCGGCGCAGGACATAGCCGCGCCCGTCGGCGGCAGGCAGCACGCCATCGGCGATCAGGAAGCCGGATGCGCGCAGATGGTCGGCGATGACGCGGTGGCTGGCCTGCATCTCCCCTTCCGCACGGGTGCCGGTCAGTTCGCACGATGCGGCGATCAGCGCCTTGAAGGTGTCGGTGTCGTAATTGTCCGACACGCCCTGCATCACCGCCGCGATGCGCTCCAGCCCCATGCCGGTGTCGATCGACTTCTTGGGCAGGTCGCCGACGATCTCGTTCGCGTCCTGCTCGAACTGCATGAACACGAGGTTCCAGATCTCGACGAAGCGGTCGCCGTCCTCATCCGGCGAACCGGGAGGACCGCCGGGGATATGGTCGCCGTGATCGTAGAAGATTTCCGAACACGGTCCGCACGGGCCGCTGTCGCCCATCGCCCAGAAATTATCCTTGGTCGGGATGCGGATGATCCGGTGATCGGGCAGGCCGGCGATCTTCTTCCACAGGTCGAACGCTTCGTCGTCGGTGTGATAGACGGTCGCGGTCAGCTTGTCCGCCGGCAACCCCCAGTCGCGGGTCAGCAGCGTCCACGCGTTCAGGATCGCCTGTTCCTTGAAATAATCGCCGAACGAGAAATTGCCGAGCATTTCGAAGAAGGTGTGGTGCCGCGCGGTATAGCCGACATTGTCGAGGTCGTTATGCTTGCCGCCGGCGCGCACGCATTTCTGCGACGACGTGGCCGTCACATAGGGCCGCGTTTCGAGGCCGGTGAACACGTTCTTGAACGGCACCATGCCGGCGTTGACGAACATCAGCGTCGGGTCGTTCTGCGGAACGAGCGGCGCGGAAGCTACGCGGGCGTGGCCCGCCTTCTCGAAAAAATCGAGGAACGAGCGGCGAACATCGTTGGTCGAGGTCATTTCGGTTCGATACGCAGGCACGCGCCACTTGCCAAGGTGAGACAAGCACGGGGTTGACCCGGACGAAACATTCCCGTCCTTTCCCGTGCAAACGATCAGGGACGACGCATGGCCAAGCGGCTTACGACTTTCATTCTCATCGCGCTCGTCGGGGGCCTTGTGCTCGGCTGGGCGCTGAACGCCGCGCTGGACGATGGCGGCGGTGCCGGCACCGCGACGCTGAAGAATATCGCCTATTACCTGTCCGCCGTGACCACCGTGTTCCTGCGGCTCATCAAGATGATCATCGCGCCGCTGGTGTTTTCGACGCTGGTCGTCGGCATCGCGCATATGGGCGACAGTTCGTCGCTGGGTCGTGTCGGCTTGCGCTCGTTCGGCTGGTTCGTGATGGCGAGCTTCATCTCGCTGATGCTCGGGCTGTTGCTGGTCAATCTGTTGCAGCCGGGCGTGGGTCTGGGCCTGCCGGTTCCGCCGGTCACCGCCGCGTCCGGCGTCGACAAGCCGGCGTTCGATTTCGTGAAGTTCGTCGGCCATATCTTCCCCGCTTCGGGTATCGAGGCGATGGCGACCAACGAGATTTTGCAGATCGTCATCTTCTCGCTGTTCATCGGCGTCGCGCTGACCGCCGTTGGCGACAAGGGCAAGCCGCTGGTCCGCGCGCTGGAGGGCCTTGTCGCGGTGATGTTGCAGGTCACCGATTACGTCATGCGCTTCGCCCCGTTCGCGGTGTTCGCGGCGGTGACGGCAACGCTGGCCGAGCGGGGGCCGGGAATCATCGGCGACCTCGCCTATTTCATGGGCAGCTTCTATCTGGGCCTCGCGGCACTGTGGACAGTGCTGATCGGCATTGCCTTTGCCATCATCGGCCCGCGGGTGAAGATGCTGCTGCGCTATCTGCGCGACCCGATCCTGCTGGGCTTTTCGACCGCATCGTCGGAAGCGGCCTATCCGCGCACGCTGGAGGCGCTCGACCGGTTCGGGGTGCCCCCGCGCATCGCCAGCTTCGTGCTGCCGCTCGGCTATTCGTTCAACCTCGACGGGTCGATGATGTACATGACGTTCGCGTCGATCTTCATCGCGCAGGCCTATGGCATCGATCTGAGCTGGGGACAGATGTTCCTGATGCTGCTGGTGTTGATGATCACGTCGAAGGGGATTGCCGGGGTGCCACGCGCCAGCCTGGTGGTGATCGCCGCGACGCTGGGCATGTTCAATATCCCCGAAGCCGGACTGTTGCTGATCCTCGCCATCGACCATTTCCTCGACATGGGGCGCACCGCGACCAACGTCGTCGGCAATGCGATCGCCGCCAGCGTCATCGCGAAGTGGGAGGGCGGCTTCGACACGCCCGAATCGCCGGTGATCGAACCGCTGCCGACGCCGTCGGGGCATCCACGCAGCGACGTTCCCGACAGTTTCCGTGACATGGGCGGGCCACCGCCCGCCGGGCACTGATGGAAAGCCGCGAGGCGGATCGGCCCGCCCCGCCGGAGCGTGGGCCGACCTATACCAGCTATCTGCGGCTCGACACGTTGCTGACGTGTCAGACGCCGCTATCCGATACCCATGACGAGTTGCTGTTCATCGTCATCCATCAGGCGTCGGAGCTGTGGATCAAGCTGTGCCTGCACGAGCTGGAGGCAGCGCGGCAGGCGCTGATCGCCGACCGGCCGGGCATCGCGTTCAAGATGATGGCGCGCGTCGCCCGCGTGCAACAGCAGCTGATCCAGAGCTGGGAAGTGCTGGCGACGATCACGCCTGCCGATTATTCGGCGATGCGTGGGCAATTGGGCGGCAGTTCGGGGTTCCAGTCGATCCAGTACCGGCTGCTCGAATATATGCTGGGTGCCAAGAAGGCGGGGATGCTGGCGGCGCATGACGGCGACCCGGCGGCGCAGGCGGTGCTGACCGAGGCGCTGGCAAGAACCAGCCTGTATGACGAGGCGCTGCGGATGCTGGCGCGGCGGGGGTTCGACATTCCGGCAGACCGGCTGGAGCGGGATTTCACGCAAGCCTATGTCGCGTCGCCTGCGGTCGAGGCGGCGTGGCAGGCGGTGTATCGCGATCCCGATCGGTGGTGGGATCTGTACGAACTGGCCGAGAAGCTGGTCGACCTCGAATATCGCGTCCAGCTGTGGCGGTTCGGCCATCTGAAGACAATCGAACGCATCATCGGCTTCAAGCGCGGCACCGGCGGGACGGCGGGCGTCCCCTATCTGGCGAAGGTGATCGACGAGGTGTTCTTTCCCGAATTGCTGGCCGTGCGGGTGGCGTTGTGAGGTCGCTGGCGGAAGCGGAGGCGCTGGACGCCGCCGATCCGTTGGGCGGGTTTCGCGATCGGTTCGCGTTGCCCGAGGGGGTGATCTATCTCGACGGCAATTCGCTGGGTGCCCTGCCCCGGTCGACCCCGGCGCGGTTGCAAGCCGTGGCGGTCGAGGAGTGGGGCAACGGGCTGATCCGCAGCTGGAACGCGCATGACTGGGTCGGTGCGGGGCGGCGGGTCGGTGCGAAGATCGCGCCATTCATCGGCGCGCAACCCCATGAGGTGGTGGTCGCCGATTCGACCTCGGCCAATCTCTACAAATTGCTGGTGGCGGCGGTGAAGGCGCAGGGCGGCAGGCGGACGATCCTGTCCGAGCCGGGCAATTTTCCGACCGACCTGTATATGGCCGATGGGGCGGCGTGGAGTGTCGGCGACGGGCGGGTGAAGACGGTGGCGGTGGCCGATATCGTCGACGCGATCGACGACGATGTCGCAGTCGTGCTGTTGACGCATGTCCATTACAAGAGCGGCGCGATGCTCGACATGCGCGCGATCACGGCGGCGGCGCAGGCGAAGGGGGCGCTGGTGCTGTGGGATCTGAGCCATAGCGTGGGCGCGGTCCCGATCGATCTGAACGGCTGCAATGCCGATCTGGCGGTCGGCTGCGGCTATAAATATCTGAATGGCGGGCCGGGTGCGCCGGCATTCCTGTATGTCGCGCAGCAGCATCACGCGGTGCTGCGATCGCCGCTGTCGGGGTGGTTCGGCCATGCCGCGCCGTTCGAGTTCGGCGACGACTATGCCCCGGCGGCGGACATCGGCCGGTTCCAGTGCGGAACGCCGCCGATTCTGGGTATCGCCGCGCTGGAGGAAGGAATCGCACAGTTCGAGGGCGTCGATCGCGCGGCGTTGTTCGCCAAGGGGCAGGCGTTGGGGGATGCGTGTATCGCGCTGGTCGAGGCGCAGTGTCCGGAGATGGCGCTGGTGTCACCGCGCGATGCCGGGTCGCGGGGGAGCCATGTCTCGTTCCGGCACCGCCAAGCCTATGCGATCTGTCAGGCGCTGATCGATCGCGGGGTCATCGGCGACTTTCGTGCGCCGGACGTGCTGCGTCTGGGCTTCGCGCCGCTCTATATCGGGTTTGCCGATCTGTGGCGGGCGGTGGCGGTGCTGGCCGACCTGCTGCGCGACGGCAGTTGGGACCGGCCGCATTATCATGCGCGCAACGCGGTCACCTGACGGAACGAATTGGGAACGGGGCGGTTGGTGGCGTCGAAAGGAACTGCCATGACCGATCATGCCAATCCCAAGAGCGAACCCTTTTCGAACGCCGAGAAGGACCCGGACGACTGGACGACCGGGGACGAGAAGATGACCGGTGCGCAGGCGTCGTATCTGAAGACGCTGAGCGAGGAAGCCGGCGAGCCGTTCGACGATACGCTGACCAAGGCGGACGCGTCGAAGGCAATCGATGCGTTGCAGGAAAAGACCGGGCGCGGGGTGAACTAGGAATCTTTCCGAACGCCACCCGTTCGCTTCGAGCCCGTCGAGAACCGTAGTCGAGAAGGCGGTACCCATCCCCAAGCGTTCTCGACATACGCTTCTCGACAGGCTCGAAACTGCTCGAACCGAACGGAATGGGACTACATTAGAACCCTGGCCGCATCGCCATCAACCGGTCGAGCAGCACCAGCCGGGTTGCCAGATCGACCCGGTACGAGGCATTGGGCCGCGCCCGCTTCAGCGCCGCCAGCCATGCTCGCTTCGCACCGGGTAGGTCGCCGGTCTGGATCAGCGCCATGCCGTAATAGAAATACGGCCCCGGATGGTCCGGCGCGTTGGCGATGCCCTGCGCGAAGGCGAGTTTCGCCGCAGGCGACAGCACGCGACCGCCGTCATGGGCGAGGATTGCGGTGCCGAGCCGGGTATACAGGCGTGCGCTCTGCGGATTGCCTTGCAGCCCGCCCAGCACCGCATTCACCGCCGCCTGCGTCGCGCCGGCGCGGGTGAGACCATCGGCGGCGACGGTATAGGCGTAATCGTAGGTGAACCGGCCCCAGATCGCGTCGCGCAGATCATCGGCAGCGATATCGACCGGTTCGGTAACGCGCTGCGCCGTTCGCGGAGCGCCGGGCAGTTCGGGCTGCCCCTGCCACGCATAGCCGGCGGCCCCCAGCATCAGCGCCGCACCGACGAAGCCCCATAGCGGGCGCGAAACGCGCGCGACGACGAGCAGCGCGAAACTGCCGATCAGCAGTGCGGCAAGGATCAGCCAACCGTTCATCGCCGTCCCCGCTTCAGGCTGCGCCGCGCCAAACCCACGCCGATGCCGAGCAGCAGCAACGGCGTCGCCCATAACAGGCCGGTCGCAGGCGACAGCGGCGGATCATAGCTGACATAGTCGCCATAGCGTTCGATCAGCCAGTCGCGGACGCGGTCGGGCTGCTCGCCGCTCGCGATCCGCTGGCGAACCAGCGCGCGCATGTCGGCGGCCATGTCGGCGTCGCTGTCGGCGATCGACTGGCCCTGACAGACCAGACAGCGCAGCGTTTCCATCAGCGCCTTGGCCGATCGCTCCTGCGTCGCGTCGGGCAGTTGCGTGTCGGCAAGTGCGGGCGGCGGCACGTTCGATTGCGCCGATGCCGGTCCGGCGAGCAGCAGGGTCAGGGCGAGCGCGCGCTTCACCGGGCCGCCTTCAGTGCGGCGAGCAGGACCGGCACATCTTCGTCGCGGATCGCGCCGATATGTTGATGGGCGATGCGACCCTCGCGATTGATGACGAAGGTTTCTGGGACGCCCGACGACCCGAGCGCCAGTTGCACCGAACTGTTGCGGTCGTCGCCGATCGCGGCATAGGGGTCGCCATAGTCGCGCAGGAAGGTGGCGACCTTCTCCGGCGTATCGCGGATGGCGATCGCGTCGATCGGCACACCGGCCGCAGCGAGTTTGGCGAGTTGCGGTGCTTCGGCGGCGCAGGGGACGCACCAGCTGCCAAAGACGTTGAGCAGGCGCGGCTGACCGGTGCGGAAGGTGGCGGTGGTCAGACCCGGTTTGCCCGGCACCGCCGGAGCGAGCGTGAAGGCCGGCAGCGGCTGACCGATCAGGCGCGAGCGGACCTGCCGATCGGGCTCACGCGTCAACATCCACGCGAACAGCACAGCGATGGCGACGAAGGCCAGCAGCGGCAGCCAGAGCACCCTGCGCTTCACCGCATCCTCCGCCGCCGGACGCGCCCGACCAGCGACACGAACCCGCCGAGCGCGATCAGCCCGCCGCCCGCCCAGATCAGCGTCACGAACGGTTTCCACCACAGCCGCAACTGCCGCCGCCCGCCATGATCGTCGCGCCCGAGGACGGCATAGAGCTGTCCGTCCCAGAAGGTCGCGAGCGCGGCTTCGCTGGTTTCGGTCGGGGGATTGGCGAAGAACCGCTGTTCGGGCCGCAACAGGAAGGGCGCGTCGCCGTCACGGGTGACGATCAGCCGCCCCTGCACCGCCGACCAGTTGTCGCCGACGACCGGCTTGATCCCGTCGAAGCGGATGCCGAACGGCCCGACGCGGTTCACTTCGCCCGGTGCGGCAGCGACGAGGCGTTCGGCGGTGAAGGCGCTGTCGCTGGCCATGCCGGCCAGGCTGACGGCGATGCCGAAATGCGCGACGACCATGCCCCAGATCGGCAGTGGCGTGCGCCACGGACTGCGCCCGACCAGCGGCAGGACGCTGGCGACCGCCAGACCGGCGGCGAACGACAGGCCGAGAATCGGCATCCAGCCGGCACCGGTGAACAGCAAAGCGACGAACGCGATCAGCGTCACCGCGCCGGGTATCGCGATCCGCCGTGCGACCGCGCCGCCCCGATCACGTCGCCAGCGCAGCAACGGCCCGACCGCCATCCCCGCGACCAGCAACAGCGCGACCGGCCCGGCGGCGCGGTTGAAGAAGGGCGGTCCGACCGAGAGTTGCACGCCGAATGCTTCGGCGAGCAACGGATAGAGGGTACCGATCAGGACGATGCCAAGGATGACCGACAACAGCAGGTTGTTGAGCACCAGCCCGCCTTCACGACTGACCGGTTCGAACAGCGCGCCCTGCCGCACGGTCCCGACGCGAAAGGCGAACAGCGCCAGCGCGCCGCCGATATACAGGATCAGCAGCGCAAGGATAAAGCTGCCGCGCGTCGGGTCGACGGCAAAGGCATGGACGCTGGTCAGGATGCCCGATCGGACCAGAAAGGTGCCGACCATCGACATCGAGAAGGCGACAACCGATAACATGATCGTCCAGGCGCGCAGGCCGTCGCGGGTCGCCAGCACCGTCACCGAATGCAGCAACGCGGTCGCCGCCAGCCATGGCATCAGCGAGGCGTTTTCGACCGGGTCCCAGAACCACCAGCCGCCCCAGCCCAGCTCGTAATAGGCCCAGTAGCTGCCCGCCGTGATCCCGATCGTAAGAAATATCCACGCGCCCAGCACCCATGGCCGCATCGCCCGCGCGAAATCGCGGCCGACATCGCGCGTGACGAGCGCGCCGACCGCGAAGGAAAACGCCACCGACAGCCCGACATAGCCGAGGTAGAGCGTCGGCGGATGGAAGGCGAGACCGGGGTCCTGCAACAACGGATTGAGACCGAGGCCGTCGAGCGGCACCGGCGACAGGCGGGCAAAGGGGTTGGACGCGAACAGCAGGAACGCGTAGAAACCCGCCGCGATCGCCGCCTGTGCCGCCAGCGTCGCGACATGGGTGCGCGCGGCCAGCAGCCGTTCGAACAGGGCCATGCCGCCGCCCGCCACCGCCAGCACGGTGACCCATAGCAGCATCGACCCTTCGTGATTGCCCCACGTCGCGGCGACCTTGTACAGCATCGGCTTCGCGCTGTGGCTATTTTCGGCGACCAGCAGCACCGACAGATCGGTGCGCGCGAACAGCGCGATCAGTGCCGCGAACGCGCCGAGCGCGAGCACTCCCTGCGCCACCGCCACCGGCCGCACCGCCGCCAGCAGGTCGCGAACGATCTGCGGCGGTTCCTGCGCGCGCGACGACAGCGCGATCGCCGCCATCGCGAACTGCAACAGCGCCATCGCCGCCGCCAGCCATAGCGCGGCAAGACCGGCTTCGGCGATCATTTGGCGATGCTTTCGCTCTTGTGCATCTTTCCGGCGACCTGCGGCGGCATGTAGCGTTCGTCATGCTTGGCAAGCAGGTTGTCGGCGACGAAACCGCCGCCCGCCACGAACCGCCCCTCGGCGACTACGCCCGAATTCTCACGGAACAGATCGGGGGCGATGCCGGAAAAGCGGACGGGCACGGTCGCCTTGCCATCGGTCACGGTGAAGGCGATGGTTACGCCATCGGCCATGCGCCGGATCGATCCCGGCGCGACCATCCCGCCCAGCCGCACCGGTTTGTCGACCGGGGCCGAGGCCGCATCGCCGGGCGCGTAGAAGAACGCCGCTTCGTCGCTGAGCGCCGACATCGCCAGCAGCACCGCGCCGACGATGGCGATCACCGCCAGCAATGCCAGCGTCATGCGTTGCCGTTTGGGGGTCATCCCCGCTCCGCGCGGCGCATCGCCACCCATGCGAACACGACCAGCGCGACGATCGCGCCGATCGTCAGGCCATAGGCGGAGAGAATGAAGGGCCAGTGGTTCATATCGCGGCCCGGCGGCGCATCCGCGCCTCCGCCTTGATCCGGGCGAGATCGGCGCGCATCCGCATCAGCACGATACCGCCGAACAACAGGCTGGCACCACCGGCGGTGAAACCCAGCGGCCACAGGATCGATGGATCGATCGTCGATTTGGTCAGCGTGATGCTCGGCCCCTGATGCAGCGTGTACCACCATAGCACCGAATAGCGGATGACCGGCAGCAGCGCGGTGCCGGCGATCCCGAACAGCGCCGGAATGCGGCCGTCGCCATCGCGATCGGCATCGGCCCGCGCCAATGCCAGATAGGCGAGATAGACGAAGAACAGCAGCAGCATCGAGGTCAGTCGACCGTCCCATTGCCACCACGTTCCCCAGGTCGGCCGGCCCCAGATCGATCCGGTCGCCAGACAGATGCCGGCGAAGACCGCACCCGGCAGCGCGATAGCCCGCGCCGCGACCGCCGCCAGCGGATGCCGCCACACCAGATAGACGATGCTGGCGATCGCCAGTCCCGACCAGCCGCCCATGCCGAGCCACGCCGCCGGAACATGGACATAGAGGATGCGGACGCTTTCCCCCTGCAGATAATCGGCCGGCGTCTGCGTCAGCCCGGCCCAGCAGCCGAACAGGAACAGGACCAGCCCGCCCCACAGCAGCACCGGAGTCAGCGGTCGTGCGATCGACAGAAATCGACGAGGATTGGCAAGGGCATGGATGCTGGGCACGGTCGCGCACTGTCTATGCAACCCGTGCGCAAACGGCAATGCGGATCGACGCCCGGGTGCGCGTAACGATTATATGGCAACCCGGACGGCGCTCCACCGTTGGTACGCGACGGACTGAGATCCCCTTGGCAAGATTTTGTACGGAGCGAGGATGAGCTTGCAGCACGACCATGCCGGGGTATCGAACCGGGCAACGACCAGCCCCGCCGGCCGGCGGATGTCCGCCAATCTGTTTCTGGCCCAGTTGAACGATGCCGACTTCGCATTGCTGTCGCCGCACCTCGAACGGGTGTCGATCGCGGTCGGCGACGTCATCATTCCGGCAGGGGGGCGGATCGAGCATCTCTATTTCCTCGATGCCGGCATCGCCGCACTGCTCGATGCGATAGAAGGCGAGCGGTTGCACGCGGTCGGGCTGATCGGAAACGAAGGCTATCTGGGTTGGCCGGTGCTTCTGGGCGACGATCGTTCCCCCTATGCGACCATCCTGCGCGCCGAGCCTGGTACCGCCCTGCGGATACCGGTCGAGCGGGTGACGGAGGCGGCGGACCAGAGCGAGACGCTGCGCCGGGCGCTGTTGCGCTTCATCGAGGTTTTCATGATCCAGATGGGGCGAACGGTGGTGTCGGCACTGGGCCATCCGGTCGAACGGCGGTTGGCCCGGTGGATACTTCTCTATCATGACCGGGTGCGCGGCGACGAAATCGCGATGACGCATGAGGAGTTCCGCATCATGCTGGGCGTACGGCGCAGCAGCATCACCGATGCACTGCACCGGCTGGAGGAAGCGCATGCGATCCGGTCGGTGCGCGGGCGGGTGATCGTGCGCGAACGGGACAAATTGCTGGCATTGGCGGCGGATACCTATGGCTCTGCCGAGGCCGCCTATGACCGGCTGGTTCGCGTCGGGCCTTGAGCCTGCCGATCTCGTTCGAGCAATTGCGCTCAGACAATAAAAAACGGGCCGTTCCTTTCGAAACGGCCCGTTGATTTTTGGTCGGTCAGGTTCCGCTGGCGGCGCTCTGCCGGATCGTGCCGTTGACCCCGTTAGGGAAGAAGCCGCCGGCGGTTTGGGCGGTGCGGTTCAGGTACACGATGTTCAACACCTGACCCGGCGTACGGCTGAACGCGATGCCGCTGTTGTCGGTCGGAACGATGTTCGACGCGAGGGTCGATCCGCTGCCGGTCGCGCGGATCCCCTGATCGAGATCGGTGCTGCCATCGAGGCTGTCGCGCGCGTTCGAGATCGCGTCGGCGGCGTCGAGAAGCGCGGGTGTCGCCACGCCCTTGCGATACAGCACGGTGCGGACCAGGCCGGCGTGATAGGCCTCGGCAGCGTGGATGCCGGCCGCGGCTTCGAGGAAGGTCTTGTTGCTGATGAACCCGACCGCCCCCTTGTACGCGGTCACGCCGACATCTTCGAAGATGTACGCGCCGAGCAGGAAGTTTTCGTCATTGGCATATACGTCGAACGCCGCGCCGGTGCCGATCAGTCCGGCGGCACGGGCCGCGTTCGAGAAGGCACTGGTCGCGGTCACGCCGATATCGATCGCCGGCTGCGCCACCGCCGCCGATCCCAGCGTCGCGCGCAGGAAGTTGACGTGCGCCAGTTCGTCCGCCGCGATTTCGCGCGCGTACCGGGCGACCAGCGGATCGGAGAACGTCACCTGACGCCCGCCGGTGACCGCACCCTGCGTGCCCGTTCCGGTCAGGCTGCTGTTCGGAAGGCCGCTGCCATTGGCGGCGAATGCATAGAATTGCGCCTCCAGATATTCGAGGTTCAGCGCAAAGTTGAACACATCGGCATCGGTCACACCGGCGGTGGCCGTCGGCGTCGGCGTGGGGGTAGCGCCGTTGATCGGACCGCCGCCGCTGTCGCTGCATGCCGCGAGCAGCGATGCGCCGGCGGTCGCGACCGCCGCGGTGCCGGCGTACCGGATGAAATCGCGCCGGGCGTTGCGGCGTTGTTCGCAGGCTTCGAGCACCTGCAGGATTGGATCGTTGGTCATGATTCTCTCTCCCTGGCTCAGTTCGCAGCGCTGGCGCGGATGGTTCCGTTCACCCCGTTGGGGAAGAAGCCACCACCGCTGACCTGGGCCCGGTTCAGATAGACGATATTGAGCACCTGCCCGGTCGAACGGCTGAACGCGATGCCGTTGCTGTCGAGCGGGACGATGTTGCTGGCGCTGGGGTTGGTAGACAGCGGGGTCAGGCCCTGATCAATGTCGAGCGTGCCATCGAGGCTGTCACGCGCGTTGGAGATCGCGTCGGTCGCCGCGATCAGCGCCGGGGTCTGGATACCCTTGGCATACAGGGTCGTGCGGACGATCGCCGCGTGATACGCCTCTACCGCGAGAATGCCGGCGGCCGCTTCGAGGAAGGTCTTGCTGGAAAGCAGCGGTGCCGCCCCCTTGTAGGCGGTGACCCCGACGTCCTCGAAGATATACGCGCCGAGCAAAAAATTCTCGTCGCTGGCATAGGGATCGAAGGTGTCGGTCGCGCCGATCAGGCCGGCCGCGCGGGCCGCGCTGGAAAACGCGCCGTTGACCGACGAACCGATATCGATCGCCGGCTGGGCGACCGCCGACGTGCCGAGGCCTGCACGCAGGAATTCGACATGGGCGCGCTCATCGGCCGCAATTTCGCGGGCATATTGCGCGACGACAGGATCGGTGAACGTCACCTGTTTCCCGCCGGTTACTGCGCCCTGCGTACCGGTTCCGGTCAGCAGCGAACTGGGCAATCCGGTGCCGAATGCCGCGAAATAATAAAACTGCGCTTCGAGATATTCGAGATTGAGCGCGAAGTTCAGCACGTCGGCATCGCTCGGCGCGGTCTGCGCGATCGCTTCGTTGGATTCCGATGCAAAGATCACGGCACCGCCGACCGCCGCAGCACCACCGATCATCCGAAAGAAGTCGCGCCGGTCCTCCCGGCGTTTGGCGCGTGCTTCGAACGCCTCCGTCAACAGCGTTTGGTCGGACATGGTACCGTCTCCCTGCATCGTTATTTCCATGCAACGAAACGTCGCGGATTAAAGATGCAAGTCCGGCGCGGACGTACGGTTTCGTACCGGGGAACGCCGACGACTGGATTGCAGAAAATCTTGCGGGCAAAAGGTCGTGCAATGGCGTTCGCAGTTCAAACAGACATTTCGCCCGACAATGGCAATTTTCTGCCGACGACGGACAACCGGCTGATCGGGTCGTTGCGACCGGAAACGCGACGACGACTGGCGATGGCAGCCACCCGCATCGAATTGAATACAGGCGACGTGTTGACGCGTGCCGGCGAGCCGATCGATCGTCTTGTGTTTCCCGAAGGGGCGCCGGCGATGTTGTCGGTATCGACCGGCGGGTCGTCGCAGGATGTCGGCATGATCGGGCGCGACGGCGTGGTCGGGTGGTCGCGCCTGTTCAGCGACCAGCCGACGCCGTTCACTGCACGGGTCCATATCCAGTCGGGCAGCGCGATCGAGATTCCGGCGGCGGCCGTGGTCGATGCCGCCGACGACGACCCCGAACTGCTGAAGCGGATCCTTACCTTCGCACAGTGTTTCACGATGCAGATGGCGCGGACGCTGGCGTCGGCATTGCGCGACGTGCCCGAACGGCGCATCGCCCGCCTGCTGCTGATGATCGACGACCGGATCGCGGGCGATACCATGTCGGTCACCCATGCATCGATCGCGGCGACGCTGAACCTGCGCCGGGCGACGGTCACCGATTGCCTGCACATCCTGGAGGGCGAGCATATGGTCCGGTGTTCGCGCGGACGGATCACGATGCGCGACCGGGCGGCACTGCAGTCGCGGGCCGGGCTTGCGTATGTCGCCGACGACGGACTGGCACCCGAAACGCTGCGATGACGATCAGGGCTGGCCGCGTACCGTCTTCAGGTCGATGCCGAGCCGCTGCACCTTGTAGTAAAAGGTCTTGCGCGGGATGCCGAGGCGGTCGATCGCCGCGCCGATCTCACCGCCGGTCGCGGCGATCGCCGCGAGGATCGCCTCGCGTTCGAACGCGGCGAGGCGTTCGGGCAGCGGGCGGCTGGCATCGTTCGGGGTCACGTCGCCGCTGCTGCCGTCCAGCCCCAGCACGAACCGGTCGGCGAAATGTGCGAGTTCGCGGACATTGCCCGGCCAGTCGTGCCGGGCGAGCAGGTCGCGTGCGGCATGGGTCAGCGCGGGTACCTCGCGCCGCAGCCGTGCCGCCGACAGGTCGACCAGATGCGCGAACAATTGCGGCACATCCTCGCGCCGTTCGCGCAGTGGCGGAATCCGCAGTCGCACCGCCGCCAGCCGGTACAGCAGCGCCGGGGCGATCGCGTCGGCCGCACGCTGCCCCTCCTCCGCCGCCGTCGCGATGACGCGAATATCGACCGGCACGGCGTCGCGCGGACCCCGGATCGCCCGATCCTCAATCACCTGCGTCAGGCGCCCCTGCAAGGTGCGGGGTGCCTGATCGATATCGTCGAGGAACAGCGTGCCGCGCTGCGCACCGACAATGCCGCGGTCGCCCACCGTCGCGAACAATTCGTCCTCGATCACCTGTCCGGGCAGCGCGGCGCAGGCGATAGCGACGAACCGATGGCGGGCACGACGGCCGGCGCGGTGGATCGATCGCGCCAGCAATTCCTTGCCAGTGCCGGTCTCCCCCTCGATCAGCAGGTCGATATCGGTATCGGCCAAGACCGGGATCATCTCGCGCAGGCGGACGATCGCGGGGGAGCGACCGATCAGCGCGACCTGTTCGCCGCCCGCCGCCTGCGCCCGCAACCGGCGATTGTCGAGCGCCAGCGACCGGGCGGCAGTCGCTCGGGTGACGGCGGCGATCAGCGCATCGGGATCGAACGGCTTGGACAAAAAGTCCCACGCCCCCGCCTTCAGCGCATCGACCGCCATTTCGACATCGGCATGACCGGTAACCAGCACGATCGGCAGCGTCGGATCGCGTTCGCGCAGGATGCGGAACAGCTCGATCCCCGACATTTGCGGCATCCGCACGTCGGTTACGACGATCCCGTCGAAATCGGCATCGATCGCCAGCAGCGCAGGCGGTGCGGCGACGAAGGGGACGACGTCGAACCCTGCCAACATCAGCAACTGCATGGTCGAGGCGCGCAGATCGGCGTCGTCCTCGACCAGGGCCACCCGCCCCTGTTTCGTTCCGGTATCGGTCATGGCACCCGCCGCAAGGTCGCTTCGAACCGCGCGCCGCGCGCGGTCGGGATCAGCCGCAGCGTGCCGCCGAGGTCGGTCATGATATCCTGCGCGATCACCAGACCCAGTCCGAGGCCGGTCGGACGGCTGGTGACGAACGGCGTGAACATGCGTTCGGCGACGGACGGATCGATCCCCGGTCCGTTATCCGCGACGACGAGCGCGACGACCGTCGGTTCGACCTGCACCTCGATCGCGATGGCGGGATCGGGACGCCCGCCGAGCGCCTCCAACGCATTTTGCAACAGATTGACCAGCACCTGTTCCAGCCGCACGCGACCGGCGACGACCATCAGGTCGGGGGGAATATCGGGTACGGTGAACGCCACTTCCGACAGACGTTCCTTCAGGATCAGCCGGGCGCCGTCGACGACATCGGCGAGCGGGACTGGACCGATCGTGCCGCTGCCCTTGCGCGCGAACCCGCGCAGTTCGGCGGTGACCAGACCGATCCGGTCGGTCAGCCGGGCGATGGCGCCGAGATTGTCGTCGACCTGACGCGCATCGCCGCGCACCAGCAACTGGCGCGCCGCCGCGACGTAATTGCGAATCGCAGCGATCGGCTGGGCGGTTTCGTGGGCGACGCTGGCAGTGATCTGTCCCAGTGCGGCGAGGCGATTGGCCTGTCGCAGCCCCTCGCGCAGATCGGCGGCGCGCGCTTCGGCGGCGGCGCGTTCCTCCATCTCGCCGCGTAGCAGGCGCGTGCGATCGGCAACGGCGGCCTCCAGTTCGCTGGTTCGCAGCGCCCGCCGACGCGATCGTTCGTGGAGGCCCCATGCGATCGCGAGCAGCGCGAGGGTGGCGATGGCCGCCGCGATCGCGCTGCCGCGCACTACGCCACCGACGGCGGGTTGCAGCGGCATGGCCAGATGGACGCGCCAGCCCGCGGTATCGGCGTCGGTCGCGACATGCTGCAACCGCCGCCGATCGCCGTTCAGCCGGATCGCGTCACCGATCATGGCGAACGGGGCCGTGCGCAGCGCCCCGGCACCGCTATCGGCGCGCAACGCCGCCGCGATCGCCGGTGCGATCGGTCGGGTCGCGGCGAAACGCCAGCTCGGCCGGCTGGAGATCAGCACGACGCCGGCGCGATCGGTGACGAACGTGATGCCGCCGGCGGCGCGCCATTCCTGTTCGATCCGGTCAAATTCCAGTTTCACGATGACGACGCCGCCCTCGGCGGTGCGACGGCTGAGGTACAGGCCGGGCCGATGGCTGACGGTCCCGAGCGCGAACTGCGTGCCTGCCCCGTACCACATCGCGTCACGGTAATAGCGGCGGAAGGTATAGTCCTTGCCCACGAAACTTTGCGGATCGGCCCAGTTGCTGGCGGCGATGGCAAATTTCCCACGACCGATGACATAGATGACCGACGCCCCGGTCGATTTCGCCATGGCAGCGAGCTTGCGATCGAGCGATCGCGCGGCACCGTCCGCACCGCGCACCGCGGCGACGACGTCGCGATCGTCCGCCAGCGCGAGCGGTAACAGACGAAACCGGGCAATCTCGCTGGCGAGGAGGACCTGACGCAATCGGGCATCGGCCTCCATCGACGCGACCAGATCGGCGCGTGCCCGGCGTTCGGCCAGACGGCCAACGGCCACGGCCACGAGGATGCTCAGCAGCACCGCCGCGAACACCCAGCGCAGCCATGTCGATCTCAGTCCCCCTCGCATCGATCTACGCTTTACGAATACGCAAGCATTTGTGCAACAATTTGCACTTTCCGCGAAGTTCCCTGGCGAAATTTGACGCAATTGGAATCGCCGAGAACAGCTATGTAGCTGTATTATTGATCTTTATTCACTGCGATTGCGTATAGGACAACCCAGCTTGCAGTCCGTTAAACCGTTCCTGTCGCGCCGATAGCCAGGGAAGAGCAGGGCCGGGCGCATCAGAGGATGAAAGGTCGTCGCATGATAATCACTGGTCATTCCACCCACCCGCCGATTCCGCCGGCAGCGAAGCCGTGGTATCGGCATCTGTACGTGCAGGTGCTGGTCGCCATCGTGTGCGGCGTGCTGCTGGGCCACTTCTATCCGGCCACCGGCGAAGCGCTGAAGCCGATCGGCGATGGCTTCATCAAGCTGGTCAAGATGATCATCGCGCCGGTCATCTTCCTGACGATCGTCACCGGCATCGCCGGGATGCGCGACCTTGCCAGCGTCGGCCGTGTCGCGGGCAAGGCGTTCGCCTATTTCCTGTTCTTCTCGACCCTTGCGCTCATCGTCGGCCTGATCGTCGGCAACGTCGTCCAGCCGGGTGCCGGGCTGAACATCGATCCTTCGACGCTCGATACGACGAAGATCACCGAATATGCCGAAAAGGCACATGATTCGACGATCACCGGGTTCCTGATGGGGATCATCCCGGACACGTTCATTTCGGCGCTGACCGAAGGCAACATCCTGCAGACGCTGTTCGTCGCGATCCTGTTCGGCATCGGCCTCGCCATGATCGGCGACAAGGGCGAGCGCGTCCTCGACGGTCTGAACGAAATCTCGATCGCCTTCTTCAAGGTCGTCGCGATCGTCATGAAGGCCGCACCGCTCGGCGCATTCGGCGCGATGGCGTTCACCATCGGCAAATACGGCATCGGCACGCTGTTCAGCCTCGCCGCGCTCGTCGGTACCTTCTACCTGACCGCGTTCCTGTTCGTCGTGGTCGTGCTGGGGGCGGTCGCGCAGTTCTGCGGCTTCTCGATCTTCAAGCTGATCTCGTACCTGAAGGCCGAATTGCTGCTGGTGCTCGGTACCTCGTCGTCGGAAAGCGCCCTGCCCTCGCTGATCGAGAAGATGGAACGCGCCGGCATCCCGAAGTCGATCGTCGGTCTGGTCGTCCCGACCGGCTATTCGTTCAACCTCGACGGCACCAACATCTACATGACGCTGGCGGCACTGTTCATCGCCCAGGCGTGCAACGTCGACCTGACGCTCGGCCAGCAGCTGCTGCTCCTCAGCGTCGCGATGCTGTCGTCGAAGGGCGCGGCGGGCGTCACCGGCGCGGGCTTCATCACGCTGGCCGCGACCCTGTCGATCGTCCCGACCGTGCCGGTCGCCGGCATGGCGCTGATCCTCGGCGTCGATCGTTTCATGAGCGAATGCCGCAGCCTGACCAACTTCATCGGTAACGCAGTAGCAACCGTTGTCGTCGCAAAGTGGGAAGGCAAGCTCGACAAGCACCAGTTCGACGAAGCACTGGCCGGTCGCAGCGTGCGCGTCGACCAGATGCCCGAAGGCGCCATCGCCGCCGAATGATTGATCAGGGGAGAGCCGGTGCAGGGTGAAGAATCCCGCACCGGTTCCCGGCTACTGCCCCGCGAGGCACCGGAGAGAGTTTCGATGAACAAGTTCCTGCGGCTCTGCTGCACCACGGCCGCCCTGACGATCCCGACGATCGGTCATGCCGCCGAATTCGTCGCCGGCGCTCCGGCCACCGCCGAAGCGCCGGCAGCCGACGCTGGCACGCCCGCGACCGAAGCGCAGGCCGCGACGGGCAATGTGAACTCGCCATCGGTTTTCCCCGGCCCCGTGGCGGACAAGGGCACCGCCCGTCCGGTCGCACAGGAATATCCCAGCACCGGCGTCGGCGACGGTATCACCGCCGGCGGCTACAACCAGTCGCGCTGGGCCGAGGACTGGAGCAAGTATCGCGATCCCAAGAAGCGCGAGGACATCCTCGACAAGCTGAAATACATCCCGATCGCCGGCGACGACGTCTATCTGACACTGTCGGGCGAGTTCCGGGCTCGCGTCAACCTGACCACCAATCCCAACCTGCGCGACCGCGAAGCGCAGCGGCAGGATATCTTCCGCGTCGTCGGCGGTGCCGACCTGCATCTGGGCGACCATGTCCGCGTGTATGGCGAAATGGCGCATGCCGGCATGTCGGGCCGCAATCTGGGCGCGAAGGCCGGACAGCTGCACAACGACCTGGTGGTGCAGCAGAGCTTCGTCGACCTGAAGGCGACGGTCGCCAACGTCGACGTCGGCGTGCGCTATGGCCGGCAGACGTTTGCCGACGGCCCGAACCTGATGGTCGTGCCACGCGACAACAACACGATCTTCTTCGTCTATAACGGCGTGCGCGCCTGGGCGAAGGGCGACACGATCCGCGGCGACGTGTTCGATTTCAAGACGACCCGGCTGGGCGTCGGCGGCACGCGCGACGACATCGTCGACGACAATCGCCGGTTCTCGGGCGCGACCGCCGGGTTCGTGCTGCCCAAGACGTTCCTCGGCGGATCGAACCTGTATTTCGATCCATTCGTCTGGCGGCTGCGCAACAGCGCTGCCGTCTGGGGCGGGCGGACCGCGGAGGAAGTCCGCAAATTCTACGGCCTGCATCTTTATGGTGACACCGGCCCGGTCAATCTCGACTGGACGGTCAATTATCAGGGCGGCGAGTTCAACAACCGTTCGATTTCGGCCTGGTTGATCCTGATGCAGCAGATGTACAAGGTCGGCAAATCGAAGACCGCGCCGCGCGTCGGCTTCCACTTCGATTACGCCAGCGGCGGCGGTTCCTATGGCAACGGTACGTTGAAGACCTCGCTCGCGCCGTTCGGCAACAACATCTACTACAGCTATCAGCTCTATTCGACGCCGACCAACCTGTTCGCGTTCGCGCCGAGCGTGCAGTTGCAGCCGACCGCCAAACTGCGGCTGGCCGGCGAGTATCAGCTGTCGTGGCGCGACAGCCTGAACGACGCGGTGTACCGCGCCAACGGACAGGCGTTTGCCGGCACGCAGCTGGGCAATTCGCGCAAGATAGCCGACACGATCCGGTTTCAGGCAATCTATACGGTCAGCCCGAGGGTCAGCCTGACGGCGCGCTACGAGCATCTGATCGCCGGCCCGGCGCTGACCGATGCGAACTATAAAAGCTCCGACTTCGTGGCCGGCTGGGTCAGCTTCCGCTTCTAGTTCCCTGGAGCAACCTCGCGCCCCGGCGGATTCCGCCGGGGCGTTTTTGTATTCCGATCCGAAGGGCCTGCCGATGTCCCCCGCCGTTCATGCCGCAGCGCGCGCGCTGCTTGCCGATCCGCTGACCAACAAGGGTACCGCCTTTACCGAGGCCGAGCGCGAGCAGTTTGGACTGCACGGGCTGCTGCCCCCGCATGTCGGCACGCTCGACAGCCAGATCGAGCGGCGGCGCAAGGCGCTGGCCGGGATGCCGGACGACTTTCATCGCTATTCCTTCCTGCGCGAATTGCAGGATTCGAACGAGATCCTGTTCCACGCGCTGGTCCAGCGCGACCTGCCCGCGATGCTGCCGCTGGTCTATACCCCGACCGTCGGCGAGGGATGCGAGCGGTTCAGCGAGATATGGCGGCGGCCGCGCGGGCTGTTCCTGTCATGGCCGAACCGGCACCGCATCGCCGACATCCTCGCCGACCCCGCGCTCGACCGGGTGAAGGTGATCGTGGTGAGCGATGGCGAACGCATCTTGGGGCTCGGCGATCAGGGCGCGGGCGGCATGGGTATCCCGATCGGGAAGCTGGCGCTCTACACCGCCTGTGCCGGCATCCATCCGGCGGAAGTGCTGCCGATCCTGCTCGACGTGGGCACCGACAATGCCGAACGGCGCGACGATCCGCTGTATGTCGGCTGGCGCAATCCGCGCATTCGCGGGGCCGAATATGACGCGTTCGTCGAGGATTTCGTGAGCGCGGTCGCCGAGCGCTTCCCCGGCGTGCTGCTGCAATGGGAGGATTTCGCCGGGCACAACGCCTACAAGCTGCTGGAGCGGTATCGGGGCCGGCTGTTGAGCTTCAACGACGATATCCAGGGGACCGCCGCCACCGCCGTCGGCACGCTGCTGTCGGCGATCGAACGGACCGGCACGCCGCTGACCGAGCAGCGCATCCTACTGTTCGGGGCGGGGGCGGCCGGATGCGGCATCGCCGACATGCTGTTGCAGGCGCTGCAGGTAGAGGGGCTGGACGAATCACAGGCGCGGCAACGCATCTGGGCGGTCGATCGCTACGGGTTGATCCTGTCCGACATGGACGATCTGTCGCCGGCACAGCGCGAACTGGCCCGCGATCCCGACGACGTCGCGGCATGGACACGGACGACCCACGGCGCGATCGACCTGTTCGACACCGTCGCCAACGTCCATCCGACCGTGCTGATCGGCGCATCGGGCCAGCATGGGGCGTTCAACGAAGCGGTGATCCGCACCATGGCGCAAGCGGTCGAACAGCCGGTGATCTTTCCGCTGTCCAACCCGGTGTCGCGGGCGGAGGCGCATCCCGACGACCTGCATCGCTGGAGTGCCGGTCGCGCGCTGATCGGCACCGGCAGCCCGTTCGGGGTGGCTGGCGTCACCCAGGTCAACAATGTCTATATCTTTCCGGGCGTCGGGCTGGGCGCGATCGCCGCGGGCGCGACGAAGATCACCGACACGATGTTCATGGCCGCCGCACGAGCGCTGGGTGCGATGGGGGGTGAGGACACGTTGCTGCCGCCGATCGAGCGGCTTCGCGACGTGGCGCTCGACATCGCCGTGGTCGTGGCCGAGCAGGCGGTCCGCGATGGCGTCGCGGCCAAGGGTGCGGCAACCGATCGCGATGCGATCGCGGCCCAGATGTGGACACCGACCTACTGACGATTCGGGAACCCCGCCGCCCGCATCGGCTTTCGCTTTCCTGTCGACACCGTCCAGCGCCGGTTCACCTGACCCGGCGCAGAACCGGAACAGAGAGGAACCGATATGAAGTTGATGCAGATCTTTGCCGGGGTCGGCCTAACATTGGCCGGGCTGACCGCTGTGCCCGCCATGGCCGACGCGCACCCGCGCCACCATGCGCAGCGCTATGACGATGGTCCACGCGCGCGCGATCAGGATCGCCGCCGATGGGACGACCGCCGTCAGTGGGACAATCGTCGTGGCTGGAACGACCGGCGCGGTCGGGACGATCGCCGCGCATGGAACGACCGCGGCCGATGGGACGATCGTCGCGGGGATGGTCGCCGCGATCGTTCGGGATATCGCGGCGAACGGATCATCCATGGCGGATCGCGCGAAGCCGCCGCGATGGGGGTCCAGTATCGCGGCCCCTGCCGGTACGTGATCCGCAACGGCCGCGAAGTCTGCGGATAAGCGACCGACCCCTTCCGGCGATGCCGGGAGGGGTTATTTTTTGGGCGTGACCCAGACCGATACCGGCACCACGACCTTGCCCGGCGCGGGCTTGCCGACATCGACGCGGTCGGCGGTGACCAGTTCGCCGGTTTCGAGATTGAACGACGCCCATGGCTTGGGCATGCGGCCGAAGGTCATCTTCTGGATCGGCTGGCCGGTGGTCGAATTCATGATCGTTGCAGTGACAGGCATGGGCGGCGGGTAGCCCCTGCCCCGCCCGTCTGTCCAGTTCAGAAACGCACGTCCCAGCCCAGCGTGAACGTCCGACCGCGCCCTGCGAAGAAGGCGAAGTTGTCGGTCGGAAGCCGGGTATCGCTGTTATAATCGATATAGAAGCGATCGAAGATGTTCTGGGCGCTCAGCGTCACGCCGCCGAACCTGGTCTGATACCGGAGTTGCGCGTCGGTCACGTCATAGCCGCCGAAATCATTGTCGGGGTTCGGGTTCGCCTTCCCCCGGAACGTACGCGACAGGTAGAATTGCGTCTGGACGCGCGCGGTGAACGGACCGTGCGCGACATCTGCGGCAAGGTTCAGCCGATCGGGCGAGATGTTGGTGCCGTCGAGATCGGTGTCGACCACGCCGTCGCCGGGTGCGCGGTCGCTGTCATAGCGGCCGAGGATATGGGCATAGCCGGTCGAGACGCGCAGCCCTGGTAGCGGGGTCTGTACGGCGAGGCTGACCTCCAACCCCTCGATCTCGACGCGCTGGCGCTGGACCTCGAAAATGCCGTTGCCCTGCGCGATCAGCAACTGGCCGCGATCGCTCGACGACCAGAAATAGGTGGTGCTGGCGTCGAGCGGCCCGCGCTTCACCTCGACGCCGACCTCGCGGTTGTTCGATACGACCGGCTGGATATCGAGGAAGCCGACGAGGCGGACATTGGGCGTCGAGATAGCGCGGGTGATGCGGCCGATATCGGCCATGGTGAAGCCCTGTGCATAGCTGGCATAGGCGCGAACGCCGGTGACGGGTTCGAAGATCGCCCCGCCGTTAAACAGCAGGTCGCTGAATTTCGGGCTGCCGCCGGTCACCGCGACCCCGCCATACGTCGCGACGTTGCGCCCGTCATAGGTGTTCGACGCAAGCGTGCGGAAATCGTCGATGCGGACCCGCACATTTTCCCAGCGCGCCCCGCCGGCCAGCCGGACGACCCCGTCGAACAGCTTCAGATTGGCTTGGGCAAACGGAGCGAGGCTGCGAAAATCGGCGGGCGGGACCCAGATGCGGTTCGTCGCGATCAACCGCTGCTCGGTCCGGTCTATCAGGGCGTCGAAGCCGATCGTCGCGACCAGTGCCTCAAAACCCGGCACGGCGCGCTCGTAGCTGAGCTTCGCTCCCAATTTGCGCGAGCGGTTTTCCGACTGGTCGAACAACGTCCCGACCGGCGCCAGTGCCGGGTCCTGAAAGGTCGGAGTGAAGGTCACTTCCCCGCCAAAGGTGTCGTGCGTGCGGTTGAAGAAGAACTGGGTGACGAGATTGCCGCCGAACAGGTCGCTGTCGGAATAGGACAGCGACAATGCCTCGGCCCGGTTGGCGGCCGGCTTGCCCGGCGGCGACCCGCGCACCGCACTGGTCGGCAGGCCGGTACGACGGTTGCCGGCGATCGCGACATCATCACCGTCGCCGTTCAGTTCGTAACGATTGGCGATCAGGTCGAGCCGCCCGGTCGCGCCGACCGCGAGCCCCAGCCGCGCGAAAATATCGGTCGCGCGCGAATCCTGCGTTTCGCCCTGCGTCAGGTTGACGCCGATCCGCCGGTCGCGCGCGTCGTAGAATGCGCCACGCCGTTCGTAACTGGCCCCGAATGTCGCGTCGAACCGCCCGGCCTTATACTGGACCAGCCCGGCCGCTTTGCCGCCAGAGCCGTCCTTGTCGAAGTCGTCGGCGGTCGTCGCCTGCACCAGCGCCCGGCCGCTGACGCCCTCTTCGCGCGGTGCGCCGACCGTCACCTGGTTCACGATGCCGCCGGTGCCGCCGACACCCTGCAACGCGTTCGAACCATAGATCAGTTCGACCCGATCGATGAAGAAGCCATCGATGGTAAAGCCGTCGCGGCTGCCATCGCGCAGCGGCGTCGTCTGCGGGATGCCATTGATCGCATAGAGCGGCGAACGACCGCGCAGCGTCTCCCCCGCGCCCGATAATTTGCCGCGTGTCGGCGAAAAGCTGGGCGTCAGCGTGGCGACGGCATCGGTGATGCTGCCCGACAGCGCGATCTGCTGGTCGAGCGCCTGCTTGTCGATCAGGTCGATGGTCAGCGGCAACGCATTGGGCGGCAGGATGGTGCGGGCGGCGGTGATGACGATCTCGTCGTCGACCGGTCGCGCGGCGGTCGTGGCCGCTTCCGGTCCCGCTTCCTGTGCGATCACCGGCTGCGGCACCAGTGCAAGCGCCGCCCCGATCATCCAGCGCGAACGCCGCGTTTCCGACACCATCATCATTTCCCCCGCGCAACAATTGACCTCATCTTGCGCGGCCGCTATCGCGATCAATTATCAATAGCAAGCGCAGATGAGCGAACCGTCGATGATCCGCAACGTTCTTTTCCAGCTTCACTGGTTCCTCGGGATCACCGCCGGGCTGGTGCTGGCGGTGATGGGCGTGACCGGCGCGTCGCTCAGCTTCGAGCCGGAAATCCTTGCCGCGCTGAACCGGGATCGGCCGGTTGCCGCTGGTACGCGGCTGTCGGGGCCGGTGCTGGCGGAGCGGTTTGCGGTGCAGAAGCCGGGGGCGACGATCACGCGGCTGACCGTGCCCACCGATTCCAGTGAGCCGACGCTGGTCGGCTATACGCTGCCCGGATCGAAGGAACGACATGTCGAACGGACCGACCCTGCGACCGGGAGACTGACGGGCACGCTCAAGGGAAGCGCCGTGTTCGAGGTGATGGAGGATTTGCACCGTTGGCTGGCGCTGCCCGACGACGGCGACGGTATCGGTCGGCAGATTACCGGTTTCTCGGCGATCGCGTTGATCTATTTCGCGCTTTCCGGCCTATATCTGCGCTGGCCGAAACGCCCACTCGACTGGCGCAACTGGTTCGTGCTCGACCTGCGGAAGACCGGGCGGAACCTGTACCGCGCGCTCCACGCCGTCATTGGCGGCTGGGTACTGGTCTTCTACCTTATCAGCGGGCTGACCGGGCTATGGTGGTCCTATGACTGGTATCGCGACGGGGTGAAGGCGATGCTGGTCGCGCAGGTCGCCGAGAACAAGCCGGTCAAGGGCGCGAAGGCGGACCTCTCGCTGGCATGGTGGGGGTTCGAACGCGCGACCGAAGGCCGCCGGTACGACCGCATCATCGCGAGCGTCCGCGACAACCAGGTGCAGTTCCGCGCGAAACTGCCCGGTGCGCGGCACGACCGGGTGACCGACGAACTCACCATCGACGGGACCAACGGGGCAGTGGTGTCGGCCACGCCCTACGCCATGCGGACCGTCGGCGATGATATCGTCACCAGCGTCTATGAACTGCATCGTGGTGCCTATTTCGGGGTCGCCGGGCGTATCGCGATCCTGCTCGCGAGCCTGTCGATGCCGCTGTTCACCATCACCGGCTTCCTGCTCTATTTCGCGCGACGGCGGCGCAAGGCCGCGCTGGCGGCGGTCGTCGGCGATACGTCCGACCGGCCGGTCGCGGAGGCGACGACGCTCGTCGCCTATGCGAGCCAGACCGGATCGGCCGAGCGGCTTGCCCGGTTGACCGCCGAGGCCCTGCCCGCCGCCGCGGCGCTGCCGATCGCCGCGCTCGACGATGCGGCGCTGGCGCGGGTGAAGCGGCTGTTCGTGATCGCCAGCACCTATGGCGAGGGCGAACCGCCAGACAATGCGCGCGGTTTTGCGCGTGCGCTCGATCGCGCTGCCCCCGATCTGTCGCACCTCGAATATGCGGTGATGGCGCTGGGCGACCGCGAATATGCCGAGTTTTGCGCGTTCGGCCACCGGGTCGATCGCTGGCTGCACGACAGCGGCGCGACCCGGCTGTTCGATGCGGTCGAGGCCGATGGCGAGGACGCCGATGCGCAGCGCCATTGGCAACGGCAGCTGGCGGGTCTGGGCGCTCGGACCGATCAGCCCGACTGGGCACCGGCGGCGATGGGCGAATGGCGGCTGGTCGAACGGCGGCTGCTCAATCCGGGCAGTAGCGGCGGGGAAGCATGGCATATCGCGCTCGAACCGGTCGGCGCGACGGTCGACTGGATGCCGGGCGATATCGTCGAGATCGTCCCGCAACAGGATGCCCGCAGGGTCGATGCCTTTGTGAGCGCAGCGGGGATCGCGGATACGCCGGAGATGCGGGCGTTGCTGATGAGGCGCATTCTCCCCGACGCGGCGGATGCCGATGTCGCGACGCTCAAGCCGATCGGGCACCGCGAATATTCGATCGCATCGATCGCGGCATCGGGCCGGGTCGAATTGATCGTACGGCGCTGTCCCGCGACCGATGGCTTTGACGGTCTGGGATCGGGGTGGCTGTGCCACGGCGCCACGCTGGGTGGGACGATCGCGGCACGGGTTCGGGCGAACCCGGCCTTCCATCCGCCACGCGACGCGGCGACCCCGCTGGTGTTGATCGGCAACGGCACCGGGCTGGCCGGGCTGCTCGCCCATGTGCGGCATCGTGCGATACAGGGTGGCGGGCCGGTGTCGCTCTATTGGGGCGAGCGGCAGGCCGCGCACGACGATTTCCACGCGGTCGAACGGCAGGCGCTGGTCGACCGGGGCGTATTGACGCGGTCGATCGCGACATGGTCCCGCGATCCGGGCGGCCATCGTTATGTACAGGACGCACTCGCGACAGACGCGCCGGCTATCGCCGCGGCGGTCGCTGCCGGAGCGGCGATCTATGTCTGTGGCAGCGTGCAGGGCATGGCACCGGCGGTCCATACCGCGCTGACGACGATCCTCGGCGAAACGATGGTCGAGGCGATGCTGGAAGAAGGACGCTATCGCCGCGACATCTACTGATTGCCGGTCAGTGGCGATGCTCGCGGCGCAGCCGGTAGCGGCCATCGGCATAGTCGTCGAACAACCCGGTGATCGCCGGATGATCGACCGGCTCCTCGCTGTCGTCGGCTATCAGATTCTGCTGGCTGACATAGGCGACATAGCTCGCCTCCGCGTTTTCGGCGAGCAGGTGGTAGAAGGGCTGGTCCTTGCGCGGGCGCGCTTCGGCGGGGATCGACTGATACCATTCCTCGCTGTTGGCGAAGATCGGGTCGATATCGAAGACGACCCCGCGAAAGTCGAACAGACGGTGGCGCACGACGTCGCCGATCGAAAAACGGGCATGGGCGACCGGCGGCAACGGCGTGCCGAGGTCGAGCGAGGGGGAGGACGGGGCCTTCATTTGAAATAATCTAGGTCCGATGTGCGATTGCAGCAAGGAGGCGCTTGCAAGTCTCGAATCCTTGGGCTAACCGGCCTCCCTCGCTGACCACCGTGCCGCGCTGACCTGCGGCATGGAGCGAGAAACCTCTGCGGAGAGGTGGCAGAGTGGTCGATTGTACCGCACTCGAAATGCGGCGTGCCTTAACGGGTACCGAGGGTTCGAATCCCTCCCTCTCCGCCAGATGCCTTCCGTGCGAAGCGCGTCGCGATGAAGCCGCCCGGATGGGCGGCGCTTCCTTTCCTACCCATCGTCTGTCCGTCGCGCCGCGCGACCGGAGTTGGTCCGACCGCAGATGTCTGTCGATCGCCGCGACGATCGCCCGCGGTGGCTTCCGGTTCGGCGCAGCTTCGCGATCCGACAGGTGACCAAAAGTTCATGCCATGCTCACCGCCCCGCCCGGACGGCGGGGCTAAGCGGCAGGTCATGGCCGTAGCGTGCGGCCGGTGCAGTCAGGGTCGACCGTGTGAGCAAGCCGATTTTCTTCGATCCGACCGGGCGTCGCGGTGTGTGGGCAAGGCGGAGCGTGGCGTTGCTGATCCTCGCGGTCATCGCCGCGGCGGTGGCGTTTGCGACGACGCTGGTGGCGACGCCGCGCACGCTGGGCATTCCCCTGCCCTTTGCCCGGCGGCATGGCGAGGCGTTTGCGCCGCGCAGCGATACGACGGGGCGGCATGGGCGCTGGCTGCCGCACGCCACGTCGCCGAAGACCGGCGGCACGCCGCTGACGATTGGTTTCTATGCTCCCGATACGGCGGGCGGGATCGCGTCGTTGCAGCGGCACCTCGCCACGCTCGACTGGGTCGTGCCCGCCTATGTCAGCGTGGTCGGTACGCAGGTGCATGCCATCGACGATCCGCGGCTGGAGCAGGTGCTTGCCGGTGCCCGCCATGCCCCGAAATTGTTGCCGATGGTGCAGAACCTGACCGATTCCGACTGGGACGGCGCGGGTGCGGCACAGATGCTGGCCGATCCGACGGCGCGCAAGGCGCTGATCGATCAGCTGGTCGCATTCGTGAAGGCACGCCATGCCGCCGGGCTGGTGATGGATTATGAAAGCCTGCCCGCCGCCGCCGTCGCGCGCTATCCGGCGTTTCTCGCGCAGTTGAACGCGGCGCTTCCCAGGGACGCGGTGCTGGCGGTGACGGCGCCGGCCGGCGATCCCGACTGGCGGCTGGCCGACCTTGCCCGTGCCACCGACCGCGTCATCCTGATGGCCTATGACGAACATTGGGAAAGCGGGGCGGCGGGGCCGATCGCATCGCAGCCATGGTTCGTGGGTCAGGTCGAAAGCGCGTTGCGACAGGTCGGTCGCGACAAGCTGGTGGTGGCACTGGGCAGCTATGCCTATGACTGGCATGACGGCAGCGCCGACGCGCTGTCGATCGAGGAAGCGTGGCTGGCCGCGCATGATTCGTCGGCGGCGGTCGGGTTCGACCGCGCCAGCGGCAATGCCGGCTTCGCCTATCAGGACGAACGCGGCAGCCAGCACAAGGTGTGGATGCTGGATGCGGCGACCAGCTGGAACCAGATGGCGGCGCTGCGGCGGCTGGGGATCGATGCGGTCGCGATGTGGCGGCTGGGCAGCGAGGATGCCGGGTTCTGGAACGACCTGACCGCCTATCGCACCACCGACCGCGTGCCGCGCATCACGCAGCTGCAATCGGCGCTGAACGTCGATGTCGAGGGGAGCGGCGAAGTGCTGCGCATCACCGCGCGGCCGACCCCGGGACAACGCAGCGTCACCTTCGATCGCAACGGCATGATCGCGAACGAAGCCTATGCCGCACTGCCGACACCCTATGTCGTGCAGCGTGCCGGTGCCGCCGATCCGAAGGCGATCGCGCTGACGTTCGACGACGGACCCGACGCGACGTGGACGCCGCCGATCCTCGACGCGCTGGAGGCGGCGCATGTCCCCGCAACCTTCTTCGTCGTCGGGGAGAATGCGATCGAGCATCCCGGGCTGTTGCAGCGGATCGTTCGCGACGGCGACGAGATCGGGAACCACAGCTATACCCACCCCAATCTGGCGACGACCGGGGAGCGGACGACGACGCTGGAACTGAATGCCACGCAGCGACTGATCGAGGCGTATACGGGCCGGTCGACGACGCTGTTCCGCGCGCCCTATTTCGGCGATGCCGAGCCGACGACGATGGACGAGATCGCGCCGGCACTGCTGGCGCAGGATCTGGGCTATACGGTGGTCGGGCTGCACGTCGATCCCAATGACTGGCAACGGCCGGGCACCGATGCGATCGTCCGGCAGGTGGTCGAACAGGTCGAGGACGCCAGCGCCGACAGTTCGCGCAACGTCGTGCTGCTGCACGACGGCGGCGGCGACCGGGCGCAGACGGTGGCGGCACTGCCCCGGATCATCGCGATCCTGCGGGCCAAGGGCTATCACTTCGTCACCGCCTCCGCGCTGGTCGGCGTGCCGCGCGCGGTCGCGATGCCGGTGGTTGCCGGGCGTGATCTGGCGGCGGTGCGGACCGATGTCGCGATCTTCATCGTCATCGCCGCGATATCGGTGCTGCTGGCGTGGCTGTTCTACCTCGCCATCGCGCTGGGCATGGCGCGGGCGGTGCTGATGGCGGGGCTGGCATGGTTCCAGTCGCGGCGCGAACGGCCAACGCCGCCGGTGTTCCAGCCGAGCGTCACGGTCATCATCCCCGCCTATAACGAGGAGCGGGTGATCGCCGATTCGGTCGCGCGGGTGTTGGCCAGCGACTATCCGGGCCTGCACGTCATCGTCGCCGATGACGGGTCGAAGGACGGGACGAGCGCGGTGGTCCGCGCCCGGTTCGACGACGATCCGCGCGTCACGCTGCTGACGCTGGCCAATGGCGGCAAGGCGGCAGCGCTCAACCGGGCGCTCTTGCAGGCGGAGGGTGAGGTCATCATCGCGCTTGACGCCGATACCCAGTTCGAGACGACGACCATCGCCCGGCTGGCACGCTGGTTCGCGGACCCGACGCTGGGCGCGGTCGCGGGCGATGCGCGGGTGGGCAACCGGGTCAATCTGGTCACGCGCTGGCAGGCGGTCGAATATATCACCGCGCAGAACCTGGAGCGTCGCGCCCTTGCCGGATTCGATGCGATGACGGTGGTGCCGGGCGCGGTCGGTGCCTGGCGGCGCGCGGCGCTGGATGCGGTCGGCGGCTATCCCGAGGATACGCTGGCCGAGGATCAGGACCTGACCATCGCCATCCAGCGCGCCGGGTGGCGCGTCACCTACGACCCCAATGCCGTCGCGTGGACCGAGGCACCGGAGACGTTCAAGGCATTGGCGAAGCAGCGCTATCGCTGGGCATTCGGGACGCTGCAATGTCTGTGGAAACACCGCGCGATCCTGCGCACCGGCAGGCCCGCCGGACTGGCGCGGATCGGATTGCCGCAGGCGTGGCTGTTCCAGATCGCCTTTGCCGCGGTCTCGCCGCTGATCGATCTGGCGCTGCTGCTGTCGATCGTCGGTACGGCGGTGCGGGTGGCGCAGCATGGCTGGGCACAGACCAGCGGCGACGTGTCGCAAATGGGGCTGTACTGGCTGTGCTTCACCGCGATCGACGTGGCGTGCGGCTGGGTCGCCTATCGGCTGGACGGGAACAAGGCCCGCTATCCGGCGCACCTGCTGGTCGCGCAGCGGCTGGTCTATCGTCAGATCATGTACTGGGTCGTGCTGCGGGCGATCGCGTCGGCCATCGGCGGGTTCGTGGTCGGATGGGGCAAGCTGGAGCGGACCGGGAGCGTGCAGGCGGCGGCGTGAGCCGTTCGCCAGCCGCGCTATCGATACGCACCAAGCGTCCGAGCCCGACCCCGCATCGGCGGACCAGACGATCAGCGCGGCAACGTCATCCGGACGATGAGGCCGGGATCGTTGTCGCCCAGTTCCAGCGTCCCGCCATGCAGCCGGGCGACCGCCGCGACCAGCGGCAGGCCCAGCCCCGCCCCGCTCTCGTGCCGCGACGGGTCCAGCCGACCGAAACGTTGCAGCGCCGCCGCCCGGTGTTCGGGAAGGATGCCGGGGCCATCGTCGCGAACCACGACGGCAACGGTGCCGGCATCGGCCTCGACCGACAAGCGGATCGTTCCAGCACCGTATTTCAATGCGTTATCGATCAGGTTTGACACGGCCTGTCCGACCATTTCGCGGTGGACGTCGGCAGTGGCCGGCGCGGCCGGAAGGACCACAATCGCCAGTCCGCGATCCTCGGCAAGGGGTTCGAACAGATCGGCAAAGTCGGCGACCAGCGCCGTCAGATCGGTCGGACTGAAGGCATCGCGACCGATCCCTGCTTCGGCGCGCGTGATGCGCAGGGCGGTGTCGAGCATCCCCAGCAACCGGTCACCTTCGTCCATCGCGCGGAGCACCGCGATCCGGCCGTCTTCGGTATCGGCGGCGGCCAGCGCCCGTTCCAGCGTCGCGCGCAGCCGGGTAAGTGGCGACCGGAGGTCGTGGGCCAGCGCATCGGTCGCCATCTTCAATTCGCCGACCAGCATCGCGATCCGGTCGAGCATGGCGTTGACCGACTGTCCAAGCCTGTCGAACGCGTCACGCCCGCCGAGCAAGGCGACGCGACGGTCGAGATCGCCATCGGTCACCGCCGCGACGGTATCCACGGTGCGCCACAGCCGCCGGGCAATGATCCGTGCGGCGACCCAACCGGCAAGCGTGGCGAGCGACAACGCGACGATCATCGCGGCGACCATCGCCATTTCCATGGCGCCGACAAAGGCCCGTTCGCCCTCGATCACATGCCCGGTCAGCAGCCGGGTGCCGTCGGGCAGGACGGTACCGATCACCCGCATCGATTCGGGCTGGTCACGACGGACGCGGAACAATTCGATGGTGGCGGGCGATCCGGGGGACACGTTAGGCGGCCAGGCTCCGACATTCCCGGCCAGCGGCGTACCATCGCGCGCCGTCACCAGCGCCACCGACAAGGGCCGGTCGCTACGGTCGAGCCGCAGTTCGGCCGCAGCGCGCAAACCGGTCACACCCCGCGCCGCCCATGCCTCCAGCAAGGTCGCGCGGAGCCGTTGCGCTTCTTGCGTGGCGCTGGCGGTCAGGCGGCTTTCGGTGATCGTCCGCACCGTCAGCAGCGTCACTGCCGCACCGGCCAGTTGCAGCGCAAAGACCAGTGCGGCAAATCGCAGCGTCGCCGACCGGATGAGCAGCGTCAGGGTTCGACCCCCAGCTTATAGCCCGACCCGCGCACGGTATGCAGCAGGCGGCGCTGCTCGCCATCGTCGATCTTGCGGCGCAGGCGGCTGATATGCACGTCGGTCACGTTGCTGCCCGGATCGAAATGATAATCCCACACGCCCTCCAGCAACATGGTGCGCGTCACCACCTGTCCGGCATGGCGCAACAGATATTCGAGCAGACGGAATTCACGTGGTTGCAGGTCGATCACCCGCGCGCCGCGCCGCACCCGGCGCGCCAGCAGGTCCATCGTCAGATCGTCGCAGGTCAGCATGGTCTCGGCCGCCGGTGCGCCGGCCGGCTGACGCCGGGTCAGCAGCCGCACCCGCGCCAGCAACTCGGCGAAGACGAACGGTTTGGTCAGATAATCGTCGGCCCCTTGCGTCAACCCCGCGACCCGGTCGTCGGGCGATCCCATCGCCGACAGGATCAGCACCGGCGTCGTCACGCCGGCGGCGCGCATCGCCGCGATCGTTGCCATGCCGTCCATTTGCGGCAGCATTCGGTCCATGATGATACAGTCATACCCGCCGTCGATCGCGTGGAATAATCCGTCGCGCCCGTTGGCGGCGCGATCGACCACGAACCCGGCTTCGGTCAGCCCCTTGCCGATATAGGCTGCCGTTTCTTCATCGTCCTCGACGGTCAGGATCTTCACGTGACGCCACCTCCGGCGGCCGCAATATCAGCGAGTGGGCGCCGACGTCACCCCTTGCCGCGACATGCAGTATGACGGACCCGGCAGCGAGGGTCGAAACGTCGGCGGAGACTGGCGCATGGCCCGCAACGGCATCGATGACGTCGCCGACCTGCAAGCCCGACCGCGCCGCCATGCCACCGGTGCGCAGGCTGGTGACGACCCAACCATCGGGCAGGCGGTGCGGCGCTAAAGTCGCGCCGTCCGCCGCGAAGGTCGCGCCATCGGGGGCGACACCGAGCCACCCGGCGACCAACAATGCGCAGGCGGCCAGTCCGCAAAGCGTCATGTCGCGGACCATAGCGAAACGGGGTGCGTCGTGAACCGACATCCTGCAACTCCTCCATGCCGGTCGTACACGGCGCGACCCGACCGGACGATGGGCGACAGATGACGATGCGGTCATGTTGCGATTGACACGGGCGCGGCGGCGTGGCGGTGATGCGGTCATGCAGCCACCCCGATCGCGTCCGCCGCGGCGCATCACCATCGTCGACGTCGCCCGTCACGCCGCCGTATCGACCAAGACCGTATCGCGCGTGCTGAACGGCGAGCCGCATGTCACCGACGCAGTGCGCGACCGGGTGCGCGAAGCGGTCCGGACGCTCGACTATCACCCCAACATCATGGCGCAGGGATTGGCGAGGCAACGGTCACATCTGATCGGGCTGGTCTATGAAAATCCCTCGCCCAGCTATGTCGTCGACCTGCAAATGGGCGTGCTGGACCGGTTGCGCGGCGAACGGTATCGGTTGGTGGTGCTGCCGGTTCGATCGGTCACCGACCATGCCGACGAGGTCGTCGGGCTGCTGCGATCGGCGGCGGTCGATGGCGTGGTGCTGGCCCCGCCGGCATCGGACAGCCGCCGCATCCTCGACGAACTGACCGCGATCGGCATGCCGTTTGCCCGGATCGCGCCGACGCGCTGGCCCGAACTGACCCCCGGCGTGGTCGTCGACGACGTCGTCGCCGCCTGCGAGGTCGCGGCACTCGTCCTGAAGCAGGGGCACCGGCGGGTCGGCATTATCAAGGGGGATCCGACCCATGCCGCCGCCGAGGCGCGCATGGCGGGCTATGCAAAGGCATTCGCCGCCGCCGGCCAGTCGATCGATCCCGATCTCGTGCTGGATGGTCTGTTCACGTTCGATTCCGGGTTCGCGGCTGCGCAGACGCTGCTCACGCGGCACGATCGGCCGACCGCGATCCTCGCGCAGAATGACGACATGGCAGTCGGTGCGCTGATGGCCGCGCGGGAGGCCGGGATCGACGTGCCGGGCGACTTGTCGATCGTCGGTTTCGACGATTCCGAAATCGCGCGCATCACCTGGCCACGGATCACCACGATGCGCCAGCCGGTGTTCGACATGGCGGTCAGCGCGACCACGCTGTTGCTCGACCAGCTGAGCGGCGCGGAGGTACCGGCCAATATCGCGCACGAACATCATCTGGTCGAACGCGATTCACTTGCGGCCGCACCGGGGGGCTAGGCGCCCGGTTCACCGGTCGTCACCCGCGCCGTCTCGCCCCTGCGCAACGCCGCCAGCAACGCGCCGCTGGTATAGGGTTTGGCAAGAACGATCGCATCCGCTTCCTCGGCGACCGCGCCGGGATCGCCGGTTGCGAACACCACCAGCGCTCCGGGGCGCAGCATGCGGGCCCGCTGAGCCAGTTCGCGACCCGACGCGCCGGGCAGGTTGACGTCGGTGACCAGCATGTCGACGGGCGCGGTCTGCAACGCGGTGATCGCCTCTTCGGCGCTCGCCGCCTCGACCACGACGAAACCCGCTTCCTCCAGCATTTCGGCGCTGCTGATGCGGATGAGCCCGTCGTCCTCGACCAGCAGGATCGTGCGCCGGATGGTCGGCGGCGTGGTGATCGCGACCGGCCGGCTGTCGACGATCTGCGGTTGCAGCGTCGCTAGATTACGCTGTTGCTGGTTCGACAGGACATGGCGGATTTTCCGCGCCAGCGCCTCGCGTGTATAGGGTTTCGACAACAGCTGCACGCCCTTGTCCAGCCGCCCGCCATGGACGATCGAGTTTTCGGTGTAGCCGCTGGTGAACAATACGGCGAGACCGGGCAACCGCTCGCGGGCCTTGCGCGCCATTTCGGGGCTCTTGAGCGCGCCCGGCATGACGACGTCGGTGAACAGCAGGTCGATCGACATACCGCTTTCGATCACCGCGAGGCCGCTGGCGGCGTCGGACGCCTTGAGCACGCGATAGCCGAGGTCCCCGAGCATCTCGACCACGGTGGTGCGGACTTCCTCGTCATCCTCGACGACCAGCACCGTCTCGGTCCCGCCGCGCACCGGACCGGTATCGACCTGCACCTCGACATCCTCGGACTCCATCGCCCGCGGCAGATACAGCTTGATCGAGGTGCCGTGCCCGACTTCCGAATAGATTTTTACGTGGCCGCCCGACTGTTTGACGAAGCCATAGACCATCGACAGGCCCAGCCCCGACCCCTTGCCCTCGGCCTTGGTCGAAAAGAACGGTTCGAACACCCGCGCGACGACGTCGGGGGACATGCCGCTGCCGGTATCGGTCACCGCCAGCATGACATATTGCCCCGGAATCACTTCTTCGTTCGTGCGGGCATAACTGTCGTCGAGATGGGTATTGGACAGCTCGATGGTCAGCTTGCCCCGCCCTTCCATCGCGTCGCGCGCGTTGATGGCGAGGTTGAGCAGCGCATTCTCGATCTGGCCCGGGTCGATGAAGGTATTCCACAGACCACCGGCAAAAACCGTCTCGATCTCGATCGCCTCGCCGATCGCCCGGCGCAGCATGTCGTCCATGCCCTGTACGAAGCGGGTGACGTTGACGACCTTCGGCTCCAGTGCCTGTCGACGACCGAAGGCGAGCAACTGGCTGGCAAGGCGTGCGCCGCGCGAAACGCCTGCCATGGCATTGTCGACCCGACGTTCCGCCTTGGCATTGCCGACCACGTCGTGCGTCAGCAATTGCAGATTGCCGCCAATGACTTGCAACAGATTGTTGAAATCATGCGCGATACCCCCGGTCAGTTTGCCGACGGTCTCCATCTTCTGTGATTGCGCGAGTTGCGCCTCGGCGTGCCGCCGCTCGGCGATCTCGGCGATCACCCGGCTTTCGAGCGTTTCATTGAGGCTGCGCAGCTGATCCTCGGCACGTTCGCGATGCCGGACCTGCCGGGCGAGGCTGTCTGCCTGCTCGCGCAACGCCGCCTCGGCAGCGCGCTGGTGCGAAATGTCGGTATGGACGCCGACCCATTCGGTGATTTCACCGGCGTCGCCGAGGATCGGCAGGGCACGGATAGCAAAGATCCGCCATTCACCGTCATGCCGCCGGACGCGGTGTTCGTGCACGAACATGCTACGCGCGGCGACCGCGGTATTCCAGGCAGCGATCGTCGCGGCGGCATCATCGGGATGGACCGCCGATGCCCAGCCGAAATCGTGATATTCGTCGAACGCCTGCCCGGTCAACGCCGCCCAGCCGGCCTGTTCGCCGACCATCCGGCCATCGGCGCTGTTGGTCCACAATACCCCGTGCACCGCCTGCATCGCGGTGCGGAACCGGCTGTTGCTCGCCTTGATCGCGGCAGCATCCCGGGCGCGTTCGGTCATGTCGATGCCCAGAATATATACGCCGACCGTCTGCCCGGTATCGTCCTGATGCGGGACATAGCGTATCTCGAACGCTCGGTGGCCGAGCGTCCGGTGCTGCAGCACGGTTTCGCCGACGATCCACTCGCCGGTCAGCGCCGCATCGATATCACCCTGCCGGTCGCGATACAGTTCCTTGCCGATCACCTCGCGGATATGCCGGCCGACCATCGCGTTCGATGCGCCGCCGAACCAGCTTTCATAGTTGGCGTTGACGAAGCGGTAGCGGTGATCCCGGTCGATATACGAAACGAGCATGGGCACGGCATCGGCGATGCGGCGCAGTTCGGCCTCGCTCGCCGCCAGACGTGCTTCGATCACCTTGCGCACGCTGTTGTCGATAACGGTGCACAAGACGCCATCGGCGACGCCCTGACCGTCGACGACCGGCGTGTAGTACAGGTCGAGGGTCAGCGTTTCCGAACCGTTCGCGCGCGAGAAGACGGTCGGCCGGTCACGGAACGACTGGCTCTGGCCGCGCAATGCTGCCGGCAGCACGTCCTGATAGTGGTCCCACAGTTCGGGAAACGCACTTCTGACCGGGGTGCCGAACACGGCCGGATGGCGTTCGCCAACGATCGCGCGATAGGCGTCGTTGTAGAACAGGATGTGGTCCGGACCCCATACCAGCATCTTGGCCACCGGCGAATTGACGATGTTCGCGATCGTCGCCCGCATCTGCGACGGCCAGTCCGCTGGCGGGCCGAGCGGCGTGTCAGCCCAGTCGCGCGACCGGATCAGCGCGCCGCATTCGCCGCCGGCTGCCGGCCAGTCCTTCGCCACCATGCCGCATCCCGCGCTGGCGGAGCGCAACGCACGCAGGCCGGCACGGACGACCTCGTCGGCATCGGCATAGCCCCCGCCCGCCACCGCATCGGCGATGAACGCTTCCAGTTCGGGGGACAGCGATACGGTGCTGGTACGTCGTCCGGTCATCGCGAACATCTCATGCAACTCATATTGTGTGTCAACGCGTGCGACGGTTTCATGCGGCGGCGGCCACCTCCGGCGCGACAGACGGAGCGGCGCGTTCGCCGATCGGCGTCACGACCGTCGCAATGTCCGGTGCGGTCACGCTGCCGCTGCGCTCCAGCTTGCCCCAGCCGACGCGTGGTCCGTTCATCGCCGCCGCCAGCGCGCGCAGGACCACCGCGTACAGCAACTGGCGGTAGCCGAACCGCTGCGCCAGCATCCGCAGCGGCGGCAGGCGTTCGCCCCTGCCCTCCAGCCGATAGGCGACCCAGCCACATGCCAGATCGATCGCGGTGAACGCCGCCCAGTAGAGCACGACCCAGCCGACATCGCCGCCCGCCGCTTCCCACCCGCGATCGGCGATGCGCCACGCGGTGGTGGCGATGCTCCCGATCAGCGCCAGGTCGATCAGCGGTGCGGCCAGCGTGAACAGCACCTGGAACACCAGCGCCTGCGGCAGCCCCAGCAAGGCCAGCCCGCGCGGACGACCCCGGCCGATGATCGCGCGGTGCTTCCACAGGCATTGCAGCGTGCCATAGGCCCAGCGATAGCGCTGACGGAACAGAGCCCGTGCCGTCTCCGGCGCTTCGGTCCAGGCGATCGCCTCCATGTCGCAGGCGACGTGCCAGCCGGCGCGCTGGATAGCGATGGTCAGGTCCTGATCCTCGGCCAGCGTATCGTCGGGATATCCGCCGACCGAATCCAGTGCCGCCCGCCGCCACGCCCCGACTGCCCCCGGCACGACCGTCACCGCGCCCAGCGCATGCAACGCGCGCCGTTCGAGGTTCTGTGCGGTAATGTATTCCAGCGCCTGCCACCGGGTAATCAGGTTGACGCGATTGCCGACCTTCGCATTGCCCGCGACCGCGCCGATCGCCGGATCGGCAAACCAGCGCAACAGCTTCGCAATGGTATCCGCTTCGAACTGGGTGTCGGCGTCGAGCGCGACGACGACGTCGCCCCTGGCGATCTGTAGCGCGGTGTTGAGCGCACGTGCCTTGCCACCATTTTCCAGTGTCAGCAGCCGGACGCGCGGATCGATGCCGAACGCGGTCCGGACGATATCGGACGTACCGTCAGTCGAGCCGTCGTCGATCACGATGACGTCGATCCGGACGCCGACGCTACCGAGGATGCGGCGCACCGATGCCTCGATCACGCGCGCTTCGTTGAACGCCGGGATCAACACCGACACCGACGTCGGGACCAGATGCGGCGCAACCGGCGGCGGACCGCCCCGGCGCGCGGCCAGCATCGCCAGTCCGGCCAGTGCGACCGACCGGGCGATGCCGATGGCGATCACCAGCAGGAATGCCGTCATCAACAGGTCGCGGGTCAGGCTGACACCGCCGAACAGGCCCCGCGCACTCGCCGCTTCGTTCGCTTGCACGCCTTGCAATACCGGCATCACCTGATCGCGCGACAGCCCGGCGAGCCGCGACACGCCGACCAGTTCATAGCCACGCGCGCGCAGACCGCGAATGATCCCCGGCAGCGCCGCCAGCGTCCGGCTGCGATCGCCGCCCGAATCGTGGAGCAGCACGATCTGCGTCGGGCGATCGGCGGTACCGGCCTGAACCTCCGCAATCGTACGCGCGACGATCTGCTGCGGCGACGGCGTTTGCCAGTCATGGGGGTCGACGTTCAGGCCTACCGTCAGATAGCCGAGTTCGGCCCCGATCCGGGTCGCATGCAGCTCGTCGCCGCGATCGGGATCGGCATCGCCGAGGAAGGGCGGACGGAACAGCCGCATCGCCCGCCCGGTATAGGCCTCGACCAGCCGTTCGGTCGCGGTCAGTTCCAGCCGGATCGCTTCCGGCGAGCGGTGCGACAGATTGGCATGCGAGGTGCTGTGGTTGCCGAGTTCGCTACCCTCCGCAACGATTCGTCGCAGGATCGGCCCCTGCCCCAGCGCATTGGCACCAGTGACGAAGAAGGTGCCGGGCGCGCCTTCGCGCTTCAGCACGTCAAGGATTTTGGGCGTCCAGAGCGGGTCGGGTCCATCGTCGAAGGTCAGCGCGACCATGCGCCGCTGCGCGCCGGTGCGCTGGACGATATCGGGTCCGGGCAGGCGATCGACCTGCGCCGCGCGGACCATGCCGCTGGCATCGGACCGCAGCGTGCGGTGTCCGGCGGTCGCGCCGGCATCCAGCCGCAATACCTCGCCCTGTCCGAGCAGCGTCACGCCGGCTGGCTGGGGCAAGGTTCCGGTCCCGGCGGCGGAACCGGTACGGGCGACGGTCCAGAAATGCGGGTCCTCGCTCCCCATGCGCCAGAGCGCGACCGCGTTCGCGCCGGCGACCGACGCCGCGCGGAGCTGGTTGGCGGCGGTGACCGCATCAAGCAGCCAGACCTGATGGTCACGCCCCCGTTCGCGATAGGCGAAGTGCCAGTTGCCGCTTGCCCGATCGAATGTCGGCACGGTCCCCGCCTGTCGCGCGAGGTTCCACGCGTCGGCCACGCGCAGCGGTTCGGTCGTGCGACCGTTCCAGTCATAGCCGTAATTGCCTAGCGCAACGATCGCGCCGGGACCGGCGGCGCGCACTGCGTCGGCGACCACCTGCGCGAACCAGGCTTGCGACGCGATCGGTCCCGCCGCACCACCCATCCAATGCTCGTCATAGGCCATCAGCACCAGCCGATCGACGACCGTCGCATAGCGGGCGAGATCCCATTCCGCGTCCGCGACCGGGGTCGCGATCATCACCTGCCAGTGACGGCGGGCAAACCGCGTGCGGAGTTCGGACAGGAAACGGCGATAATCGGCGTGCGCGCTTGCGGGCAGGCTTTCGAGGTCGAGCATCACGCCCATTCCCCGCTCCGCCGCCACCATCGCTTCGATCTGTCCGGCGAAGCGGCTCCGCGCCTTCCCATCGGCCAGCAGCGCAGCGGTGCCGGCACCGTCCCAGCTGCCATCCTCACGCGCATTCTGCACCATCGGGATCAGCGCGGGCGGACGTTTCGCTTTCGCCAGTACCGCGTGCAGATAGTCATCCGTTTCATAGGCGAAGCGATGGTCGCGCCCGGCAACCGACGCGATGCCCGGTGCCAGCCAGTCGACCTCGTCCACATGACGCCCCAGCGACTGCCGCGATGCCGCATCCCACGGCATATAGAAGCCGAGCACCGGCAGGCGGCGTGCACCGGCAGCGGCCTCCCCCGCCGGCAGCCAGGGACCGGCGCTCGTTTGGAGGGGCGCAGTGGCAATCGCATGCGGACGCGCGGCATCCTCGGGGAGCGCCAGTGCGCCCCGCTGCGGCGTCCGTGTCAGTGCCGAAACGACCAGCGCGACGATCGCGAGCATCGTGACGACCAGGATCGCCGCGCCCCATCGCACCCGCCGGGCGCGCTGCCCGCTGGCATCGTAAAAGATGGGATGTGTCACGTCGCCCCCTGAAACCTGATAAGCAGCGCTTAGGCCGGGAAACCGAAAATGCGGTTAATTACCCGTCTGTTCCGCGAACGCCGCGACCACCGGATACCGCCTGCGCCCGACGGATTGATTTTCCTGTTCTGACAACGCTATCACACTGCCAGGGAATGCGACGCGGATATGGCGCGCAACGGCCTGTCCCGGTACACTCGCCGGACCGATGCGGCAACCGAACGGGGGGAGGAACAGCATGCGCCGGATCGCGCCACGCCGCCATGGCCCGCCCCACCGCCGCTTGACCGACAAGCTTGTGATCCCGTTCGACCAGTCACGTTCGTCCGAGCGTTCTTCCCCTTTGCGAAAGATACCATCGATGTCCGCATCCCTTCGCCTTGCCGCCCTGCTCGGCAGCACGCTGCTCACCGCTGCGCCGGTGCTGGCGCAAACTACCAACAACGCTCCACAAGCCGCCACCCGCCCGACCGACGGCCCTCAGGCGCGGCCGTGGATGAACCCTGCGCTCGATGCCGATGCCCGCACCGAACTGGTCCTGAAGGAGATGACGCTCGACGAGAAATTGCAGCTGACCTTCGGCTATTTCTCGACCAAGGCCGATTGGCAGCGCACACCGATCAAGAATTACGAACCGCCCAAGGACGGACTGCCCGATTCGGCAGGCTATGTTCCGGACATTCCGCGGCTTGGCATTCCGGGCCAGTGGCAGACCGATGCCGGCCTCGGCGTCGCGACGCAGCGTTCGCCGACGCCGCGGCTGCGCACCTCGCTTCCTTCGGGTATCGCCACCGCCGCGACGTGGAACCCGCAGGTCGCGCAAGCCGGCGGTGCGATGATCGGGCGCGAGGCGTTTCTGTCGGGCTTCAACGTGCAACTGGCCGGCGGCATGAACCTGATGCGCGAACCGCGCGGTGGCCGGAACTTCGAATATGGCGGCGAAGACCCGCTGCTCGCCGGCATCATCACCGGCCATGAGATCAAGGGCATCCAGTCGCAGCACGTCGTATCGACGATGAAGCATTATGCGTTCAACGGACAGGAAACCAACCGCTTCAACATCGACCATCGCATCGACGAGGCAGCGGCGCGCCAGTCGGACCTGCTCGCGTTCGAATTCGCAGTCGAGACCGGCGATCCGGGATCGGTAATGTGCGCCTATAACCGCGTCAACGGCTTCTATGCGTGTGAAAATGACTGGCTGCTCAACCGCACGCTGAAGAAGGATTGGGGCTATAAGGGTTATGTGATGTCGGACTGGGGCGCGACCCATTCGACGACGCAGGCGGCCAATGCCGGGCTGGACCAGCAATCGGGCTGGGCGTTCGATCGCTCCGCCTATTTCGCCGATGCCCTGCGCGAGGCGGTGAACAACGGCTATGTTCCCGAAGCACGGGCGACCGACATGGCGCGGCGCATCTTGTGGGCGATGTTCAGGAACGGCCTGTTCGATACGCCGGTCGCCGGCGACCGCGCGACGACGATCGATTATGCCGCCCATGCCGCCATCACCCGCACCGATGCCGAGGAAGGCATCGTGCTGCTCAAGAACAGCGCCGGGGTGTTGCCGCTTGCCGCCACCGCCAGATCGATCCTGCTGATCGGTGCCCATGCCGATGTCGGCGTGCTGTCGGGCGGCGGGTCGAGCCAGGTGTATCCGCATGGCGGCCCGGTCGGCGGCCTTGCTGTCCCCGACGAATATCCCGGCGGCTTTCCGGGACCGAAGCTCTACCACCCGTCGTCGCCGATGAAGGCGTTGCAGGTACGGAGCCGCGCGCAAATTACCTATCTCGACGGCAAGGACGTGAAGGCCGCCGCCGCCGCCGCGCGCAAGGCCGACGTCGTCATCGTCTTCGGCGAACAATGGACCGGGGAATCGATCGACGCCCCGAACCTGAACCTGCCCGATAATCAGGACGCCCTGATCGACGCGGTCGCCCGTGCCAACCGCAAGACCGTGGTCGTGCTCGAAACCGGCGGTCCGGTGCTGATGCCATGGCTGGGTAAGGTCGGAGCCGTGCTGGAGGCATGGTATCCGGGGACGTCGGGGGGCGATGCGATCGCCCGGGTACTCACCGGGGAGGTCAACCCGTCGGGCCACCTGCCCGCGACCTTCCCCGCATCGCTCACGCAACTGCCGCGTCCGGTGATCGAGGGCGATCCGAAGCTCGACCGCGATTCGCACCCGATGGGCAACTATAATATCGAAGGGGCCGCGGTCGGTTATAAATGGTTCGACAAGACCGGGGCCAAGCCGCTGTTCCCGTTCGGCTATGGCCTGTCCTACACCAGTTTTACGCTAGGCGGGCTGACCGCCCAACCGTCCGGCAAGGGCGTGCAGGCGCGCTTCACCATCACCAACACCGGCAAGGTGCGCGGCAAGGGGCTAGCGCAGCTCTATGTCGCGGGTGCCGGATGGGAAGCGCCGAAGCGGCTGGGCGGCTTTGCCAAGGTCGATCTGGCCCCCGGCGAAACGCGAACGATGGACGTGACGGTCGATCCGCGACTGCTGGCGACGTTCGATAGCCAGACGCGCGGCTGGAAGATTGCTGGGGGTGCGTATCAGTTGCTGCTGGCAAACAGCGCGACCGACATCGTTGCACGGACGAGCGTACAGATCGCGCCAGCGACGCTGGACAATCGGGGAAAGTAAGCCTGCCCTGTCGCGGCGGCGCACCCCACCTCCGCGACACTATAACAGACGATAAAAAGGCCGCGATAGCAGACGCCACCGCGGCCTTTCCATAAAGTGCAGCGCGCGGGCGTCGCCCGCGCCGCCAGCTTACTTCTTGCCGAGCGTGAGACCGCCGAAACGCTTGTTGAAGCGTGCGACCTGACCACCCGAATCCAGCATCTGGCCACGGCCGCCGGTCCATGCCGGGTGCGCCAGCGGATCGATGTCCAGCGTCATCAGATCGCCTTCCTTGCCCCAGGTCGAACGGGTTTCGAACACGGTGCCATCGGTCATCTGGACCTTGATGGTGTGATAGTCGGGGTGCGTTTCTTTCTTCATCGGTCTTCTCCACAAGCGGCTGGTTCCGACCAGCCCGGAAATAGGAAGGCGCGCCCGTACACGGACGCGCCCACAATAGCAATGATCCGCACCGGCTTACGCCTTGGGCGGGTCGGCGATCATCGCGGTGAATTCGCATTCGGCGGCGAGTTCGCCGTCGATGCGCGCCTTCCCCGCAAATTTGCAGACCCGCGAACGCTTCTGCACGAATTCGGCTTCCAGCGTCAGCAGAACGCCCGGTTCGACCGGCTTGCGGAATTTCACGCCGTCGATCGACATGAAATAGACCAACTTGCCCGAACCGACGAGACCGAGGCTTTCGACCGCGAGGATGCCGGCGGCCTGCGCCAGCGCCTCGACGATCAGCACGCCCGGCATGATCGGACGGCCGGGGAAATGCCCCTGAAAAAAGCCTTCGTTGATCGTCACCGCCTTGATCGCGGTGATCGACCGGTCGGGGATCAGTTCCACGACACGGTCGACCAGCAGCATGGGATAGCGATGCGGGATCGCCGCCATCACCCGGGTGATGTCGAACGGTCCGATCGAGGTCGCCTCCCCTTCCACGATCAGCGGCCTGCCGGGGCCGGACGCGTGCCAGCGGCGGGGGCCGTCGGAGCGGCCTGTGCCGGGGCGGTCACGCTGACGCTGGGCAGCTGCGAATTGAGCGTGGTCAGCACGGCGTCGGTGATTTCGGTCGCCGGCGCGTTGTAGAAGCTGTTGCCCTTGTCGACGGCCAGCGTCGCACCGCGCTGCTGCGCGATCTGGGTGATGATCGGGCCGAGGCGGGTGCCGATCTGTTCACGGACATAGGCGATGTTGCGCTGAACCTGCTGTTCCTGCTGGCTGATCTGCTGCTGCGCCTGCTGCTGACGCTGCTCGAACGTGCGGATGCGGGTCTGGAGCGCGGCGTCGGGGGTACCCTTGGCGGCGGTCACCGCGGTCTGCAGCGACTGGGCTTCGGTCTGGAGCGGCTGGCCGAGCGAGGTAGCGAGCGACTGAAGCTGCTGACGCTGCGACTGGAGCTGGGTCGTCGCCGCCTTGCACGCGGTGCAGTCACGGAAGATCCGCTCGGAATCGACGACTGCGATCTTCGCGTCGGGCAGCGCCTGCGCGAACGCCGGGGCGGTCGGAGCGGCAAAAACGAATGCGGCGATCGCCGCCTTGGTGAGGCTACGCATTAGAATTGAGTTCCTACGTTGAAAGTGATGAGTTTCTTGTCGTCGCCCGGCTGGCTCAGCAGTGCCTTGGCCAGATCGATCCGCAACGGGCCGAACGGCGAGTTCCAGTTCACGCCGATACCGATCGACAGACGCGGCTTGGCCGAATCGCCAAGGAACTGTTCGAGGAACGGCTGCGTGGTGTTGATCGCGACCGTGTTCGGCTCGCCGCCCAGACAGGTACCGCCGACCGTTGTCGCATAGCCGACCGAACAGGTCGTCTGCCGGATCGCCGGCTGGCCGGACCCGTCGGTGAACTGGTTGTTGTAGACCTGCAACCCGTCCGACGTCTTGATTGGCGAGCTGAACGGCAGCAGCGAGGGCGAGCCGTCCTTGTTGAACTGCAACGTGCCATCGGCACTACGCGCCTGTTCGAATGCCAGCGTCGGCCGCGGCCGGGTAACGCCGAACAGCGCGCCTGCCTGGATGAAGATCGATGGCCGCAGACCGAGTTCGGCGATGCCCGAACCCAGAGGCGGTTCGAGTTCGATCTTGCCGAGATAATAGGCCTTGCCGCCCAGCGGATCGTTCAGCGTCTGATCGCGTGCGGTCACCAGCGTCTGATCGCCGCCAGCGACCGAACCGGTATATTGCTGGCGCTGGATGCGCGGGCCGACGCCGCGAATGTCGAAGCCGCGGAACTGCGGTTCGCCGAGGTAGAAGCGATCCACGATGCGGACCGGATCGATCCCCTCGCCGGCGCGCTTTTGCAGCGAGTGGATATAGCCGCCCTCGACCCCTGCCGACAGGATGAAGCCGCCGACATTCCAGTATTTGTCGAAATCGCCACGGATACGCGCGAACCGGACGTCACCGCCCAGACCCGCGAAATCAAGTCCAGTGACGAGACGCTGACCACGCGACGGCCGCAGACGGTTGTTGAGATTGTCGAAGATCAGGTTCCCGCCGACCATGCTGGTCAGCCGGTTGCCGATCGAGTCGCACAGATAGCGACCGGCCTTCAGCGGATCGCAGACGCCGTTGGTGAAATACGTCCCCTGGTCCAGCCCGACATTGTCCTGGCTCAGCTGATAGCGGCCCGACAGCGTCCAGAATTCGGTCAGCGGCACGCTGGCCACGATCTGCCCACCGGTCGAAACCTGCGAATAGAGCGAGTTGCGGCCGGTCCCGAGGAAATTGAACGAGTTCAGATCGCGCCGAAACAGCGTTCCGCCCAGCGCGATGTTCTTGTCGAACAGATAGGGTTCGGTGAAGCCCAGCTCGACCGACTTCTGATAGGTCGAATAATTGACCGACGCCTGAAGATCCTGCCCCTTGCCACGGAAATTGCGCTGGCGGATCGACGCCTGGATGATGAAACGTTCGAGGCTAGAGAAGCCTGCCGACAGCGTCAGTTCGCCGGTCGACTTTTCCTCGACATTCGCGCCCAGCACGATGCGATCCGGTGAGGAGCCTTCGGTGCGGTCGATCTCGAACTTGTCCTGGAAATAGCCGAGCGAGTTGATGCGATCCTGCGACCGTTTGATCAGGAAGGCGTTGAACGCATCGCCCTCCGCCACGCGGAATTCGCGGCGGATGACGCGGTCCTGCGTCTGGGTATTGCCGGTGATGTTGATCTTTTCGACATAGGTGCGGTTCGCTTCGTTCAGGACGAAGGTGATCGCCATCGTATGCTTTTCGCGATCCGGCACGTAATCCGGGCGAACATCGGTGAAGGCATAGCCGAACAGGCCGGCATATTCGCTCAGCTGGTCGATCGTATCCTCTACCAGCTTCGCGTTGTACCAATCGCCCTTCTTCATCGGCAGCGTCTTGGTCAGCGCCGCATTGTCGAAGTCGCGGATCGCGCTCTCGACCTTCACGTCGTCGAACTTATAGCGCGCGCCTTCTTCCACCACATAGGTGATGATGAAGTCTTCCTTGTCCGGCGTCAGTTCGGCGACGGCCGAGATGACGCGGAAATCGGCATAGCCTTCGGTCAGGTAGAATTGCCGCAGCTTCTGCTGATCGGCGGCCATGCGATCTTCGTCATAGCTCGTCGCCGAGCTGAAGATGCGCCACGGCCGCGACTCCTTGGTGTACATCTCGCCGCGCAACTGGCTGTCGCTGAACACCTCGTTGCCGAGGATGTTGATCTGGCGAACCTTAGACTTCGCGCCTTCGGAAACCTCGAAAATAACGTCGACCCGGTTCTGGTCGAGCATGACCATCTTGGGTTCGACCCGCGCGGCGAAGCGGCCCTGCCGGCGATACAGCTCGATGATCCGCGCGACGTCGGCGCGGACGGCGGTGCGGGTGAAGATCTGCCGCGGCGCGAGCTTGATCTCCTTGGTAATCTTGTCGTCCTTCAGCCGCTTGTTGCCTTCCAGCACCACGCGGTTGATGATCGGATTTTCGCGGACCCGGACGATGATGTCGCCGGTCTCGGCGCCTTCGATCGCCACGTCGGCGAGCAGGTCCGACGCATACAGGTCCTTGATCGCCTGATCGAGGGTTTCGGGGGTGTAGGGGATGCCGATACGCAACTTGGTATAGGACAGCACCGTATCGGGTTCGATGCGCTGCGATCCCTCGACGCGGAGCGAGCGGATGGTGCGGACCGGTGCGGCGGGTACGGCAGGGGCCTGTACGGCAGGCGCGCGCACCACCGGCGCGGCAGCGGCGGGCGCACGCTGCGCCTGCGCGAAGGCCGTGCTCGAGAGCATCGTGCCCGCGAGCAGCGCGGCACCGCGCACGCCGTGAATCGAAAACTTGCTTAGCGTCACCAAACCCACCCCAATCGGAGGAACTTTCACCACAGGACGTGCGCGCACTGCCCTAACCACGTCAGCCGATCAAGCCGGCCAGCCCCCGCCACACGCCGAACGTCCCCAGATCGTTCACCGTGACGAATATCATCAACGCCAGCAACAGGGCCAATCCACCACGAAACGCCCATTCCATCGTCTGCGGACGGACCGGCCCCCGCTTCACCGCCTCGATCGCGTAGAACATCAGGTGGCCGCCATCCAGCATCGGAACTGGCAACAAGTTGATGAATCCAAGATTAATCGAAACGAACGCCACGAACGTGACCAGCGCCGGCCAACCGAGCGAGAATTGCTCGCCCGACGCCTTGGCGATGCGGAGCGGCCCGCCCATTTCCTCGACCGAACGCCGGCCGGTGATGATCTGTCCCAGCCCGTCGACCGTGCCGCGCAGGATCGTGCCGACCATGCGGACGCCCTCGCCTGGTGCCTGCCAGAGCGGCAACGCCGCGAAGACCGGTGCCCCACGCTCGATCCCGAACCGGCCGATCCGCGCTTCGTTGCCGAAGCGATCGCGCTGCCGCACCGCGCCGATCGTGGCATCGGTCGTCCGTGGGGCAGCGTCGCGCAGATAGTCGACGCGCACGCGCTCACCGGGACGCATCACGGTGTAGAAGGAAAGCTCGGAGAAGGTGTCGATCGGGCGGCCACCCATTGCCGTGATCCGGTCACCCGCCTGCAGCCCGGCGCGCTCGGCCGCGCTGCCCGCGACCACGCGACCGATCGTCGCCGGGGTCCGGTCGACGCCATAGGCCGCCGCGAACCCGCCAAGGATCGCAACTGCCAGCAACAGGTTCACCGCCGGTCCCGCCGCGACGATGATCGCCCGTTGCCAGACCGGCTTTGCCTGAAACGTCCGCACCCGTTCGGCGGCGGGCAGTTGCAGCCATTCGGCATCGGGTTGCGACGCGGGGTTCATGTCCCCGGCAAAGCGAACATAGCCCCCCAAGGGCAGCCATCCGAATTTCCAGCGTGTGCCGTGACGGTCCGTAAAGCCGGCGATTTCCTTGCCGAAACCGACGGCGAAGGCGTCGACCTTTACGCCGAACCAGCGCCCTGCGGCATAATGCCCCAGTTCGTGCAGGAACACGAGCGGCCCCAGCACCAGCAGGAACGCGACGACGGTAATCAGCAACCCGGGGGATTCGATCAAGCCGCGCAATCCTTCACACGCTCCCGCGCCAATGCACGCGCTTCGGCATCGATCGCCAACACGGCGTCGAGCGTCTGCGGCCCTGCCGGGTCGAAGCGCTGCAAGACATCGCCGACGATTGCGGCAATTTCGAGGAAACCGATCCGCCGGTCGAGAAACGCAGCCACCGCGACCTCGTTGGCGGCGTTCAGGATCGCCGGCCGCCCGCCCCCTGCCGACAGTGCGGCGCGCGCCAATGCCAGCGCCGGAAAGCGCTCCAGATCGGGCGCTTCGAAGTCGAGCCGGCCGATCCGCGCCAGATCGAGACGTTCGCACGGCGTTTCCATGCGATCGGGCCATGCCAGCGCATGTGCGATCGGCACTCGCATATCGGGCGATCCAAGCTGCGCCAGGGTCGACCCGTCGACATATTCGACCATCGAGTGGATGACCGACTGCCGATGGACCAGCACGTCGAGTTGCTCGGGCGTGACCGGGAACAGGTGATAGGCCTCGATCAGTTCGAGACCCTTGTTCATCATCGTCGCCGAATCGACCGAGATCTTGGCACCCATCGACCAGTTGGGATGGGCCACTGCCTGTTCGGGCGTGATACCCTGCATCTCGGCGAGCGAGCGTTCACGGAACGGCCCACCGCTCGCGGTCAGGATGATGCGGCGGATGCGTTCGGGCGGACAATCGTCGAGGCACTGGAACACGGCATTATGTTCGCTGTCGACCGGCAGCAACGTGGTGCCGGCCCGGCGAGCCGCGGCCATCATCACGTCGCCTGCCGAAACCAGTGCTTCCTTGTTGGCGAGCGCCACCGCGCCGCCACGGGCGAGCGCCGCCATCACCGGTTTGAGACCAGCGGTGCCGACGATCGCCGCCATCGTCCAGTCGACGGCACGGGCGGCGGCATCGATCACCGCCTGCTGACCGCCCGCTGCCTCGATCCCGCTATCGCCCAGCGCGTCGCGCAGTGCCGGCAGACAAGCCTCGTCGCCGACCACCGCCAGCTTCGCACCCACCCGCCGCGCCGCTGCCGCCAGCTTGCCGACATCCCGGTTCGCCGTCAGTGCCTCGACCTCGAACTCGCCGGGTGCGCGCTCGATCAGGTCGAGCGTCGACGTGCCGACCGATCCGGTCGCTCCCAATATACTGACGCGCTTCATGCCAAATACAGTCCTGCCAATAGCATCAGCGCCGCAGCCGGCGCGACCGGCACCAGCCCGTCGAGCCGGTCCATCACCCCGCCATGGCCGGGCAGGACATTGCCCGAATCCTTGACGCCGGCCATACGCTTCAATTGGCTCTCATAGAGATCGCCCACCTGCGCCAGCACCGCCAGCAACGGCGTCGCCAGCACCAGATGCAGCGGTAGACCGGCATATTGCAGCATGCCGCCCAATACCGACGCGGCGATGACCCCGCCGATCAGCCCGGCCCATGTCTTGTTCGGGCTGATCGTCGGTGCCAGCTTCGGTCCGCCGATCGTCCGGCCCGCGAAATAGGCACCGATGTCACATGCCCAAACGAGCGCCATCGCCCAGAAGGCGAGCAGCAGCCCGTCCGGCCGATCGCGCAGGAACACGACGGCCAGCGCCGGAAAACCGCAATACAGGATACCGCGCGCCAGCTTCGGCAGGCGGGTGGTGATGACGACGAAGAACGCCGCACCGATGATCAGCCCGAGCGCCAGAAACCCCGCCCCCGCCGCCAGAGGCGACAGGATGGCCAGCGGCACCGTCAGCGCCAGTTGCGCCAGCCGTTTGTGCTGGCGCGACACGTTATGCAGATCGGCCCATTCGGCCATCATGAACAGGGAGCCGATCGCGACCAGCAGCCAGAAGGCGAACCCTCCCAGCCACAGCGCGGTTGCGGCGACCGCGATCATCCCGACACTGGCGAACGTACGGGTGGCGAGGTCGGACTTGCGGCGTGCTGCGGGATCGGCGACGGGACCCTGCGTCACAGGCCCCCGAACCGGCGCTGCCGCCGGCCATAGGCGGCGATCGCCTCCGCCAGTGCCGCACCGTCGAAGTCCGGCCACAGCGTGTCGACGAACAGCAGTTCGGCATAGGCCGCCTGCCACAACAGGAAATTCGACAGCCGCTGTTCGCCCGAGGTGCGGATCATGAGGTCGAGCGGCGGCAGGTCGTGCGTATCGAGTTCGCGATCGATCGCCGCTTCGTCGATCGCCGACACCGGCATGCCCGCCGCGACCCGCTCGGCAAGGCGACGGGCCGCCGCGACCAGTTCGGCCTGCGCGCCATAGTTCAGCGCAATGGCGAGGATCGGGCCGGTATTGGTCGCGGTGCGGACAACGGCACCTTCGATCAGCTTGACCAGATCGGGCTGCAACGCCTGATAATTGCCAAGAATTCTTAGCCGCACGCCCTCGCGATGCAGTTCGTCGATCTCGCTTTTCAGGAAATGGCGCAGCAACCCCATCAGGTCGCCAATCTCCTGTTCGGGACGGCGCCAGTTCTCCGAGGAAAAGGCGTAGAGGGTCAGCGCCTCGACGCCCTGCTCGCGTGCCGCACGCGCGATGTTCCGCACCGCCTCCACACCCTGCCGATGCCCCGCAATCCGCGGCAGGCGCCGGGCCTTTGCCCAGCGGCCATTGCCGTCCATGATGATCGCGACGTGGCGGGGAATCGAAGCGGTATGGGGCATCCCCGGTGCCGCGCGATCGTCCGCCGGAACCGAGGTGCGAGCGGCGAACGACGTCACTTGCCGAGGATTTCCTTTTCCTTCGCGCTTGCCGTCGCGTCGAGCTCGGCGATGGTCGCGTCGGTCAGCTTCTGGACTTCGGTTTCATGACGCTTGCGCTCGTCTTCCGAATAGACGCCCTTCTTCTCGTCGGTCTTCAGGCTTTCCATGCCGTCGCGCCGGACGTTGCGGACCGCGATGCGTGCCGATTCGGCATATTTGCCGGCCAGCTTGGCCAGTTCCTTGCGGCGTTCCTCGGTCAGGTCGGGGATCGGCAGGCGCAGCGTCTGACCATCGACGATCGGGTTGAGGCCGAGGCCGGCCGAACGGATCGCCTTGTCGGCCGGGCCAACATTCGACTTGTCCCACACCTGCACCGACAACATGCGCGGTTCGGGTGCCGACACGGTCGCGACCTGGTTCAGCGGCATGTGCGCGCCATACACCTCGACAGTGACCGGATCGAGCAACGATACCGCCGCCCGTCCGGTACGCAGTCCGCTCAGGTCGCCCTTCAGCGCCTCGACCGCGCCGGCCATGCGACGTTCCAGATCGGCCTTGTTATATGCGGCCATAACCGACTTCCTTTTGAATCAAGCGTTGTTCTGAACGATCGTCGAAACACCATCACCCGCCAGTACGGCGGCGAGATTGCCTTCGTCGCGGATGTTGAAGACCACGATCGGGATATTGTTGTCGCGGCACAGCGCCACGGCCGATGCGTCCATGACCTTCAGGTCGTCGGCCAGCACCCGACCGAAGCCGAGCGTGTCGTACCGGGTCGCGGTCGGCACCTTTTTCGGGTCGGCATCATACACGCCGTCGACGCTGGTGCCCTTGAACAGTGCTTCGCAGCCCATTTCGGCGGCGCGCAGCGCGGCGGTGGTGTCGGTGGTGAAGAACGGGCTGCCGGTGCCGGCAGCGAAGATCACGACGCGGCCCTTCTCCATATGGCGGACGGCACGACGGCGGATATAGGGTTCGCACACCGATGCCATCGGGATCGCCGATTGGACGCGCGTCTCCACGCCGATCTGTTCCAGCGCATTCTGCATCGCCAGCGCGTTCATCACGGTCGCCAGCATGCCCATATAGTCGGCACTGGCCCGTTCGAAGCCCTGCGCCGCACCCGCCACGCCGCGGAAAATGTTACCGCCGCCAACGACGACGCACACCTCATGGCCCTCGCCCCGTGCCGCCTTGATCTCGCGCGCGACGCGGTCGCACATCGCCGGATCGATGCCGAACTGCCCCGATCCCATCAGGACCTCGCCCGAGAGTTTCAGGAGGATACGGTTGAAACGGGGACGGGACATGACACCTGCGAAAATAGCCGATCGGGAGCGCGGCGGACCCTAGCCGTGAGCGTCCGCAAAGCCAAGCGGCGTTATGTCGAACCGAAACGGGCCGCGAGGATGGTCTATCCTCGCGGCCCGCAAGGCCGTGAAACGGAAGCGCGAATTTAGCGGGCGAGGCCTGCCGTCGCGGCGACTTCGGCGGCGAAGTCGCTCTCTTCCTTCTCGATGCCTTCGCCGAGCTGGAAGCGGACATAGTCCTTCAGCACGATCGCGGTGCCGGCATCCTTCGCTGCCTTGGCGACGACGTCGGCGACCGGCGTCTTGCCGTCCATGACGATCGGCTGGCTCAGCAGCGCGTTTTCCTTGGCGAACTTCTTCACCGAACCTTCGACCATCTTGGCGATGATGTCGGCCGGCTTGCCCGAATCGGCAGCCTTCTCGGTCGCGATCTGACGCTCACGCTCGAGAATGTCCTGGTCCAGACCGCTCTCGTCGAGCGCCAGCGGGAAAGCGGCGGCGATGTGCATCGCGATCTGCTTGCCGAGCGGCTCGAGCACGTCGACACCGGCGTCCGATTCGAGTGCGACGAGCACGCCGATCTTGCCGAGGCCCGGTGCGGCGGCGTTATGGACGTACGGGATCACCGCGCCCTTGGTAACTTCGACGGCCTTCGCGCGACGCAGCACCTGGTTCTCGCCAATGGTCGAGATGTTGGCGACCAGCGCGTCCTCGACGGTGCCGCCGTTCGGCATCGTCTGGCCCTTCAGCGCGTCGACATCGTCCCCCTTTTCCAGCGCGATGGCGACGACGTCACGAACGAAGCCCTGGAACTGGTCGTTTTTCGCAACGAAGTCGGTCTGGCTGTTGACCTCGATGGCAACGCCCTTGGTCCCGGCAACGGCAACGCCGACCAGACCTTCGGCGGCGGTGCGGCTCGACTTCTTGGCGACGGCGGCTAGGCCCTTCGTCCGCAGCCAATCGACGGCGGCTTCCATCTCACCGTTGTTTTCGGTCAGCGCCTTCTTGCAATCCATCATGCCGGCGCCCGAGCGCTCACGCAGTTCCTTGACGGCGGCGGCGGTAACTTCTGCCATGATCTGGCTCCTGTTTGGTGTTCGATATGCTTGCGGGCGAGGCAGCGCGTGTTTCGCCCTGCCCCGCCCGCACGTCAGTTCCGTGACAGCTTACGCTTCGACCGGAGCTTCCGACTGCTCGACGCTCAGCGCCTCTTCCGCCGGCGGCTCGTCCATCGCGCCGAGATCGCGGCCCGAATGCGCCATCGCTTGCTGACCGCCACGAGTCGCGGCGATCGCGATCGCTTCGCAGTACAGACGGATCGCGCGGCTGGCGTCGTCGTTCGCCGGCACCGGGAAAGCGATGCCGTCCGGCGAGACGTTCGAATCGAGGATCGCGACGACCGGGATACCCAGCGTGTTGGCTTCCTTGATCGCCAGTTCTTCCTTGTTCGCATCAATCACGAACATGATGTCGGGAATGCCGCCCAGATCGCGGATACCGCCGAGCGACAACTCGAGCTTGTCCTTCTCGCGGGTCAGGTTCAGCACTTCCTTCTTGGTCAGGCCGTGCGTGTCGCCCGACAGCTGCTCTTCGAGCGCCTTGAGACGCTTGATCGAGTTGCTGATCGTCTTCCAGTTGGTGAGCATGCCGCCCAGCCAGCGATGGTTGACAAAATGCTGGCCCGACTTGCGAGCGGCTTCGGCGATCGGCTCCTGCGCCTGACGCTTGGTGCCGACGAACAGGACCTTGCCGCCCGACGCGACGGTCGAAGACACGAATTCGAGCGCGCGCGCGAACAGCGGCACGGTCTGCGACAGGTCGAGGATGTGGACGCCGTTACGATCGCCAAAGATGTACGGCTTCATCTTCGGGTTCCAGCGGTGGGTCTGGTGGCCGAAGTGCGCGCCCGATTCGAGCAGCGCCTGCATGGTGACGACGGGTGCCGCCATAGGATAATTCCTTCCGGTTGATCCTCTGGGAAGCAGGAACCCTTATCGAGCCAAAGGCTCGGGCACCGGTATGTGCGCTTCCCATGTGGGGTTGAGACCGGCGCCCTTAGCGCAGGACGTACCGACGATCAAGTCTTGACGCTGGAACGATATGAGAACATTACAGGTCCAGAAGCGGATCATGGAACCGTGATCCGGCCGAGATGTTCGACAAATTGCGGTTTTTTGGAATCGCATCTGTTCCGGGGAGTTTTGAGATGGCCCTGTTTGCTTACGCCTTGTTCGCCGCCGCGTTCCTGATCGCCATGGGAACGATCGTCGCCACCATCCTGCCGGCGAGCGATCGCATCCTGCGCCTGCTGCGCCGGGGTCCGGAATGGTCGATCGATCCGCTGCCGCCGGTTCGCCTGACGTCGCGACGCGGCGTTATCCGGCAGCGCGCTGTTACGGTCGCGCCGCAGCCGCTTCGCGCTGCCGCCTGATCCGGCCATAGCTGCGGATGCTGAACGGTAGCGTCGCCAGATAGGCGACGCATACCACCGTCAGCGTCTGCCACGGGGCGGATACCAGTGCCGCGGCCACCACGACCAGTCCGACGATCGCTTCAAAGCGGATGTGGCGGCGAAGCTTAAGCGACGACCAGCTGAACGTCGCGAGGCTCGACACCATTAGAAACGCGACGAATGCCACCCATGGCGCCACGATCCATGGCGAGCGAAAGATCGCCTCACCGCTCCAGATCCAGGCATAGAGCGGCAACATCGCAAGGCCCGCGCCGGCCGGCGCCGGAATGCCGGTCAGGAAACCCGCCGATTTATGCGGCTGTTCGGCAACGTCGATCCGTGCATTGAACCTGGCAAGCCGCAGCGCGGTGAACACCGCATAGATCAACGATACGATCCAGCCGACGCGCGGTTCGTTGAGCAACGCCCATAGATACATGATCAGCGCCGGCGATACGCCGAACGAGATCGCATCCGACAGCGAATCCAGTTCCGCTCCGAACCGGCTCTCGCCGCGCAACATGCGCGCGACCCGGCCGTCGATGCCGTCGAGTACGCCGGCCAGCAGCACCATCAGCACGGCGCGTTCCCATTCGCCACCGATGGCGAACCGGATGCCGGTCAGGCCGGAACATAAAGCGAGCGCGGTGACCGCGTTCGGAGCGAGGGCGCGCAGCGGAATACCGCGGACTGGCAGGGGGCGCCGCATCGTTACTGCGCAATCCCGAAGGGCGCGGGCAGGCCCGGTCGACCAAGGACCGTCTCCCCGGCGACGCTGCGCTGGCCGAGGACGACCTGCGGCGCGATCCCTTCAGGCAGGAACACGTCGACCCGGCTGCCGAATCGGATCAGTCCGACCCGCTGCCCGGCGGCAACGAAGTCGCCCGATTTCACGAAACCGACGATCCGCCGCGCGACGAGTCCCGCGATCTGGGTGAAGCCCACCCGCTGGCCGTCGAGGCTCTCGACCACGACATGCTGGCGTTCATTCTCGTCGCTCGCCTTGTCGAGATCGGCGTTGAGGAACTTGCCCGAAATATAGACCACCTGCCGGATCGTTCCGGCGATCGGGGTGCGGTTGATATGGACGTCGAACACCGACATGAAGATCGATACGCGCACCAGCGGCTGATCGCCGAGACCGTTCGGCCCGCGCAATTCCGGCGGCAGTTCGACGCGCTCGATCATCGTCACCAGCCCGTCGGCCGGCGCGACGATCAGCCCCTCGCCCTGCGGCGTGGTGCGGATCGGATCGCGGAAAAAGGCCGCGACCCACAAGGTGACCAGCGCCATCGGCCAGGCCAGCGTCTCCCACGCCATGAAAGCGAAGAAAGCGGTGACGGCGGCGGCGATGAGGACGTATTTGCGCCCTTCGGGATGAACCGAGGGCCAGCGCCACTTGACGGTCGTGGTGCCGACCGCGGGCTTTTCGAGCGATGCCATGAAGCGTGGTGTACCCAAGGCGGGCCGTGCTGACAACCGCCGCGCATTCCCGACCCGGTTGATCCTTGCCAACCGACCCCGTAAGGCCGCGGCAATCGCAACAGACATCGAGAGCAGGCGCATGGCGAAGATCAAGGTCAAAACCCCGGTCGTGGAAATCGACGGCGACGAAATGACCCGCATCATCTGGGCATGGATTCGCGAGCGGCTGATCCAGCCCTACCTCGAAATCGACCTCGACTATTACGATCTCGGCATCGAAAAGCGTGACGAGACTGACGACAAGATCACCGTCGACAGCGCCAAGGCGATCCAGAAGTACGGCGTGGGCGTGAAGTGCGCCACCATCACCCCCGACGAACAGCGCGTCGAGGAATTCGGCCTGAAGAAGATGTGGCGTTCGCCCAACGGCACGATCCGCAATATCCTCGGCGGCGTGGTCTTCCGCGAACCGATCGTGATTTCGAACGTTCCGCGCCTGATCCCCGGCTGGACGAAGCCGATCGTCGTCGGCCGTCACGCGTTCGGCGACCAGTATAAGGCGACCGATTTCAAGGTTCCCGGTGCCGGCAAGCTGACCATGAAGTGGGAAGGCACCGATGGTCAGGTGATCGAGGAGGAAGTGTTCGACTTCCCGGCCGCCGGCGTCGCCATGGGCATGTACAATCTCGACGAATCGATCCGTGATTTCGCGCGCGCGTCGATGAACTATGGCCTTGGCCGCGGCTGGCCGGTGTATCTGTCCACCAAGAACACGATCCTCAAGGCGTATGACGGCCGCTTCAAGGATATCTTCGAAGAGGTGTTCGCGGCAGAGTTCAAGGACAAGTTCCAGACCGCCGGCATCGAATATCAGCATCGTCTGATCGACGACATGGTCGCCTCGGCGCTCAAGTGGCACGGCGAGTTCGTCTGGGCCTGCAAGAACTATGACGGCGACGTGCAGTCGGATCAGGTTGCGCAGGGCTTCGGTTCGCTGGGTCTCATGACCTCGGTCCTGATGTCGCCGGACGGCAAGACAATCGAGGCAGAAGCGGCGCATGGCACCGTTACGCGTCACTATCGCCAGCATCAGCAGGGCAAGGCGACCTCGACCAACCCGATCGCGTCGATCTTCGCGTGGACCGGTGGTCTGAAGTATCGCGGCAAGTTCGACGATACGCCCGAAGTCACCAAGTTCGCCGAAACGCTGGAGCGCGTCTGCATCGAGACCGTCGAGGCGGGCCACATGACCAAGGATCTCGCAATCCTGATCGGCCCGAACCAGCCATGGATGACCACCGAACAGTTCTTCGAACAGGTTCGCGTCAACCTTGAATCGGCGATGGGTTCGCAGGGCTGATCCACGCCGACCTGACTGCCGAATGAGCGGCGTCCATCCCATCGGATGGGCGCCGTTCGTGCGTTAGCGGTTGCCGCCACCGTGTCGCATCCGCAACAATGCGCCCATGCCGTTGCCGATTGATTCCACGCCGTTCAGCGATTCGCTGGTCATTCTGGGGGCCGCCGGCCTCGTCATTCCTGCCTTTGCGCGGTTTCGCGTCAACCCGGTGATCGGGTTCATCCTGGTCGGCGTTCTTGTCGGTCCGTTCGGGCTGGGCGCATTGGTCGATCGGGTGCCGTGGCTCTATCACATCACGATTACCGACCGGCATTCGATCGAGCCGTTTGCCGAATTCGGCATCATCCTGCTGCTGTTCTCGATCGGTCTTGAACTGTCGTTCAAACGGCTTTGGGCGATGCGGCGGCAGGTGTTCGGGCTGGGTGCCGCCGAGCTGCTGGGATCGGGTCTGCTGATCGGCCTTGCGCTGATGGTCATGGGGCAGGCGAGCACCGGTGCGATCGGCCTTGGCCTTGCCCTTGCCCTTTCCTCAACCGCGCTGGTGCTGCCGATGGCAGGCACCACCGGGCCGGTTGGGCGCACCGCCTTCGCGATGTTGCTGTTCGAGGATCTGGCGCTGGTGCCGATCATCTTCGCATTGGGCGCATTGGCACCGACCGCAACCGATGAGGGTTGGGTCGGCCTTGCCAACACGGCGCTATGGGGCGGGGTCAGCGTCGCGGCGCTGTATCTGGCTGGAAGGTTCATCCTGCCGAAGCTGTTCGCACAGGCAGCGCGGACCAAAAGTCCCGAATTGTTCCTGTCGGCCAGCCTGCTGGTGGTCATCGTCGCCAGTCTGGTCACCACCGCCGCAGGCCTGTCGCCGATCGTCGGCGCGCTGCTCGCCGGGCTACTGATCGCCGAGACCGAATATCATAGCGAGGTCGAGGTCATCACCGCGCCGTTCAAGGGGCTGGCGCTCGGCGTGTTCCTGATCACCATCGGCATGAGCCTCGACATCGCGACGATCGTCGAGAATTGGCCCGAATTGCTCGGTGCGATCGCCGGGGTGGTGGTGGTGAAGGCACTGGTCACCAGTATATTGTTGTGGCTGAACGGCGTGCGCCCCGGCACCGCGACCGAAACCGGGCTGTTGATGGCCAGCCCGTCCGAAACAACGTTGATCGTGCTGGCGGCGGCGACGCAGGCGCAGTTGATCCAGGCATCGACCGCCGCCTTCTGGCAGACGGTCACCGCGATCGGCCTTACCATCACGCCGCTGCTGGCAATGCTCGGCAAGCGGGCATCGCGGCGGATCGAACGCCGGACCGGCAACGAGGAATCGCCACCGGTCGACCCGACCGGATCGGGCGTGGTGATCATCGGGTTTGGCCGGGTCGGTCGTCTGGTCGCGGAAATGCTCAAGACCCACGGCAAGCGTTATATCGCCGTTGACTCGGACATCGACAATGTCGCGCTGGCGCGAGCCGAGGGGCACCCGATCCTGTTCGGTGACGTCGCGCGGTCGGAGCTGGTCGATCGGCTCGATCTGGGCCGGGCCACCGCACTGGTACTGACGATGGATGATCCGGTGTTGACCGTACGGTTGACGCGGCGCGTGCGAGGGTGGGTGCCGAACCTCACGATCCTCGCCCGCGCCCGCGACGCCGCGCATGCCGCCGAACTCTACGCCGCCGGGGTGAGCGATGCCGTGCCCGAAACGCTCGAAAGCTCGCTGCAATTATCCGAAGCGGTGCTCGTCGATCTCGGCGTCGCGATGGGACCGGTCATCGCCTCGATCCACGAAAAGCGCGACGAGTTGCGCCAGATGATCCGCGAACAGGCAAGCATCGAGCGCGAGCCGCGCATCCGGCGGCTGCGGCGGGTCGACGATCCGACCTGACGTCCTGTCCGTGCAAAGAGCGCCGCCGCCGGCATCGATCCGGGGCGGCGCTGTTCGTCGCTGCCTAGCCGCGACCGATCAATCGGCGGGCGATCGCATCGGCGACGTCCGAATGCGGCAGTCCGCTCGCGTCGCTTTCGTCCCACACTTCGACCAGCCGGTCGGGAATGCGCGCGATACGGCTTTCGACCTCGGCACGGTCGCCCTGCCCCAGATATTCGAGCGCGACGTTGATGATGCCACCGGCGTTGATGACATAGTCCGGGGCATAAAGGATGCCACGCTCCTGCAGGCGCTTGCCGTCCCCTGCCGTCGCCAGCTGGTTGTTCGCGCCGCCGGCCACGGCCTTACACCGCAACGCCGCGATCGTGGCCTCATCCAGCACCGCGCCGAGCGCGTTCGGGCTGACAATGTCGGCGTCCAGCGTCAGTACCGATGCCGGATCGGCGGTCGTGGCCCCCAGTTCGCTGGCCAGCGCTTCCGCCCGCGCCTCGTTGACGTCGGCCAGCGTCAGCACCGCGCCGTCCTTCGCGAGCAGCCGGGCAAGGCCACCACCGACCGAGCCGACGCCCTGCACCGCCACGCGCACGCCGCGCATGTCGTCGGTACCGAGCGCCCGCTTCGCCGCTGCACGCACGCCGAGATAGACGCCCATCGCGGTGAACGGGCCGGGATCGCCGCCGGCATTGCCCGCCGCGACCGGCAGGCCCGAAACATATCTGGTGGCGCTGGAAATAGTGATCATGTCGGCTTCGGACATGCCGACATCCTCGGCCGTCACATAGCGACCGCCGAGCGATTCGACCGCTCGACCGAACGCGCCGAGCAATTCGGGGGTCTTGGCCCCGCCCTCGGGCGCCAATACCACGCCCTTGCCACCGCCCATCGGCAGGCCGGCCATCGCATTCTTGAAGCTCATGCCGCGCGACAGGCGCAGCGCGTCCGTCACGGCCGCGTCGCTGCTGGCGTACCGCCAGAAGCGGACACCGCCCGCCGCCGGTCCGAGCGTGGTCGAATGGACCGCGATGACGCAGCGCAAGCCGGTCCGGTGATCCGAGAACAGGTGGATGCCTTCGTGATCGTCGAAGTCGGGATAGCCCCAATCGGTCTGCACGGTGGCGGCTCCAGCGCTGTAAGGGATGGGGCGACCGACGGGACTTGAACCCGCAACTTCCGGCATCACAAGCCGGCGCTCTAACCAATTGAACTACGGTCGCCGTGGAAGGGCGCGATTAGCCGGGCCGCAGGCATCGGTCAAGCAGTGGCGTGCCGACAATCCTTCTGGCAGGAAAAAGACCATGGAAACGGTCCCAGCCCCTGCCCCCGCCCGCCCGAATTTCGGCTCCGGCTTTCCGAGCGAACCGGTCGTGGCGCATATCATGACCCGCCCGGGCGTGCAGCGCGTGCCCAGCGCCAGGCTGTCGCTGTTCATCCGGCGCGCGCTGATCCCGGCCGAGCTGTGCGAGGCGTTGATCGAGCGGATCGACGCCAAACGCCGCCCGTCGACGATCGCCGACGCGAATGGTGACCCGACCTTCCGCACCAGCGAAACCTGCGACCTCGATTCGACCGATCCGGTCGTGGCGGCGGCCGAGACGCTGATCCTAGACTTTTGTGGCCTCGACCCCGCGCATGGCGAGCCGTTGCAGGGGCAGCGCTATGCCGTCGGACAGGAGTTCAAGGCGCATACCGACTATTTCGACCCGCACGGCGGCGACTTCGCGCGATATTGCTCGGTTGCCGGCAACCGGACCTGGACGGTGATGCTGTACCTGAACAAACCCGACGCGGGCGGCGCGACGCGGTTCAAGGCGATCGACAAGATCGTCCAGCCGGAAACCGGCAAATTGCTGGCGTGGAACAACCTGCGCGCCGATGGCAGCCCCAATCCGGCGACGTTGCATCACGGGATGAAGGTCCGCGACGGTAGCAAATATGTGCTGACGAAATGGTTTCGCGAGCACCGGTGGGGATAGGCGAACGGGCCGCCGGCATCGCTGCCGACGGCCCGTCGATCCGTTCCGAACGGGATCAGAACTGGGCGGTGATTCCCAGTGAGAACATCCGGCCGAGATTGTAGCGGTTGATATAGACCTGATTTCCGCCGAAATCCTGACCTTCGGAGAAGCGCGTACCGGTCAGGTTGCGGGCCTCTGCCTTCACTTCCAGCTGCGCGCCGGCGACTTCGATGCCCTGCCGTGCGACGAGGTCGAGGCGGATGCCCGGACGCTCGACGATATCGGGCTGGAACCCGCTGCCTGACAGGTTCGACGGACCGCGATTGGTCACGCGGTCGCTGGCATAGTTGAACAGCAAGGTCAGCTGCGACAGAGCCGCCGCATCTTCGACCCCCAGCTGGACGTTGACCAGATGGTCCGACTGGCCGGTCAGCGGCGCGCCGTCGCGGAACAGCGCGTTCGCCCGACCGAAGCCGGCCTGACAGCCGCCGATACCGGGCGATCCCAGCGCCGCCGCCGGGTTGGGCACGCAGGTGCCGTCCGCCGTAATCTGCGACTGGGTGTAGGTATAGTTCGCCAGCAGCAGCAGGCGGCGGGTCGCAAAGACATTTCCGAGACCGCTCAGCGGCACGTATTTCAGCGCCTCGACCTCGGCACCATAGAGCGTCGCCTTGGGCAGATAGGTGAAGCCGGTCTGCAACGTCGCGTCGGGGCTGGGATAGAAGCCCGCCTGTTCGATCGGGTTGTCGATACGCTTGTAGAAGCCTGCAGCGGTAATGCGTTGATCGCGACCGAAGAACCATTCGTAGCGACCCTCGAGGTTCCAGAGCTTGGAATCGCGCAGGTTCGGGTTACCGAAGAACAGGCGATCCGAGTCTGGATCGCGGAACTGCTGCGGGGCCAATTCGCGGAACTGCGGACGCGAGATCGTCTTCGCGCCACTGAGGCGAAGCTGCATGTCCGACGCGAAGTTCCACGTCAGCGTGCCCGCCGGCAACCAATAGGCATTCTTCAGGATCGTCGGCGTCAGATTGATCGGCGTGACCCGCTCGTTCGCCGTTTCGTACCGGACACCGGCCACGGCGCGCAGCCCGTCCGACACTTCCGCCTCGGCCTGTACATAGCCGGCATGGATTTCGAGACTGGCGTCATAGGCATAGGCACCGGCCTGGGTATTGAACTGCAGCTCGATCGTGCAGGCACCAGCACCGCGCTGCGGACAGGCGTTGAACAGCGAATCGGGCGACAGCAGATAGTCGGGTCGCAACAGATTGTTCGGGAAACCGGGGGCGGTGCCGGCACCGTCGCTGGTCTGATAGTTGAACTGCAACCGGCGCGACGAACGGTCGGTGTTCGAATAGAAATAGCCGGTCGATACGGTCATCGGACGATCGGTCGGCAGCTTGTACGCAAGGTCCGCCTGTCCCGTGTACAGGTCTTCGTTCAGTTCGCTGAACACGACGCTGGCAAACGGCGAGAAGCGCTGTGTCACCTGATAGGCGCCGTTGCAGTTGAACCCGCGCGACACCGGGGCATCGGTCACCGTGATCGGATAGCCGTTGGTGGTGCGGTTCGAGCAGAGATAGTCGAACTGGCGTTCGTACGGCGCATTACGCTTCGAATTGGCAAAGGCACCGCGGGCGTCGAACTTTAGCGCGTCGGTCAGCTTGAATTCGCCGACCAGCTGGCTCTCGATCAGCTGGCGTTCGAACCAGTTGGTGTTCTGTTGAACGCGCAAGCCGCTGAAGTTGTTGTAATTGTCCGACGCCGCCAGACGACCCTGCTTCAGCGTGTCGTGGATGTAGACGTTGGTCCAGCGCAGCGTATTGTCGTTGAACTCATAGCCCAACCCGACCAGCCCGTTGGCGACGATCCGGTTGTCGGTCAGCACGGTATGGAAGTCATTGCGGACCGTGCCATTTTCGCTGACGCTGTCTTGCTGGGTTGCGTCACGCGTCCGGAACGTATTCGACAGGCCGAGCGAGGCGATGACGCCCAGACGATCGCTGCCGACATCGAACACCGAACCGCCGGCAATCTCGCCCGACAGGTTTGCCGGCAGCTGGTTGTTGACCTGCAACAGCGAGGTGCGGGCGTTGTCGAGCTGTGCGACCTGCCCGACGGGGATCAGACCCGATCCCTTGTCGGCATTGCGGATGAACGACGGCACGCCGCGCGTCCCGTCGTCATAGCCGATCCAGTCGCTCTTGCCGCCGGCATAGACATAGCCGAGCTCGCTGGTGGTGACCGTATCGGCCGCGACCGATCCGCCGATCGTCAGGAAGTTCTTCTTCGGGATCGCCTTCGACGTCAGGTTGATGACACCGCCGCCGAATTCACCGGGGAAATTGACCGAATAAGTCTTCTGCACCAGCGCCGACCCGACGATCGACGTCGGGAAGATGTCGAGCGGGACCGACCGGCGCAGCGGTTCGGGGCTGGGCAACGGCGAACCGTTGAGCAGCGACGACGAATAGCGATCACCGAGACCACGGACATAGACGAAACCACCACCGACAACCGACAGCCCGGTCACGCGGGTCAGTGCGCCGGCGATGTCGCCGTCGCCGGTCCGGGCGATGTCCGCTTCCGACAGCACCGACACGATTTGCGGCGTGGCGCGCACGACGTTCGGAATATTGCGGCCGACGACGACGATTTCCTCGCCGGCAGCTTCGTCGAAGCCGGGTGACGAGACTTCGGCCGGAGCGTCGGTCGTCGTGCCGTCGTGCGGCGCGGATGCCGCGGTATCGGGTTCGGTGCCGGTCTGGACGACCGGCGGCGTCGTGGTCGCCGGGGCGGCCGGCGTCGTCGACTGTGCCAGCACGGCCGGCGCAACCAGCTGCGAGGTCAGGAGGAGGAGTGTTGCGTAAGTGCGGCGGTGCTGCATGACCGTTGATCCACCTTGTAATTCGTAAAAGAGCGAATGCCGGGACGGGCGTATCGGCCCGCCCCGGCATCGGCGTGTCATCGCGGGTTACGCGACGGGTCGGATCAACGGCCCTGGCAGGCGAAGTAGACCGACGAGAAGACCGGCGGGCCGGCATCCTGCTTGGTGGTGTCGGCCGCACGGATCGTCGAGCGGTCCGTCGCGCTGGTTTCGCCAGCAATCAGGTTGATGCAGGCGACGTTGCCGACCGACTTCACCACGCCGTTGACATAGCGCATGTCCGAACCGCCGCGCTGACGGATCGCCGCCGGCGCGAGTGCCGTCTGGATGAAGGTGAAGTTGGCGTAGGTGCTATAGGTACGCGGCAGCAGGTCTTCGCCGTTGTTCGAGTCGATCTCGGTCGAGAACGAGTCGGCGGTCGCACCGAGCACGCGCTGCGCCGCGATCATGAACTGCATGAAGCCGCGATAGCCGTTATCGATGTCGAAGCCGTCATCATCGGCACCGGTAATGGCGATGTACTTCAGGTTGGTCGTACCGCCGAAGATTTCGATGCCGTCATCGGCCGAGTTGTGGCTCTGGATATGATCCAGCACGGTGCCGCTGCCGGTACCGCCGAGCGTCAGGCCCTGCAATTCGTTGCCGTCGCTGATCGCGATGCCCGAATAGCGGATCTGGACATAGGACATCTGGCCCGAATTGTCGGCGGCATTCGGCCCGCCGTAGAAGCGGCCGGTCACGCCTTCAATCGCCTGCTGACACGTCGTCGACGAACCGTCGGCAGTATTCGGGCCGGTGCCGGTGGCGCAGACGGCGGTCGGCGCACGGCCGAGCAGGATGATACCGCCCCACTGACCCTGCGACGCGTCCGACACGCCGTTGTTTGCGAGGTTCTGCTGCGAGGTGAAGATGATCGGTGCGTCGCGCGTACCGATCGCCGAAATCTTCGAACCGCGGTTCACCAGCAACAGGTCGTTGGTGTTTTCCGACGAATCGGCCGCGATCACCGCACCGGCAGCGATCGTCAGCGTCACCCCATTGGCACCAACACTACCTTCGTCGCGACCAACTTCGGTCTGGCCGCGCAGGCGATACACGACGCCCGCGATCTTCGGCAGCGACAGATCGGTGGTGATGTTCTGCGGCAGGCGGCAATAGCGCAGCGTCGGGCTGGTCGAGCTGTTCGTGCCATCGTCGGTCGTGCCGGTCGGACAGACCGAGGTCGCAGCGGCATAGGTACCGATCGAGGGCACCGAGGTGCAGCGCGCGCCCGAACCACCGAATTCGGCCGAGGTCGAGTTGCAGGTCCAGCCCTGGAACGCGGTATCGGTCGGACCGTTCAGCGCGCCGACATAGTTGGTGCTGGTGAAGAAACTGTTGATCGTCGACGGATCGGCTGCGGTCGTCAGCGACGTCGCGCCGACCGGATACACGCCGTTCAGTACCGACCCGACGCCGTTGACGTTATTGTTGGTGCCGGCGTTGACGATCGCGAGCTGTTCGTCCGACGTCACGGTGATGCCGTTGACAGTGGTTTGCGCGGCGAACTGCGCAGCGGTGATCGCGCTCGGCGTGGCCGACGCGGTTGGGGTGGGCGTGGGAGCCGGTGCCGGAACCGTCACGTTGATGCTGCCGGCACCCGGCGAGGCGACGCCATCGGCTCCGCTGCACCCGGCCAGCGCGGCACAAGCCGTCGTCGCCATGAGAATAAAGCCGAAGCGCTTGCTGCTGGCCATCACCGATGAACTCCCGAAACCTGGTTTGTCGTTATGCGGGCGCGAGGCCCGGCGATCGTCCAAGGCTCCCCCTCTGACCGATCCACGCTTGCCCGTTAGGATCGGCGGATGACGGCACCATGCGATTCCGGTGAAGGTTCGAAGACGGTACGGTTTCGATTTTGTGACAGTGCGCCGGATCGGGACGGCAGCGTCCCGAATCAGAAACGGCCGCCCGGCATGTCGAACCTCTGGACAGGGGTTCGACATGCAGGACGGCCGTTAATCTGGTGGGCGCGACAGGGATTGAACCTGTGACCCCACCCGTGTGAAGGGTGTGCTCTACCGCTGAGCTACGCGCCCGGAAAGCCGGAGGCCGGCTCCCTAAAGGGGTCCGGCCATAGTGTCCAGAACTTAATTCACCGAATCCTTCAGGCCCTTGCCGGCCTTGAACTTGGGCTGCGAGGACGCCTTGATCGTCATCGGTTCACCGGTGCGCGGGTTGCGGCCGGTTGATGCCTTGCGCTTCGAAACCGAAAACGTGCCGAATCCGACGAGGCGTACTTCATCGCCCTTCTTGAGCGCCGCCGAGATGACGTCGAATACCGCTTCGACCGCCTTCATCGCATCGCCGCGGGTAAGCCCCGAATGGTCGGCAACCTGCCCGATCAGCTCCTGCTTGTTCATCCCGTGGAACCCCCTTCGTCTCAGAAAAAAATATAGCCAGATTCGAACGCGGTAATAAGGCCGCTTCGTCGAAACCTGTCAAAGCAAATTGGCAAAGTCAGCGCAATCCAATGGATTGCGTAATATCGCTGCCAAGCGTCGGTTGGGCGACGCCGACGGGCCGGTGTTACCCGCCCCGCCGCCATCGATCAATGCGGTCGCGATTCGGCGATACCGGGTACTGGCACCGGCGGCTGCGCGGCCAGATCGTCGGCCTCGGTCCAGTCGATCGCGGTCAGTGGTTCGGTCAGGGCGAGTCGCAGCACTTCGTCGACATGCGACACCGGAATGATCTCCAAGCCGCTGCGGACGTTCGCCGGGATTTCCGCCAGATCCTTTTCATTCTCGATCGGAATCAGCACGGTAGTAATGCCTCCGCGCATCGCCGCCAGCAGCTTTTCCTTCAAGCCCCCGATCGGCAACACGCGCCCGCGCAACGTCACTTCGCCGGTCATCGCCACTTCGCGTCGTACCGGCACCCCGGTCAGCGTCGACACGATCGAGGTGACAAGCCCGATGCCGGCAGACGGCCCGTCCTTGGGAACAGCACCTTCGGGCAGATGGATATGCACGTCCTTGCGATGGAACAGGCTCGGCTTGATGCCATAGCCCGGCGAGCGCGCCTTGACGTAGCTCCACGCCGCCTCGACCGATTCCTTCATCACGTCGCCGAGCTTGCCGGTGGTCTTGACCGACCCCTTGCCCGGCACGGTGACGCTTTCGATCGTCAGCAACTCGCCGCCGACTTCAGTCCAGGCGAGACCGGTGACCGCACCGATCTGATGCTCTTCCTCGCCAACACCGAAGCGATACTTACGAACGCCGGCAAATTCCGACAGGTTTTCCGGCGTGACGGTGACCGACGTTGCCTTGCCCTCAAGGATACGGCGCAAGGCCTTGCGAGCCAACTTCGCGATCTCGCGCTCCAGCGTCCGCACGCCCGCTTCGCGGGTGTAATAGCGGATCAGGTCGCGAAGCCCTTCCTGCGTCAGCTCGAACTCGCCCGCTTTGAGGCCATGGGCATCGACCTGCTTGGCGACCAGATGCCGTTCGGCGATCTCGACCTTCTCGTCCTCGGTATACCCCTCCAGCCGGATGATCTCCATCCGGTCGAGCAACGGCTGCGGCAGGTTCAGCGTGTTGGCGGTGCATACGAACATCACGTCCGACAGATCGATGTCGATCTCCAGATAGTGGTCGTTGAACTTCGCATTCTGTTCGGGGTCGAGCACCTCGAGCAACGCCGATGCCGGATCGCCGCGGAAATCCTGGCCCAGCTTGTCGATCTCGTCGAGCAGAAACAGCGGGTTCGATGCCCCGGCCTTGCGCAGGTTGGTGACGATCTTGCCCGGCAGCGAGCCGATATAGGTCCGGCGATGGCCGCGAATTTCGGCCTCGTCGCGCACGCCACCCAGCGACTGCCGAATGAATTCGCGCCCCGTCGCCTTGGCGATCGACTTGCCGAGGCTGGTCTTGCCGACGCCCGGCGGGCCGACGAGGCACAGGATCGGCCCCTTCAGCTTGTTGGTCCGCGCCTGCACCGCCAGATACTCGACGATCCGGTCCTTGACCTTTTCCAGCGCGTAATGATCCTCGTCGAGGACGGTCTGCGCAACCGCGATGTCTTTCTTCAGCTTGGACTTCTTGCCCCATGGCAGGCCCAGCAGCACGTCGAGGTAATTGCGTACGACGGTCGCCTCGGCGCTCATCGGCGCCATCGTCTTGAGCTTCTTCAGCTCCGACGTCGCCTTGGTCCGTGCTTCCTTGCTGAGTTTCAGCGTCGCGATCTTCTGGGTCAGCTCGGCGATTTCGTCGCCATCGCCATCCTCGCCCTCGTTACCGAGTTCGCGCTGGATCGCCTTCAACTGCTCGTTCAGATAATATTCGCGCTGGGTCTTCTCCATCTGCCGCTTCACGCGGCTGCGGATTTTCTTTTCGACCTGCAATACGCCCAGCTCGCCTTCCATGAAGGCGAACACCATTTCCAGCCGCTTCTGCGGATCGGCCTCGACCAGCAGCGCCTGCTTGTCGGCGACCTTGACCGCGATGTTGCCAGCGACCGCATCGGCGAGGCGCGAGGCATCGTCCAGCTCGGACAGCTGCACGGCGGTTTCGGCGGGCAGCTTCTTGTTGAGCTTGGCATAATTCTCGAACTGGTCGACGACCGACCGCATCAGCGCCTTCAGTTCGGCACTCGGCTGGGCGACGGTTTCGGTGACGCGCTCGTCCATGCCCGCATCGGCATCTTCCAGCGTCGTATCACCCGCTTCGGCCGGAGCGACGGTCGCCACCAGATAATTGTCGACCGTTTCCAGTTCGGTCAGCGTCGCGCGCGCCTTGCCCGACACCAGCACCCGTACCGTACCGTCGGGCAGCTTCAGCATCTGCATGACTTCGGCCGAAACACCGACATCGTACAGGTCTTCGCGCGCCGGATCGTCCTCACCCGGGTCGAGCTGCGCCACGAGGAAGATTTCCTTCGATCCGGCCATCGCCGCTTCCAACGCGGCGACCGACTTGTCGCGCCCGACGAACAGCGGCACGATCATATGCGGAAAGACAACGATATCGCGCAGCGGCAGCACCGGCAGCTTCAGCGGCTCGGACGAAACGGAATTGGTAATCTCGGACATGGACACTCCACGACCCGGCCGAACTGCCGGACCCACCTACCTATATGGTGGTACTTACCGCCCCATCAATCTCCGGTCGATGGGAAGCTGATCGGTGGCTTTTTCCCTGACGCTCCTGCTTGCCGGCGCGGCGGCGCTATCGCCGGCCCCAAAACTGCCACCGATCCCGCCGGTGCATCCGATGACGCTTCGATCTGGAGGGCAGGTCGCACCGGAACGTGCTGCGTTGCGGCTGGCGCATGTCGACCTCGCGATCGAAGCGCTACCGGCACGGCGCGCGCTATCCGGGCGGGCCGTCCTTACGCTCGATGCACGGGCGGCGACGCCGCGAATTATCATCGACCTCGACGATGCGTTGACCGTGTCGGCAGTAGCGATCGGCGGGACCGCCCTGCCCAAGGCGGCGTGGCGGCAGGGCGGCGGGCAGATCGTCATCGATCGTCCGCTGTCCACCGGACAACGAGCGGCAATCGACATCCGCTATGCCGGCCAACCCCGCGTCGCCAAACGAGCGCCATGGGACGACGGCTTCGTATGGAGCGAATGGCAGAGCAAGCCATGGTTCGGCACCACCGCTCAGTTGACCGGCTGCGACCTGTGGTGGCCTTGTCTCGATTTTCCGGCGGGTGAGCCGGCCGCGGCAGACTTGCACTTCACCGTGCCCGCCGGCCTGTCCGCGCCCGCCAATGGCGTGTTGCACGGGATCGACCGGCTACCGGACGGGCGCACGACGTGGAACTGGCATTCGGGATCGGTGAACCCCTATGCGCTGGCGATCAGCGTCGGGCCGTACCGGGAAATCAGCGGTACCTATCGCAGCCGTTATGGCAACGTCATCCCGCTCCATTTCTGGCACCTGGTGGGCAAGGATGCCCCGGCCGCGAAGCTGTTCGACGAATTCGCCCCGACACTCGATTTCTTCGAACAGGTTATAGGCCCCTACCCGTTCGCCGATCAGAAGGTCGGCGTGGTCGAGACGCCGTATCTCGGCATGGAGCATCAGACGATCAACGCCTATGGCAATGGCTACAAGCCGGCACCGGAGGGTTTCGACTGGCTGTTCCAGCACGAATTCAGTCACGAATGGTTCGGCAATCAGATGACGGCGGCCGACTGGGACGATTTCTGGCTCCACGAATCGTTCGCCGCCTACATGCAGCCCCTCTATGCGAAATGGCGAGAGGGCGATGCCCGTTACACCGCCATGATGCTGGTCCAGCGCGACCGGATCGCCGCCAGGGTGCCTGTCGTATCGGGCGTTCCCCGCACCGCGCGCGAGATGGAGGGCAAAGCCGGTCCCGGTAGCGACGTCTATTTCAAGGGCGCGTGGATGCTCCACGCGCTGCGCCACCTGATCGGCGATCGGGCCTTTTTCGCTGCGACCCGACGGCTGGTATACGGGCGGCCCGACCCGAAACCCGGCAATTTCCAGCCGCGGTTTGCGACCACCCGCGATTTCGAGATCGCCGTGGCGCAGGAAAGCGGCCGCGACCTCGGCTGGTTCTTCGACACCTATCTGCGGCGGGGCACCCTTCCCGACCTGATCGAGACCCGTGACGGCGATCGTCTGACGCTGCGGTGGAAGGTGCCGGGCGATGGCCCGTTCCCCCTGCCGGTCGAGGTGGCGGTCGATGGCGTCGTGCGAACCCTGCCAATGGCCGATGGCAGCGGCACCCTCGTCTTGCCTGCCGACGCACATGTCGTGATCGATCCGATGGCGCGGCTGCTGCGCCGATCGATCGCGGTCGAGCGGATGCAGGCACCGATCGCGCCGCCAAACGTTGCAACGCCATGAAACAGCTTGGAAAACGTGCGGCCGAAATGGCAGCGACCTTCATGATCGGCGACGGTATGCTCGGCCTGTTGCAGCCGCGCCGCCATGTCGAACTGTGGCAGGAGCGTGCGGGCGGCGCGGAGCTGCTGGTGCGGCCGTTCGTCGACCGCCCGAACCGTCGCCGCGCCTATGCCGTTCTGCAGATCGCCGCCGGTCTGGCGCTTGCCGCGCGGCAGGTCGCTACACGACGATGACCCGTTAGTCACGGGTCTGACGCCTCGCGCTGGATCGATTATCCTGCGGCGATCGTGTCGATCCACGCGGGTAGCTCGCCAAGACCGGTGAGTTGCCGAAACCGATCGGGATTCGATGGCGGCGGCGCGGCTTCGTGCGTCCATGCCAGCGGCTGCGGTACGAACGCCGCCCACGCTCCGGCGGCCAGCGCGGGCAGGACGTCGGATCGCATCGAATCACCGGCCATCACCGCCCGCTCCGCCGGAACACCATAGCGATCGAACAGCCGCGCAAAGGTGTCGACCGTCTTGTCGCTGACGATCTCGATCCCTGAAAACCGGTCACCCAGCCCCGACGCCGCCAGCTTCGCCTCCTGATGCAGCAGGTCGCCTTTCGTCACCAAAACCAGTCGGCCACGATCGGCCAGGGCATCGAGCGTTGCCTCGATCCCGTGCAGCAGGTCGACCGGATGGGCGAGCAGCCGCCGTCCGGCCGCAAGCAGGTCGGCGATGACCCCAGTCGGCAATCGCTCGCCGCCCAGTTCCAGAGCGGTTTCGATCATCGACAGCGTGAACCCCTTGGCACCATAGCCATAGAGTTTAAGGTTGCGCGCCTCGCACGCCTCTAGCGTTTCCATCGCCACGTCGCCGTCCGCAAAGGGCCGAAGCATCGCGACGAAGGCGGCATGCGCCTCCTCGAAATGCCGCATATTGTGCCACAGCGTGTCGTCGGCATCGAGGCAGATGAGTTCGATCGGCATGACTTAGGCAATACCGAACGGCCCGGCCCGTCGAAAGCCCATAAACGAAACGGGCGCCGGTTACCCGACGCCCGTCTGTCACTGCAAGGTAGGCAGCTTACGCCGCGTCACCCGCTTTTTTCTTTTCGGCATAAACGCGGACCGGTTCCTTGCGACCCTCGATCACGTCCTTGTCGATCACGACTTCATCGACGCCATCCATCGACGGCAGATCGAACATCGTGTCGAGCAAGATGCCTTCGAGGATCGACCGCAGACCGCGCGCACCGGTCTTGCGCTCGATCGCGCGCTTCGACACCGAGACCAGCGCCTCGTCGTTGAAGCCGAGCTTCACACCCTCCATGTCGAACAGCTTCTGATACTGTTTGACCAGCGCGTTCTTCGGTTCGGTCAGGATCTTCAACAGCGCCGCAACGTCGAGATCTTCCAGCGTTGCGATCACCGGCAAACGGCCGACGAATTCGGGGATAAGGCCGAACTTGAGCAGATCCTCCGGCTCGGTCTGGCGCAGCACCTCGCCGGTGCGGCGCTCTTCGGGTGCCGCGACATAGGCACCGAAGCCGATCGATTTGCCCTGCAGACGGTCGGCGATGATCTTTTCGAGACCCGCGAACGCACCGCCACAGATGAACAGGATGTTCGTCGTATCGACCTGCAGGAACTCCTGCTGCGGATGCTTGCGCCCGCCCTGCGGCGGAACCGACGCGGTCGTGCCCTCCATCAGCTTGAGCAGCGCCTGCTGCACGCCCTCGCCCGACACGTCGCGCGTAATCGACGGGTTTTCGGCCTTGCGGCTGATCTTGTCGATTTCATCGATGTAAACGATCCCGCGCTGCGCCCGCTCGACATTATAGTCCGACGCCTGCAGCAGCTTGAGGATGATGTTCTCGACATCCTCGCCGACATAGCCGGCTTCGGTCAGCGTTGTCGCGTCCGCCATGGTGAACGGCACGTCGAGGATGCGTGCCAGCGTCTGCGCCAGCAACGTCTTTCCGCAACCGGTCGGGCCGACCAGCAGGATGTTCGACTTCGCCAGTTCGACGTCGGCACCCTTCTGACCATGGTTCAACCGCTTGTAATGGTTGTGAACCGCGACCGACAGGACACGCTTGGCCTGCTTCTGCCCGATGACGTAATCGTCGAGCACGTTGCAGATTTCCTGCGGCGTCGGGACACCGCCGTCCTTCTTGGCGACCAGAGCCGACTTCGTTTCCTCACGGATGATGTCGTTGCACAGTTCGACGCATTCGTCGCAGATGAACACGGTCGGACCCGCGATCAGCTTACGCACCTCATGCTGCGACTTGCCGCAGAACGAGCAGTACAGTGTGCTCTTGGAGTCGCCGCCGCTGAGCTTCGTCATTCAAATCATCTCCCGCGCCGCCGTGGCGCGTCTTGCCGCCTGTCAGGATACACACAGGCTCATATCCGGCAATGCCTTAAAAGTTTATCCGAACGCGCCGCCGGTTCATGCGCGGTCAGCCGAACCGCCTCAGGCTCCCGAGCTTCCTTCCTCGGGCGCGCCCGGACGCTTGTCGAATACCTGATCGACCAGTCCAAACGCCTTGGCCTCGTCCGCTTCGAGGAAGGTATCGCGGTCCATCGCCCGTTCGATCACATCCAACGGCTTCCCGGTGTATTTCGCGTAAAGGTCGTTCATCCGACGGCGAATACGCAGGATTTCCTTGGCCTGAATTTCGATGTCCGACGCCATACCCTGCGCGCCGCCCGACGGCTGGTGGATCATGATGCGCGCGTTGGTCAACGCGACACGCATGCCGGGTTCGCCCGACGCCAGCAGGAAGCTGCCCATCGACGCCGCCTGACCGATGCAGACCGTGCCGACGCGTGGACGGATATACTGCATGGTGTCGTGGATCGCCATACCGGCCGTCACCACGCCGCCCGGCGAATTGATGTACATCCAGATGTCCTTCTTCGGATTTTCCGATTCGAGGAACAGCAGCTGCGCGGTGATCAGCGAGGCCATATGATCCTCGACGCCGCCGGTCACGAACACGATGCGTTCACGCAACAGGCGCGAATAGATGTCAAAGCTGCGCTCGCCGCGGCTCGACTGTTCGATGACGATAGGGACGAGGCCGTCGTGAATATCCTGCATTGGGTTCCCGCTGAGTAGATTTCGACCCCTACATCGGCGCTCGTGGAAGACGACGCAAGAGGCTACCCCGCCGCAGCGCACCCGGAAAGATGGTTAGCGGCCACCCGGTGCGCGGTGCGCGAGATAGGCAAGCCGCCGAACCTCCCGCCTGCCGCGTACGACGGTATCGAGGATCAACCCCGAGAACAGGCAGAGCGACGCCAGAATTACGAGGCCGGTCGCGAGGATCGCGGTCGGAAAGCGTGGCACCAGTCCGGTCTTTGCATAGGTGATCGCGAGCGGCACCGCGAGGATCACGGCGAGCACCGCCAGCGCCAGTCCGATCGCACCGAAGAACCACAAGGGCCGCTCGATCCGGTAGAGAGTCGCGATGGTACGGGCGATGCGAAAGCCGTCGCCATAGGTCGACAGCTTCGAGGCCGATCCCTCCGGACGGGCGAAATAGCGCGTAGCGATCTCCGCCACCGGCATGCGAAGTTCGAGCGCGTGGACGCTGATCTCCGTCTCGATCTCGAACCCGGCCGACAGCGACGGAAAACTCTTTACGAACCGGCGCGAAAATACCCGGTAGCCTGACAGGATATCGGTAAAACTCCGGCCGAACAGCCGGGCAAGCATGCCCGTCAGCATGGCATTGCCGAAGCGGTGACCGCGCCGATAGGCCAGTACGGCCTCGCTTACCCGTTGCCCCACGACCATGTCGAGTTGTTCGTCGATCAACCGCGCGACCAGTTGCGGTGCCGCCTCCGCGTCATAGGTCGCATCGCCGTCGGCCATGACGTAGATGTCGGCGTCGATGTCGGCGAACATCCGTCGCACGACCGCACCCTTGCCCTGCAGGCGCTCGGTCCGCACCACCGCCCCCGCCGCCTGCGCGACCTCGATCGTGCGATCGGTGGAGTTGTTGTCGTACACATAGACGGTCGCCTGCGGCAGCGCGGCGCGGAACTCGGCGACGGTCGCCGCGATCGCGGCTTCTTCGTTATAGCAGGGCAGCAGGACGGCGACGGTCATGGACATGCCCGGGCGTACAACATCCCGCGTCGCCGAAAGCAAGCATCCCGACAGCAAAAGACCGCCCGCTCCCGTTCGGGAAGCGGACGGCCTTTATGCCGTTCCGTCCGGACCGATCAGCCTTCTTCGGCTTCGGTCTCGACCTTCTTCTTGGCGCGTGGCTTCTTGGCCGGTGCCGGTTCGGCCTCCGCGTCAGCGGTTTCGGCCGGCGCATCGTCGGCCTTCTTCGCAGGTGCCTTGCGGGTCGCGGCCTTCTTCTTGGGCGCTTCGGCTTCGGCCGATGCGTCGGGCGCTGCCGGCTCGACGTCCTTGGCCGTTACCGGCTTCGCCGCAGCATGGTCATGGTCATGGTCATGGCCGTGATCATGACCGCAGTCCGGGCCGTGCACGTGCGGCACCGCACCTTCTTCGCTCTCGATCGCTGCTTCGAGTTCCTCGCGCGACACTTCGCGGTCGGTGATCTCGGCCTTGCCGAACAGGAAGTCGACGACCTTGTCCTCGTACAGCGGGGCACGCAGCTGGGCGGCCGCCATCGGCTCCTGCTGCACATACTGCATGAAACGCTGGCGATCTTCCGGGCCATACTGCTGCGCGGCCTGCATGATCAGGCGCTGCATTTCCTGCTGGCTGACCTCGATGCCGTTGGCCTGGCCGATTTCCGACAGCAGCAGGCCGAGACGGACGCGACGGACGGCGATCTGGCGATAATCCTCACGCTCGGCTTCCAGCTCGGCACGGGCGGCTTCCGGATCGGCTTCGTGGCCGGCTTCATGCTGAAGCTGTGCCCAGATCTGCTCGAACTCGGCTTCGACCATCGACGGCGGCACTTCGAAATCATGGCCCGCGGCGAGCTGATCGAGCAGCTTCCGCTTCATGTGCGTGCGGGTCAGGCCGTTGAGCTCCTGCTCGATCTGGCCCTTGATGAGGCCACGCAGCTGCTCGAGGCTTTCGAGACCCAGCGACTTGGCGAACTCGTCGTCCGGACCGCCTTCGGCAGGTACCTTCACATCGGTGATCTTCAGGTCGAAGGTCGCGGCCTTGCCCTTCAGGTTTTCGGCCTGATAGTCGTCGGGGAAGGTGACGTTGATCGTCTTTTCGTCGCCCTTCTTCACGCCGACCAGCTGGTCTTCGAAACCGGGGATCAGACGACCCGATCCGATCTCGATCGACATGCCTTCGCCGGTGCCGCCGTCGAACGCGACGTCGTCGACCTTGCCGACGAAATCCATCACGACCAGATCGCCGGTCGCGGCCTCATGGTTTTCCTCGGCGTCTTCGTGGCGCTTGTTGTTGCTGGCGAGCTGTTCGATCTGCTGATCGACCACCGCTTCGTCGGCGGGGACGGTCAGGCGCTCCAGCTGCAGCCCGTCGATCGCCGGGGCCGGCACGTCGGGCAGGACTTCCAGCGAGACCGAAACCGCAGCGTCCTCGCCGGGCGCATAGGTGCCGTCGAGCGACACCTGCGGGGCGGTGGCCGGGCGCAGCTTCTGTTCGGCGATCAGCGTCTGGATGCCGTCCTGGATCGAGCTGTTGAGCGCATCCTGCGCCAACGCCTCGCCGTGCATCTTGCGAACCAGGTTCGCCGGCACCTTGCCGGGGCGGAAGCCGGGCATCTTCACGGTCGGGGCAACGCGCTTCACCTCGGCATCGACCTTTGAGTCGATATCCGCCGCGGTGATGGTCAGCGTGTAGGCGCGCTTCAGGCCCTCGTTCAACGTCTCGACAGTCTGCATTCTCGAAGCTTTCGTCAAAGGAATCGATTCGGGGCGGCTCCAGCCTCGACCGGGCGGCGGCGTCACTGGTGCGGGCGAAGGGAGTCGAACCCCCACATCTTTCGATACTGGAACCTAAATCCAGCGCGTCTACCAATTCCGCCACGCCCGCCGAGCGGACGCCGCCGGCACGGGCGCGTCTATAGCAGCCATGCACGCCGGGGCAAGTCGCCACGCTTCGCAGAGTTGCGTGCGGGCCGCAACCCGCGTCCGCGGGACGCGTTGGGAGAAATGAAGGAGAGCGCGTTCATGCCCGTAGAACCACCCATTCCCGCCGAAACCCCCGCCCCCGATCCCGGCGTCGCACCGACCACGCCGCCGCCCGAATATCCGGTGCCGCAGACCGAGCCGGGACAACCGACCGCCCCGCCGCCCGAAATCGACGTCCCCGGCCCTGACATCGACGTGCCATCGCCCATGCCCGGCAGCGATCCCGGGGTAACGCCGGTACCCGGCCAACCCGTGATGGATGGGAACTGACATGAGCGACCGGGATCGCAGCAGCCACCCCGACAGCCCGCCCGAAGGCGACACCGATCGCCGCAGCGACATCGAAAAGACAGTCGATACCGTCAATGGCGATGTCGAACGGGCCGGTACCGACGCCGGTGCCACGTCACCCACCGAGCCGACCGTCTCGCCCGACAGCGCCGGTGGATCGGGCGGGGTCGTCCGCAATCAGGAAAGCGACGGCCAATAGGTCAGCGCGAAACGACCCGCCGCGCGGTGATGACCTTCACCGGCGCGGCGGGCATTTCGCCCTTGAACGCGCCATTGGTCGCCTTCGCCGGATCGACCGGCGTATCGAGTATCTTGGTCAGAACATCGCGCCCCTCGACGATCCGCGCGAAGGCGGCATAGCCCTGCCCGTCGGCCGGTACGCCCGGAGCGGCATCGAGCGAACGCCTTTGATCCCCGACCGAGATCGTGAACTCGCCCCGAGCCGTTCCGACGCCGAGTCGCGCGACCGATAGCGTGCCATCGGTGTGCGACAGACCGGTCTGAGTCGTCGGTTCGTGCTTGATCGGCGGCAGATACCGTTTCGCGTCGGTGTGCGGGCCGAACTGCACGAAGCCGAAATCGGGGCCGACCTTGACGATGCGGTAGAAGCTGACGCCGTCGAGCCGCTTCTGATCGACATAGCGCAGAAAATTGGCGGCGGTGATCGGCGCGCGCTTCGTCTCCACCTCGACGACCAGCGTTCCCGCCGTCGTGACGATCGCGACGCGCGGCAGCGGCGCTTCGGCCGGTGTCGAAACCGGTGCCTGTGCCAGCGCCGGTCCTGCCCATGCCAGCGCCAACAGCAACGCGCGTCGCGTCGTCTTCATCATCCCAGCGCCTTCTTCAGCAGGTCGTTGACCACGCCCGGATTGGCCTTGCCGCCCATCGCCTTCATCGTCTGGCCGACGAAGAACCCGAAGAGCTTGTCCTTGCCGCCGCGGTAGTCGGCGACCTTGTCGGCGTTCTTTGCCATGACCTCGGCGATCACCGCCTCGATCGCACCGGTGTCGCTGGTCTGCTTCAGGCCGCGTTCCTCGACGATCGCGTTCGCCCCCTGCCCTGTTTCGAGCATGAATTCGAATACCTGCTTCGACAGCGTGCCCGACAGCGTGCCGTCGGCGACCAGCTTCAGCAATTCCGCGCCTTGTGCCGGCGAGACCGGGCTGTCGACAATGCCCTTACCCAACCGGTTCAGCGCCCCGTACAGGTCAGAAATCAACCAGTTGGCGGCGGACTTTGCCGGCACGTCCGAACCGCATTCGGCCAGCAGCGCCTCGAACCAGCGCGCCGTTTCAACCTCGGCGGTCAGTACGGCGGCGTTGTACGCCGACAGGCCCAACTCGCCCTCATAGCGATTGCGCTTGGCATCCGGCAGTTCGGGCAGGCTCGCACGGCATTCGTCGAGGAATGCGTCGTCGAGTTCGAGCGGCAGCAGGTCGGGATCGGGGAAGTAGCGATAATCATGCGCGTCTTCCTTCGATCGCATCGACCGGGTCACGCCCTTGTCCGGATCGAACAGGCGGGTTTCCTGCACGATGCGGCCGCCATCCTCGATCACCGCGACCTGCCGATTCGCCTCATATTCGATCGCGGCCATTACGAACCGGACCGAGTTGACGTTCTTGGTCTCCGTCCGCGTGCCCAGTTCCTCGCCCGGCCGGCGCACAGAGACATTGACGTCGGCGCGCATCGACCCCTGATCCATATTGCCGTCGCACGACCCGACATAGCGCAGGATCGTCCGCAGCTTCGACAGATACGCCCCTGCCTCGGCTGGCGAACGCATGTCGGGACGGCTGACGATCTCCATCAGCGCGACGCCCGACCGGTTGAGGTCGACGTACGAGCGGGTCGGATGCTGGTCGTGCATCAGCTTGCCGGCATCCTGCTCGACATGGATGCGCTCCACGCCGATCGTCTTGGTCGGGCTGTCGGGATTCTTCTCGTCGAGCACGACCGTGACCGACCCCTCGCCGACCAGCGGGTGGTAGAGCTGGCTGATCTGATAGCCCTGCGGCAGATCGGCGTAGAAATAATTCTTGCGGTCGAAGCGCGACCATTTGTTGATGACCGCATCAATCGCCATCCCGGTCCGCACCGCCTGCCGAATGCATTCGCGATTCGGCGTCGGCAACATGCCCGGCATCGCGGCGTCGATCAGCGACACCTGCGTATTCGGCTCGGCACCGAACGCGGTTGCCGCCCCGGAGAACAGCTTGGCGTTCGACGTGACCTGAGCATGGACTTCGAGGCCGATCACGACCTCCCAGTCGCCGGTCGCGCCACGGATGCGATAGGTGGATTCGGTCATCGTCTTTTTCTTCTGCTCCGACCAAAGCGTTTGGTGACGGCATTTTCACACCGATCAAACAACACTCCGAACAATTCCGTTATGACCTCGCCGATCGCCTGGAAGAGCAATTCGGCAAGGAAATGAATCACCACCACTTATCCGCACGGGCAACAAATCCGGCCCGCTGCTCGATCGCCAGTCCGGCGTTCAATACGCCCTGTTCATCGAGCGGTCGGCCGATAATCTGCAACCCCAGCGGCAACCCGTCCTTGTCGACGCCGCCCGGCACACTCATCGCCGGCAGGCCCGCCAGCGACGACGGCACGGTGAAGACGTCGTTCAGGTACATCGCAATCGGATCGGCGCTCTTTTCGCCCAGCGCGAACGCCGCCGACGGCGCGGTCGGGGTCAACAGCACGTCGCACTGCTCGAACGCCGCTTCGAAATCGCGCGCAATCAGCGTCCTCACCTTTTGTGCTTGCGTGTAATAGGCGTCGTAGAAACCGGCCGACAGCACATAGGTGCCGATCATGATCCGGCGCTTCACCTCGTCGCCGAAGCCCGCGGCGCGGGTCGCGGCATACATGTCCTGCAGGCCGGCACCATCGGGCAGCACCCGTTGACCATAGCGCACGCCATCATAGCGGGCGAGGTTCGACGACGCTTCGGCCGGAGCGATGATGTAATAGGCCGGCAGCGCATATTTGGTATGCGGCAGCGAGACCTCGACGATCTCCGCGCCGGCATCCTTCAGCCAGTCGATGCCTTGCTGCCACAGCGCCTCGATCTCGGCGGACATGCCGTCGACACGATATTCCTTCGGGATACCGACGCGCTTGCCGCGCAGGTCGGCGTTCAGCCCCGCTTCCCATGCCGGGACCGGCAGGTCGAGCGAGGTCGCATCCTTGGGATCGAACCCGGCCATCGCCTCCAGCATGATCGCGCAGTCGCGGGTATCGTGCGCCATCGGCCCCGCCTGATCGAGCGACGAGGCGAAGGCGACGACGCCGTAGCGCGAGCAGCGGCCATAGGTCGGCTTGATGCCGGTGATCCCGACGAACGCGGCCGGCTGACGAATCGAGCCGCCGGTATCGGTGCCGGTCGCCGCCGGGCATAGCCGCGCCGCGATCGCCGCCGACGAACCACCCGACGAACCGCCCGGTGCCAGCGGCGCGGTATCGCCCGGCCGACGCCATGGCGAGATGACGTTGCCGAACGCACTGGTTTCGTTGGACGATCCCATCGCGAACTGGTCGAGGTTCAGCTTGCCCAGCATCCCCGCACCGGCATTCCACAAATTGCCCGACACGGTCGATTCATATTGCGGCACGAAGCCCTTCAGGATGTCGCTCGCCGCCGTGGTCTCCACGCCCTGGGTGCAGAACAGGTCCTTCATGCCGATCGGCACGCCGGCAAGGGGCTTGAGCGTCTCGCCGGCGGCGCGCGCATCGTCGGCTGCCTTGGCAGCGGCGCGCGCATGGTCGGGGGTCTCGACAAGGAAGGCGTTGAGCGGCTTCGCAGCAGCGACCGCGTCGATGAACGCATCGGCGACGTCGCGGGCGGAAAAATCGCCGCCGCGCACGCCGTCGCGGATCGCGGCGACGCCAAGGTCGGTCAGGTTCGACACTATTCGATCACTTTCGGAACGGTGAAAAAGCCATGCTCGCCCTGCGGCGCATTGGCGAGCACACGGTCGCGGACGTCGCCATCGGTGACGACATCGTCGCGCAGGCGCAGATGATTGGGGATGACCGCGGTCATCGGCTCGACGCCGCTGGTATCGACCTCGCCCAGTTGCTCGATGAAACCGATGATATTGCCGAGTTCGGGTGCCAGCTTTTCGGCTTCGGCATCGGTGATCGCGATACGGGCAAGGCCGGCCACGCGTTTGACGGTTGCAGGTTCGACGGACATGGCATGGGCGGCTAGCATTCCGGCGAGCCCCCCACAAGCACCGCAAAGCGGTTGCACGGGAACGCCGCTTCCCCCACCAATGCCGCGATAACGGCGGAGACGGGGTTGGCGCGCAAATTCCTGTATGTGGTGGCGGCACTGATCGTGCTGGCGATCGCCGCGCTGTTCGCCTTTCGCCTGTTCGGCAACGACCTGTTGCGCCGGGCGATGGTCCCGGGCGTCGCGTTTCGCGCCGAACCCGCGATGCCGGCCAACGCCTATGCCGACCGCGCCCTGTGGTTCGCCCGGCCGGGACTGACCAATACGCCGGTCGACTGGCTGCCGCAGGGTATCGCACCGACGGCACCGGGCGATGCCGAAGTCTTCTTCGTTCATCCGACGTCGTTCGTAGGCACCGATCGCTGGAACGCCGCGCTCGATGATCGCGAATCGAACGGCCGGGCGCAGGTGTTCCTGCGCGGACAGGCCAGCGCGTTCCGCGCCGCCGGTCGGGTCTGGGCACCGCGCTATCGCCAAGCGACGTTCGGTGCCTTCCTGACCGGCGACGCCGCGGCCACGCAGGCGCTCGATCTCGCCTATCGTGACGTTGCCGCGGCGTTCGATACGTTCGTCGCCGAAGCCGATCCGAAGCGCCCGATCATTCTCGCCGGGCACAGCCAGGGCGCACTGCACCTGACGCGACTGCTGCGGGAGAAGGTTGCCGGCACCCCGCTCGCCCGCCGCATCATCGCGGCTTATGTCGCCGGCTGGCCGGTATCGAAGGTAACCGACCTGACCGCGCTCGGCCTGCCCGAATGCACCACCGCCGATCAGGTGCGCTGTCTGCTGTCGTGGCAGAGCTTCGCCGAACCTGCCGACCCGACGCTCATCGTCGAACGATATGACGCGTCGACCGGGTTCGATGGACGTGCACGCAGCGGGACGCCGATGGTATGCACCAACCCGCTGACCGGCACCGCCAACGCCGCCGCGCCGGCTAGCGCGAATCAGGGCACGCTGATCCCAGACAAGGAACTGATCGACGCGACGATGACGCCGGGCCTGGTCCCCGCCCGTTGCGACGGACGCGGTTTCCTGCTGATCGGTGACGATCCGCCCAATCTCGGCCCCTATGTGCTGCCGGGCAACAACTGGCACGTGTATGATTACAGCCTGTTCTGGGCGAATGTCCGCGCCGACGCACTGCGCCGGCTGGCCGCGTGGGAGAAACGATGATTACCGACGACCGCGCTGTCTTTCGCGACGCGCTGCCCGAAGGCGGTCGACTGATCGGGCTCGATGTCGGGACCAAGACGATCGGCACCGCGCTGTGCGATGCCGGATGGAGCTTCGCCAGCCCGGCGATCCTGATCAACCGGACCAAATTCACCGCCGACAAGGCGCAGCTCACGACCCTGATCCGCCAGCAATCGGTGCGCGGCATCGTCGTCGGCCTGCCGCTCAACATGGACGGCACCGATTCGCCACGGACGCAGTCGATCCGGGCGTTCGCCCGCAATCTCGACGATAGCGGCCTGCCGATCTTCCTGTGGGACGAACGCTGGTCGACGGTCGCCGTCGAACGGCAGATGATCGCCGAAGACCTCAGCCGCGCCAAACGCGCCGAACGCGTCGACAAGCTGGCCGCCGCCTATATTCTGCAAGGGGCGATCGACGCGCTGGTCAACGTTCCGCTCGGCTGACCTTGCGCGAGCGCGTGGCCCGGCCTAACCGGTCGTCTCGATGCATAGCTCAGACCACCGCCCCGCCGCCATGATCGATGGGGGTGCCGTTTTCCCGCATCGTCACCTGACCGGGATCGAGGGGTTGCAGCCTCATGAGATCCTGTTCCTGCTCGACGAAGCGGAACAATGGATCGACGCCAATCGCAGCCGCGGTCCCAGCGACCATCGGCTGGACGGCGTGACCCAGATCAACGCCTTCTTCGAAAACAGCACGCGCACGCTGCTGTCGTTCGAGATCGCCGGCAAGCGGCTGGGGGCCGACGTAGTCAACATGCATGCCGGCCAATCGAGCGTGAAGAAGGGCGAGACGCTGATCGACACCGCCGTGACGCTCAACGCGATGCGCGCCGACGTGATCGTCATCCGCCACGGTTCGTCGGGCGCGGTGCAGCTGATCGCCGACAAGGTCGATTGCCCGGTGCTGAACGCCGGCGACGGCTGGCACGAACATCCCACGCAGGCGCTGCTGGATGCGCTGACCATCCGCCGGCGGCTGGGGGAAATCGCGCACCGGCGCGTCGTGATCTGCGGCGACATCCTGCACAGCCGGGTCGCGCGGTCGAATATCCTCGCCCTCACCACGCTTGCCGCCGAAGTCCGCGTCGTCGCGCCGACGACGTTGATGCCGCAGGCGATCGAATTGATGGGCGTCACCCCCTTCACCGATTTCGACGCCGCGCTGGAGGGGGCCGATGTCGTGATGATGCTGCGCCTGCAGAACGAACGGATGAACGGCGGCTTCATTCCCTCGACCCGCGAATATCATCTCCGCTACGGCCTGACCCGCGAACGGCTGAAACGGGCCGAGCCGCACGCGATCGTGATGCATCCAGGACCGATGAACCGGGGGATCGAGATTACCAGCGACGTCGCCGACGATCCCGAACGCTCTACCATCACCGAACAGGTCGAAATGGGCGTCGCGGTGCGCATGGCGTGCCTCGACGTGTTGACCCGACGCAGCCGTGGCGTGGAGGGTTGGGCATGAGCATGATCTTTACCGGTGGCACGCTGGTCTGTCCCGATAGCGGCGTGCGCAGCGGCGATCTGGCCGTAAGCGGCGATACGATCGCCTCGGACGTTTCGAACGCCGAACGCATCGACATAACCGGCAAGCTGCTGGCACCGGCGATCGTCGATCTCGGCGTCTTCGGCATCGATGCCGCTGCCTGCCGGGCGGGCGGGATCGTCCGGGTCGGACTGATGCCCGATCAGGCCCCGGTCCTCGACGATCCGGGCATCGTCGCGCGGGCGGCGCATATGGGCAAGCCCGATATCTGGATCCACCCGCTATCGGCCGCGACGCAAGGGCTGCGCGGCACCGACCTCGCCGAAATGGCGATCAACGCCGAAGCGGGTGCGGTGGCGGTCGCGACCGGGCGGCGATGGATCGCCGACAGCGGCGTGATGCGCAAGGTGCTGGCCTATGCGCGCGACTGCGATCTGGTCGTGGTCGCCCATGCCGAGGACGGCGGCGTCGCTGGCGACGCGGTGGCGACGTCGGGTGAGACGGCGACGCGGCTCGGCCTGCCCGCTGCACCCGCCATCGCCGAAGCGCTGGCGATCGCGCGCGACGTGATGCTGGCGGAGGATACGGGCGCGCGGCTGCATTTCCGACAGGTGACGACTGCCGCCGGGTTCGATCTGATCCGGGCGGCCAAGCGACGCGGCGTTCGCGTCACCTGCGGTATCACCCCCGCCCATCTCTATTTCTCCGACATCGTCATGAGCGATTTCCGGACCTTCGCCCATCTCTCGCCGCCGTTGCGCGACGAAGGCGATCGTCGCGCCGCGCGCGCCGCGCTGGCCGACGGGACGATCGACGTGTTGTGTTCGGGGCATGATCCGCGCGGTCCCGAGGCCAAGCGCCTGCCCTTCGCCGATTCGGAACCCGGCATGGCGGGGGCGGAGACGCTGTTGGCGCTTGGGCTGGGGCTGGTTCGCGACGGGCTGATCGAACTCGACCGCCTCTTCGCGTTGCTGGCGCGGAACCCGGCGAAGCTGCTCGGCCTCGATACCGGCACATTGGCCACCGGTGCGCCCGCCGACCTCATCGTCGTCGATCAGGACACGCCGTGGCAGGTCCGCGCCGACGCACTGGCGGGCAAGGCGGCGAACACGCCGTTCGATGGCCTGCCGGTGCAGGGCCGCGCGGT
>NZ_LMLN01000028.1:509345-516561 GCF_001421915.1 Sphingomonas sp. Leaf62 | reverse complement strand
CGGCGCGTTCCTGTAAAGGAACGCGCCGCCTCCTCCTGGGAGAGGCTCGGGAAACTGGATCAGCGCGAGGCGAGGCGTTCGGGACGGGCCCAATTCGCCAGTTGCTCGCCGGCATGGGTACGAACGAAACAGCGTTCGCCCTTTGCCCGTACGCGACCGCACAGCGACGCGGCATCGGCACGGGCAAGACCGCCGACCGACAGCCGGTAGAAACTGGCGCCACGGACGCTCGCCTGCATACCCTGTGGCGACATTCCGGCAAGCCGGGGTACGTTTCGACTCAAACGCCGCCAGGCGGACCGGGCGACCGCCGGGGTATCGAACGCGCCAAGCTGCACATAATACCCACCAATGTCACGCGACTTCGGTGCAGCCGCCATGCGGACCGGGCCGATCGAATTGCCACGGGGGCGATAATCGCTCGGCAACGCCTGCACGACCTCCTGCCGGGGTGCGAAGGTGATGGCCGGGCGAATGACGGTCACCACCTGTGTCGGCGCGGCCACCGGCTCGACCATGACCGGCTCGGCCAGAGCGACCGCCACCGGTGCGGCATCGCCCGGTGCCGAAAGTGCCAGTTGCGTCGGTTGTCCGCGATCAGCAGCGGGCGTCACGCCGAGCAACGCCGCGACCTGCTGCGCCGCCGATTGCGGCCGCGCGAAACCCGCCCATTCGACCAGTCGCGCATCGACCTGTTCGGGCGACATGTCGACCGACGCAACGGTCCGCGCTTCGACCCAGCGCCCGTCGAGGGCCAGCGCAAGCGCAAGATTTTGTCGCATCGTCGCGGTCGCCGCCGGATCGCGCGCAGCTTCGCTGAGCAACGCGATACCACCGGCCGGATCACCCGCCAGCGCCAGCGCCAGTCCGCGATCGGCATTTGCGATCCGCGCGGCATGGGCGGTCAGCGTCTCGCGCGCCGCCACCCATTCGCCGGTCGCGGTCTGCGCCAGCGCAAGGTTCAATGCGGCGCGGCCATCGGCCGGATTCAGCGCCAACACGTCGCTGAACGCCTGTGTGGCGGAGGCAAACCGTCCCGCCTGGAGATAAGCCTTGCCCAACAGTGTGCGAAAACCGGGATCGCGCGGAGCGAGCGAGACCGCCTGTTCGGCAAAGGTCACGGCTTCGTCGCTGCGCCGCTTCCCGAGCGCCTTCGCTGCCTTGCCTGCCAGTTTCTGCGCCATGTTCTGTTCGGACGATGCCACCGCCACGGTGCCGCTGGCGACCAACGCCAGCGAACCGCTGAGCATCGCCGTGGCCAGACCGACCGATATAAGCAGATGGGTCTTCATAGCGTGCCCTTTGCGGCCCCATCGGGGGCAAGGCGCTGAACGAGCGCCGCGATGTCGGAGGTCGACGGAAGGGACCGATCAAGCGCTTCGCGCACGAACGCCTCCGGAGAAAGGTTGCGCACCGTCGCCGCCAGCCGCAACCGCAACAGCCGGTCGGCATCGAGCGTCAGGACGATCGATCCTTCCCCCGCTAACGGCGCGACCTGGAGCATCGCTCGCTCGCGCAGGACGGCCGGAACCGGCGTCGTCGGCTCGCCCAGATCGTTCCAGCCGAGATCGTCACCAGGATCGGTCGCATCGCCGGTCCCGTGCGGCCGCATCGCCGGACGTGCCTCTCCCTTGCGGGCCAGCAGGCCGGGATTGATCTGCGAAGGGTTGCGTGGTGTGGCCATGACTAGCCCCGCACCCGACGGCCAAAGCCCCCGGCAGTACGCGGACCACCCGACAGCGTCGGCACGGCGAACACGGTACGACGGAAATTCTTTTCGAGGCGATCCTGGATATAGTTCCACAGCGCCTCGATCTCGGCGCTCGACTTCGACGTCGGATCGATCTCCATGACCGTCCGCCCGTCGACCATCGACGATGCGAAATCGACGCGGTGATGGACCGTCACCGGCGCGACCGTGCCGTGTTGCGACAGGGCCATCGTTGCCTCTGCCGTGATCTTGGCGCCCGGCGTCGCCGCGTTGACGACGAAGACCAGCGGCTTGCCGGCACGATCGCACAGGTCGACGGTCGCGCCGACAGCGCGCAGGTCGTGCGGGCTGGGCCGGGTCGGCACCACGATCAGTTCGGAAACCGCGATCACGCTCTGGATCGCCATCGTGATCGCCGGCGGGGTATCGATCACCGCCAGTTTGAAACCATGTGCGCGCAACGTTTCCAGATCGGCCGCCAGGCGCGCGACCAGCGTCTGCGCGAACGCCGGTTCGTCGGTGACGCGCGCGTTCCACCAGTCGGCCAGCGACCCTTGCGGATCGATGTCGACCATGACGACCGGACCCGCGCCCGACCGCTCGGCCTGCACGGCGAGATGCCCGGACAATGTCGTCTTGCCCGATCCCCCCTTTTGCGATGCCACCGCCAGAACGCGCATGCCGCTTACGTCTCCCTTCACTTGCAGCCGGGATTTGCACGGACAGGACTAAAATGCGGTTAACGTCCTGTACGGGGTCGACCGATCGCGAAAGCCGTTCCGCCGATCGGCAAGCGCTGATAATGGACGGCGATGATCGCAAGGGGGACTTGGATGCGCGGTGCGATGGGGGCGGCTCTGGCGGCGGCGATGCTGGCGGCACCGGCGTTTGCCGATGTGAAGGCCGGGGTCGAGGCATGGGCGCGGGGCGACTGGACGACGGCGGTCGGCGAATGGCGCGAGCCGGCGGTCGCGGGCGATGCCGATGCCCAGTTCAATCTGGGGCAGGCGTACAAGCTCGGTCGTGGCGTGCCGATGAACCTGACCGAAGCCGAACAATGGTATGCCCGCGCCGCGCAACAGGGGCACCGGCAGGCCGAGGAAAATTACGGCCTGATCCTGTTCCAGAACGGCAAGCGCCCCGAAGCCGTCCAATGGCTCGAAAAATCGGCAAACCGCGGCGAAGCGAGAAACCAGTTCGTCCTCGGCACGATGCTCTTCAACGGTGACGCCGTGCCGAAGGACTGGCGGCGCGCCTATGCGTTGATGACGCGCGCGTCGTCGGCGGGATTGCCGCAGGCGGCGGCGACGCTGGCGCAGATGGACCGGTATGTTCCGCTGCCCGACCGGCAGGCGGCGCTGGCGATGGCGCGCGATCTGGAGCGGAGTGCCGGACGCCCCGCCCTGCCCGCCGCGCCCGAGGCGGCGAAGGCCACGCAGATTGCCAAGGCTCCCCCCGCCCCCAAGCCGGTCCCTCGCACCGCTCCGGCGGCGTCGTCGGTTGCCGCGGGTAACTGGCGGGTGCAGCTCGGCGCGTTCCGCGATGCGGGCAATGCGCGGCGGCTGTGGACCGAAGTCGCGGGAAAGTTCGCCGGTCGCCAGCCCTTTTACGACGATGCCGGCGGCGTCACCCGGTTGCAGATCGGCCCGTTTGCCAGCAGTGCCGAGGCGAGCCGCGCCTGTGCCACGATCCGCCCAACGACCTGCGTCCCGGTAAAGCGGTGATTGCCGCCGCTCTGCTGCTGATGGCGCAGATCGACGCTCGGGCTGCTACAAGCCCGCGCCGACATCGCCATGCGATGGGCGCTCGCGACGCGCAGTAACGCCGTTCGCGCGACCCGGACGTTCCCGCGCGCTGCGATCAGTCGCGCACCCAATCCGACGGAGCGATCCCCTGTATATACAGCAGTGCGGTCAGGTCATTATGGTCGATCCGGACCCCTGCCTCGGCAGCGACGATCGGCTTGGCATGATAGGCGACGCCTAGCCCCGCGCGGCGGATCATCGGCAGGTCGTTGGCCCCGTCGCCGACCGCCAGTGTCGCTTGCTCGTCGATGCCCAATTCATCGATCGCACCGAGCAGCGTGACTTCCTTGGTCGTTGCATCGACGATCGGTTTCCGCACCTTGCCGGTCAACTTGCCATCCTCGATCAGCAGGCGGTTGGCGATCATGCGGTGAAAACCCAGTTCCTGTCCGACCGGCTCGGCAAACCGGGTGAAGCCGCCCGATACGAGGATCGTCGTTGCGCCACGCGCACGCATCGTCCGGATCAGCGTCTTCGCGCCGGGCATCAGCCTGACCCGTTCGTCGAGGCACCGCTGGATCGCGCTTTCGTCCAAGCCTTCCAGCAAGGCGACGCGGGCGTCGAGCGCCGAGGCGAAGTCGAGTTCGCCGCGCATCGCGCGTTCGGTCACCTCGGCGATCTGCGCCTTGATCCCGGCATAGTCGGCCAGTTCGTCGATACATTCGACGGTGATCATCGTCGAATCCATGTCGGCGACCAGCAGCTTCTTTTCACGGTTCGCAGCGGGCTGAACGGCGACGTCGGCTCCCACAACAATGCCTTCGATCGCTTTCCGCGCTGCGGCTGCATCGCTGGCGAACCGGATATCGGCGGCGCGGCCTTCGTCGATCCACGTCCAGTCCTCGACCAGACAGCCGGCCACGTCCAGCCGATCGGCGGCGGCGGAAATATCGCCCGCGGCGATCGATTCGGCTGCTATCAGCGTGGCGATGAACATGGCGAAATCTCCTGACCGTCCGAGGGTCGCGCTCATCGCAGGCCCGACCGCCAGCGGCAAGTCCGCGCTGGCGATCGCTATCGCCCGGGCGCACAACGGCGTGGTCATCAATGCCGACAGCGCGCAAGTGTATCGCGACCTGCGTATCCTGTCCGCGCGCCCCTGGCCCGAAGAAGAGGCACAGGCCCCGCACCGGCTGTTCGGCCATGTCGACGGCGCGGACAGCTATTCGGCGCCGGCATGGGCGAAGGACGCGATCCGAGAGATCGACGTAGCCCATGCAGCAGGCAAGCTGCCGGTGCTGGTCGGCGGCACCGGCCTGTATCTGCGGACCCTGATCGACGGCATCGCGCCCGTCCCCGATATCGATCCCGCCATCCGAGAGGCCGTCCGTGCGCTGCCGGTGGCCGAGTCTGCCGAGGCGCTCCGCATCGCCGATCCGGCAGCCGCCGCCCGGCTGAACCCGGCCGACACCACCCGCATCGCCCGCGCGCTGGAAGTGGTGCGCTCGACCGGCCGGACGCTGGCCGACTGGCAGCGCGACCGGACCGGCGGGATCGGCGACCGCATCGCACTGTCGACCATGATTCTCTTGCCCGAGCGCGACTGGCTGACCGATCGCTGCGACCGTCGCCTGTCGGCCATGTTCGATGGCGGCGCGGTCGAGGAAGTCGCGAAGTTACTGGCGCGCGACGACATCGCACCACAGGCGTCGGTCAGACGCGCGATCGGCGTGATCGAGATCGAACGCTGGCAAAACGGTACATGGACCCGCGACGAAGCACTGACTGCGGCTCGCTTCGCAACGCGGCAATATGCCAAACGGCAGTATACGTGGTTCCGCAACCAGCCACCGGCCAACTGGCTCCGCACCAGCGAAACCGAAACATGCGCGCTATCAGCACAATTCGACACTTTATTACGTTAAAGATGGTTGACACGTACATTTATGGCGACTAGCGACGCCGCTCCAACGGTGCTATCCGCGCCTGCGAAAATGTTGAGGAGTTGAAGACCCATGACCGAGAAGAGTGGAGCCGCCATTTTGGTCGAGGCCCTCGTCGACCTCGGCGTGGAAGTCGTATTCGGCTATCCCGGCGGCGCGGTGCTGCCGATCTACGACGCGCTGTTCGAACATAGCCGGATCAAGCACATCCTCGTCCGTCACGAACAGGCCGCGACCCACGCGGCGGAGGGCTATGCCCGCTCGACCGGCAAGCCGGGCGTGGTGCTGGTAACCTCGGGTCCGGGGGCGACGAACGCGATCACCGGCATCACCGACGCGCTGCTCGATTCGATCCCGATGGTCGTCATCACCGGACAGGTTCCGACCGCGCTGATCGGCACCGACGCGTTTCAGGAGGCCGATACCGTCGGCATTACGCGTCACTGCTGCAAGCACAATTATCTGGTGAAGGACCCGGCGAAGCTCGGCCATGTCATTCACGAGGCGTTTCATATCGCCACCGCCGGCCGCCCCGGCCCGGTCGTGGTCGATATTCCAAAGGACGTGCAGGTCGCGACCGCGCGCTACACCAAGCCCGGCCCGATCCAGCACAAGACCTATCGTCCGAAGGTGAAGGCCGACCGGGCGCAGATCGAGCAGGTCGTCGACATGCTGGCGGCGGCCGAACGGCCGGTGCTGTACACCGGCGGCGGCATCATCAATTCGGGTCCGGGCGCGTCGCAGCTGCTGCGCGAACTGGTCCGGGTGTCGGGCGCGCCGGTCACCTCGACGTTGATGGGGCTCGGCGCCCTGCCCGCGTCCAGCCCGAACTGGCTGGGGATGCTGGGGATGCACGGCACCTATGAAGCGAATATGGCGATGAACGAGGCCGATCTGGTCATCGCCATCGGCGCGCGTTTCGACGACCGGGTGACGGGACGGCTCGACGCTTTTTCCCCGCGCAGCCGCAAGGTTCATATCGATATCGACCGGTCGAGCGTGAACAAGATCGTGCGCGCCGATCTGGGCATCATCGCCGATGCGGGCCATGCGATGGAGGACATGGTCCGCGTCTGGAAAGCGCGTCAGCATCCAAAGCCGGACCTGTCGGGATGGTGGGCGAAGATCGAGGGCTGGCGCGCCAAGCGTTGCCTCGACTTCCCGGAATCGACCAAGGAAATCATGCCGCAGCGCGCGATCCGGGCGCTGTACGCCGCGACCAAACATCGCGCGCCGATCATCTCGACCGAGGTCGGCCAGCATCAGATGTGGGCGGCCCAGCATTTCGGCTTCGAAGCACCGAACAAGTGGCTGACCAGCGGCGGTCTCGGCACGATGGGCTATGGCCTGCCCGCCGCGATCGGTGCGCAGCTCGGAAATCCGGGGGCGCTGTGCATCGACATCGCCGGCGAGGCGTCGATCCAGATGAACATTCAGGAGCTGGCGACGGCGACGCAGTACCGGCTGCCGGTGAAGATCTTCATCCTCAACAACGAATATATGGGCATGGTCCGCCAGTGGCAGGAGCTGACCTACAGCTCGCGCTATTCGAGCAGCTATTCGGACTCGCTGCCCGACTTCGTAAAGCTGGGCGAGGCATATGGCTGGAAGGGTATTCGCATCGAAACGCCCGACCAGCTGGAGGACGGGATTCAGGCCATGCTCGACCATGACGGCCCGGTGATCGTTGACTGCATGGTGGCGAAGCTGGCCAACTGCTTCCCGATGATCCCCAGCGGCGCGGCGCATACCGACATGATCCTGCAGGCGAACGAAGTCTCGGGCGAAATGGACGACGAAGCCAAGGCGCTGGTGTA
>NZ_LMLN01000028.1:444374-509327 GCF_001421915.1 Sphingomonas sp. Leaf62 | reverse complement strand
AGTGCGGCAGGCGATAGCGTTGGTGGGGAACCCCCTCCACCACTCGCTGCGCGAGCGGTTCCCCTCCCCGTGCCGGGGAGGAATTTTCAGAATGCACATCAAGACCGAACAGACCGAACGGCACACGCTGGCCGTCCTCGTCGACAACGAACCCGGCATCCTCGCGCGCATCGCCGGGCTGTTCTCGGGCCGTGGCTATAATATCGAAAGCCTGACCGTGTCGGAAATCACCGCCGACAAGGCGGTTAGCCGCATCACCATCGTCACCAGCGCATCGCCGCCGGTGATGGAACAGATCATCGCCCAACTCGACCGGCTGGTGCCCGTCCACAAGGTCGTCGACCTGACCGTGCAGGGCGCGCATGTCGAGCGCGAGCTGGCGCTGGTCAAGGTCGTCGGCACCGGCGAGCATCGGATCGAGGCGTTGCGCTTGGCCGAAGTCTATCGCGCGCGCGTGGTCGATGCGACCGTGTCGAGTTTCGTGTTCGAGGTAACCGGATCGATCGAAAAGATCGACAAGTTCACCGAATTGATGGCCGAAGTCGGTCTGGTCGAGGTTGCTCGCACCGGCATCGCCGCCATCGCCCGCGGACGAGAGGCCGCCTGAAACCTATTCGCAACCATCCCGTCACCCCAGCGCAGGCTGAGCTCTCCGTCCGCAAGCGAGCGGTTCGCGGGACGAGCCCCCAGCCTTCGCTCGGGTGACGAACCTGATCTAAGAGGGAAATCATCATGCGTGTCTATTACGATCGCGACGCCGATCTGAACCTGATCTCGGACAAGAAGATCGCGATCCTCGGCTATGGGTCGCAAGGCCATGCCCATGCGCAGAACCTGCGCGATTCGGGCGTCAAGAACGTCGCCATTGCGCTGCGTCCGGGTTCGGCCAGCGCCGCCAAGGCTGAAGGTGCCGGTTTCAAGGTGATGCCGAATGCCGAGGCCGCCGCATGGGCCGACATCCTCATGATCCTCGCGCCCGACGAGCATCAGGCGGCGATCTATGCCGACGACATTCACGCGAACCTGAAGCCGGGATCGGCGCTCGCCTTCGCGCATGGCCTGAACGTCCATTTCGGCCTGATCGAGCCGCGTGCCGATGTCGACGTCATCATGATCGCGCCGAAGGGCCCCGGCCACACCGTGCGCAGCGAATATGTGAAGGGCGGCGGCGTGCCCTGCCTCGTCGCGATCCATCAGGATGCTTCGGGCAACGCGCACGACATCGCGCTCGCCTATGCGAGCGGCGTCGGCGGCGGTCGGTCGGGCATCATCGAAACCAACTTCCGCGAGGAATGCGAAACCGACCTGTTCGGTGAGCAGGCCGTGCTGTGCGGCGGCGTCACCCATCTGATCCAAGCCGGGTTCGAAACGCTGGTCGAGGCGGGCTATGCCCCCGAAATGGCCTATTTCGAGTGCCTCCACGAAACCAAGCTGATCGTCGACCTTCTTTATGAGGGCGGCATCGCCAACATGCGCTATTCGATCTCGAACACCGCCGAATATGGCGACATCGTCACCGGCCCGCGTATCATCACTGACGAAACCAAGAAGGAAATGAAGCGAGTCCTCGCCGACATCCAGTCGGGCCGCTTCGTAAAGAACTTCGTGCTCGACAACCGCGCCGGCCAGCCCGAACTGAAGGCAGCGCGCAAGCAGGCGGCGGCGCATCCGATCGAGAAGACCGGTGCCGAACTGCGCGCGATGATGCCGTGGATCGGGGCGAACAAGTTGGTCGATCAGACCAAGAACTAACGACGTTAGTTCGTACTGATCGGCCAACCGGCCGGCGCGACGAAGCCCGCCCTTCGGGGCGCGGCTTTGCCGCGACCGACGGGCGGGCGGGCCAGTGCCCCCTCGCTCGTCATGCCCGCGAAGGCGGGAATCCATATACGCTACCGTCACGGCTCCAGCACAAGCGCCGCGTATATGAGTTCCAGCCTGCGCGGGAACGACGAGTGGCTCGCCGATATCCTTCGCCGGCCCGGCGGAGGCCGGGACCCATGGACACGGTAAGGTCGCGGATCGATCGACAGCCCCCGACACAATGGATTCCGGCCTACACCGGAATGACGAGGTGCATAAGGCAACCTCCTTCACCCAAACCGGCGACATAGGTGCGGCCCGGACAGATCACCCTTGCACGGCACTGAAATCGAAACCGATCGTTTCGCATCCGGTATTTGACCCGAAACGCTGCGCCACCGACAAAGGCGTATCGATTTTCGCCTCGACCGGAGAACATTTTCCATGCGCACGCCCCTGATCCTCGCCGCCGCCCTGTTCGCGGTTGCCGCCCCGACCGTCGCCCAGATGCCGGGTGCCCCCGACAAGGCCCGCGTCACCGCCGGCAACTACACCGTCGACACCGCCCACACGCAGGTCGCGTGGCAGGTGAACCATATGGGTTTCACGATGCTCGACGGCCTGTTTGGCGCGACCGGCGGCATGGCGACGCTCGACCCCAAGAACCCGGCCGCGACCAAGGTCAGCATCGATTTCAACATCGCCGACTCGCTGACCGTCACCAGCCCCCAATTCGCGAACCACCTGAAGTCGAAGGATTTCTTCGACGTGGCGACCTATCCGACCGCCAAGTTCGTCTCGACCCGCATCCAGCCGATGGGCGACCATTGGATGATGACCGGAAACCTGACGATCAAGGACCAGACGAAGCCGGTCCAGCTGACCGTCCGCTTCATGGGTGCCGGTGAGAATCCGATGAACAAGAAGAAGAATGTCGGCTTCACCGCGACCGGCAGCATCATGCGCAGCCAGTTCGGCCTCGGGTTTGCGGTGCCGGCGGTATCGGACAAGGTAGATTTGACCATCAACGCCGCGTTCGTCGCAGCCTGACCGGTCGGTGCGCGCGGTTCAGGCCGCGCGCATCCCCGCAAACCCTTCGAAGGTGCCGCGCACGCTGGGTGCGGCATGTTCCACCAGTTGCGCGACCTGCGCCACCGCACCGCCGTCGCCGTCGTCGGCGGCCATCGCCCAGTCCCCGAACTCGCGCGCCTCGACCGAGCGCCGTGACAGCACGACGAGCGCGAAATGGCGCGGATCGGTCGCGATCCGCGCATAGGCCGCCTCGACCTTCGCGGGATCGCCCTCCAGCGCCTGCAGAAACCGCCGGCCCTTGGCATGGAGCAGGCCGGTAATTCCGTCGCGGCGGTTATTGCGGCGCGACCGCGCAAGAATATCGTCGAGGTCGACCGTCAGACCGTTGCGCGCGGTACTGACGTAGATCAATTGCAGCATGACGCTCCGGTAGGTTGCTCGTCCAATGCGTCGGCGTTAGCCGACCAAATCTTACCACCCGGTATCGGCACCATCGGCTCTGGACTTTCAAACCGCTTTTGCCCACAGACGCGCCATGGTCCGCGCATTCGCCAACCAACTGCGACTTAGCCGCCCTTAGGGCCGGATCGCACGCGCGTGCGCCTGTCCTGAGGGAGTATCGAACCTTTCGGCAGATACCGGCGCCCCGCGCCAAATACAGGCTAACCCACGATATGTTGCGCGATCCTTCGACCAAATACCGCCCCTTCCCCACCGTCGACCTGCCCGACCGTCAATGGCCGTCGCGCACGATCACCCGCGCGCCACGCTGGTTGTCGACCGACCTCCGCGACGGTAATCAGGCGCTGATCGACCCGATGGGCGCGGAGAAGAAGAACCGCTTCTTCGACCTGCTGCTGAAGGTCGGCCTGAAGGAGATCGAGGTCGGTTTCCCGTCGGCGGGCGCGACCGAGTTCGATTTCATCTCAGGCCTCGTCCGACAGGATCGCATTCCCGACGACGTATGGGTGCAGGTGCTGACGCAGTCGCGCCGTGACCTGATCGAACGCAGCTTCGAAAGCCTCGATGGCGCGAAGCAGGCGATCGTCCACCTGTACAATGCGGTAAGCCCGGCATGGCGCCGGATCGTGTTCGGCATGGAACGCCCCGAGGTGAAGGCGATCGCGGTTGCCGGTGCCAAGGTGCTGCGCGACGAAGCCGCCAAACGCCCGAACACCGACTGGCGGTTCGAATACAGCCCCGAAACCTTTTCGACCGCCGAACTGGACTTCTCGGTCGAGGTGTGTGCGGCGGTGATGGAGGTGTTGCAGCCGACCCCCGACTGCCCGCTGATCCTGAACCTCCCCGCGACGGTCGAGGCGGCGACGCCCAACGTCTATGCCGACCAGATCGAATGGTTCTGTCGCAACGTGCCGAACCGCGACAGCGTCGTCATCTCGCTGCACACCCATAACGATCGCGGCACCGGCGTCGCGGCCGCCGAACTGGGGCTGATGGCCGGGGCCGACCGGGTCGAGGGCTGTCTGCTCGGCAATGGCGAGCGGACCGGCAATTGCGATCTCGTGACCGTCGCGCTGAACCTCTACACCCAGGGTGTCGACCCGCAACTGACCCTGTCGGACATCGACGAGGTCGTGAACACGGTAAATTACTGCACCAACCTGCCCGTCCATCCGCGCACGCCCTATGCCGGCGACCTGGTGTTCACCGCCTTCTCGGGTAGCCATCAGGATGCGATCAAGAAGGGGATGGCGGCACAGGCGGTGCGCAACGACGGCCTGTGGGAAGTGCCCTATCTGCCGATCGACCCCGCCGATCTGGGTCGCAGCTACGAAGCGGTGATCCGCGTCAATTCGCAGTCGGGCAAGGGCGGCGTGGCGTGGGTGCTTGAACAGGACAAGGGCCTGAAACTGCCCAAGCGGTTGCAGGCCGATTTCAGCCGCCACGTGCAGGCGATGGCCGATGCGCTCGGCCGCGAACTGAACGCCGCCGACATCTGGACGGCTTTCCACGACGCGTATCTGCCGCAAGGCAAGGATCGCTATGCGCTGATCGACTATGCCGAGACCCATGCACCGGGCGGCGGGCCACCGCGCACGTTCGTCGGCCGGGTCCAACTGGACGGTGAGGAACGATCGATTTCGGGCAAGGGCAACGGCCTGCTGTCGGGCCTGCTAGCGGCACTGCGCGAAGAAGGCGGGATCGACATGGACGTCATCGATTACAGCGAGCACGCGATCGGCCATGGTGCCGATGCGCAGGCCGCCGCCTATCTCGAATGCAGCCTGCCTGATGGTCGGCGCGTGTTCGGCGTCGGCATCGACGGCGACGTCGCGACCGCCACGGTCCGCGCGGCGCTCAGCGCGGCCAACGCGGTGGCGCGGGGCTGACTTCGGTTGTAACGACCCTGTCCTCGCATCGGCGCGGATAGGGTCGAACCGGCGTCAGAAGACGATCCGCGCCCACGCCGGTACCTGGTCCATGGCGGCGACCATCGTCAACGCGCTGTATCCTGTTGCGGGCGGCCCCGATACGTTCATTTTCAGAAATGAACGCGGGTGTCTTCCATATCGACGCCGTAAAGCATTGTTCTCAAACCAAAAACGCCGCCCGGCATTGGCCGGACGGCGTCTGGTTCGTAACGGCGGCGCCGGATGTGGCGCCGGCCTGCGTTACTTCATGTGTGCGCTGAGCAGCTTGTTCATTTCGAACATCGAGCACGACTTCTTGCCGAACAGCTTTTCGAGCGTCTCGTCGGCCAGAATCTCGCGCTTGTCCTTCGGGTTCTGAAGGTCATGCTTCTTGATGTATTCCCACATCTTGCTGACGACTTCGCTGCGGGGCAGCGGATCGGACCCGGTGATCTTCGCCAGATCGGCCGACGGCGTCACCGGCTTCGCGATTCCGCCCCGGGCACCGCCGGTCGTCGTGGTTTCCTTGGCCATAATATTTCTCCTATCCCCCTGCAGGGCCGCACCCTGTGGGCACGGCAGATCGGTGGTTATGCAAGGTTACGAAGCGGTTGTCGCGGGGGAAAAGCGACAAACCGCACCGTCCATCCTACGAAATCACGCTCGCAACCGCCTATACCGCGTTGGCTGCGTTCAGAAACCAAACCGGGCACGCACACCGTAGAGTCGCGGCATCGCCGGGTACACCCCATATGTGCCGGTCTGTTCCGGAATCGCGAAGCCCGAAATATTGTAATATTGGTTCGTGATATTCTCGACGAAGAATTCAAGCTGCTTGCGACGATCGTCGGTCGCGATGCCGACCTTGCCGTTCAGCAGCGGATAGCCGTCATTGCCGACCGTGGTCGCGCCGGTGCCATCGCGAACGATCGACACGTCGCTATTGTAGCGCATATCGACATGGAACAGCGCGTTGAGCGTGCCGGTCAGGCGCGGTTGCCATGTCGCCGCGACCGTCACGACGTTACGCGGCTGGTTCAGGAACTGCCGCCCCTGCTGGTTCTGCAACGGGGTACCGCTGAAATCGTTGTCGGCATCATAGGACGCATCGAGCAGCGTATAGCCCAGCCGGAAGGTCAGATCCCGGATCGGCTGGATCAGCGACTCCAGTTCGACCCCCTTGGCCGTCGACCGCGGTACGTTCTGCACCACGAAACTGTTGCCGGCGAAGATCAGCGACTGAAGCCCCTTGAACTTCTGATAGAAGAACGCGGCGTTGAACGAGAATTGGCGGGTGACGCTGGTCTTGAACCCCAGTTCGTAGCTGTCGACGGTTTCGGCCCCGAATTCCAGATCGGTGGCCTGTGCCCCGTCACCGCCCAGCACCGTCGTGTCGAAGCTTGCCTGATCGAGATTGTAGCCCCCCGATTTGAAGCCACGATCATAGCTGGCATAGCCCAGAATGTCGGGCGTCAGCTTGTAGGCCAGCTTGGCCGTGCCGGTCAGGCGGCTTTCCGAACGATCGTGCGTGTAGTTGCCGTTGAATTCGCTCGACACCGCCGGGTTGCAGCTGAGCAGGAACAGGTTCTGGAACAGCGCCGGGCTCGCCGCGCGGATCGCGTTGCGATAGGTGACCGCGCGCGGATCATTGCCGAGGAAGAAGCCGCACGCCGCCGGGTTGCTGTTGACGCTCGCCGCCAGTTCCTTTCGCTCGTAATTATAGCGTAAGCCCAGCGTCAGCGAAAGCTGATCGGTGATGTTGACGATATTGTGCGTGAACAGGGCGAACGCGTTGGTATCGACCTGGAAATCGTCGTTGTTATTCCCCTGTCCGGCGACATTCGGGGTCAGAGGCGTGTTCAGATAGGTGAACAACGCCGATCCGGGCGGGGCCGCCGCCTGCAATTGCGGACTCTGCGCATACAGCAGCTGACCGAACAGCGGCACCGTACCGGTCGGGAGCGCCGCGCCGCCCCGCAAGGCCGTCACCAGCTGGGTAAAGGTCGGCACGTTGAAACTGCCGAAAAACTGCGCCTGTCGCCCGATCCCGCCCGCCGAAGGCGGCTGCCCCAGCACGCCAGCCAGCAGCGTATCGACATAGCGGTTGGCGTCGTTGCCCAGCCGCACCGTATCGCGCAGCTGGAGCTTTTCGTTCAGGTAGAAGCCGCCGACGAGGAAATCGAGCTTCCCGTCGAACAACTGGCCCTGCAGGCGCACTTCCTGCGTGATATCGCGCAACGACGAGCGATAGCCGTCGCGATAGGCGCGATCGATGCCCGAATAATCGATGTCTTGGTTCCGCAGCACCCGGAAATCGCGATAGGCGCTGATCGAGGTCAGCTTGAGGTCGCCAATATCGGCGTTGATTTCACCCGACACGCCCCAGTCGCGGACCGCCTCGCCATAGTCGCGGTTGGGCGATGCGGCCATGCGCCGGTCGGACGGCGCACCGGTATAGATGCCGGTGCGACCCTGTTGTGCGGCGATCGCCTGAATCGCCGGTGCCGTCGCCCCCCGCGTCCCGCTGACCACGCCGCAGCATTGTTCGTCGGTCTTGTAATAGTCGCCGATCAGCCGGAAGCTGAACGCCGAGGTGTCGTACAGCGCCTGGCCGCGAACGTACCAGCGGTTGATGTCGTTGAACGCACGGTCGGAGTTGACGTCCTCGATATAGCCGTCGCGCTTGCGATACCCACCGTCGACGCGCAGCGCGAGCTGTTCGGACACCGGCCCGGTCAAGGCGCCCTTCAGTTCATAGGCGTCGAAGTTGCCATACTCCCCCTCGACATAGCCACCGAGATCGAATTTGGGCATTGCCGTCGTTACCGACAGCGCACCCGCCGAGGTATTGCGCCCGAACAGCGTCCCCTGCGGCCCGCGCAACACCTCGACACGCTCGATTTCCGGCAGTTCGGCGATGGCGATACCGGCGCGCGAACGGAACACGCCGTCGATGAAGACGCCGACCGCCGGTTCAAACCCCGGATTGTCGCCCGCCGTGCCGACGCCACGGATCGACAGCGACGTCGATACCGCCGATGACTGGCCGGTGGTCGTCTGGAGCGACGGTGCAAGCTGTTCGAGGCCGCGAATGTCGCGGATACCGGCATCGTCGAGCAACTGCGCATTCACCGCGGTCACCGCGATCGGCACGTCCTGAATCGGTTCGGCGCGACGGTTGGCGGTGACGATGATCTCGTTCCCCCAATCGTCGTCGGCGGTCGTCGTGCCTTGCGACTGGACGGCGGCGGGTTCGGTCGCGGGCGTCGCGGTCTGCGCGATGGTCGGGCTCGCCCCGGCGACCATCGATAGAGCGGTTGCGGCCAGCAATTGGAACTTCATCATGACATCCCCTCCTCCGCGATGCCGATATCGATCCGGCTAACGCAGTTGGCATTTGGTGACGGAGCATCTATCCCGCGTCAACGGGCAACCTGCATTCTCGGACAGCTTTTACCGGCGAACGGGTATGGAAGCCACAGTTGCGACTTTACAGGCATTTCTTGCGGCGGATGCGAACAAGTTCGAATATCGGGAATGGACGACGACGATGTGTGACGCGAATGACGATGCCGCGACCGGCGACCTGGTGGCATCGCCGCCGAAAATTCCCGTACCTGAGGACGTCGTGGAGGCGATCCGCACCCTGATCCGCTGGACCGGTGAGGACCCGGCGCGCGAAGGGCTGATCGAAACCCCGCTGCGGGTTGCACGCGCATGGCGCGAATATACGCAGGGCTATGCCGACGATCCCGCCCGGCACCTCGAACGCGTGTTCGAGGAAGTCGGCGGCTATGACGAGATCGTCCTGCTCCGCGACATTCCGTTCCAGTCGCATTGCGAGCACCATATGGCACCGATCGTCGGCAAGGCGCACATCGCCTATCTGCCCCGCGATCACGTCGTCGGTATATCGAAGCTGGCGCGCGTGCTGCACGGCTATGCCCGGCGGTTGCAGGTGCAGGAACGCCTGACCGCCGAGGTCGCCGACTGCATCTGGAACGGCCTGAAACCGCGCGGCGTCGCAGTGGTGATCGAGGCGACGCATGGCTGCATGACCGCGCGCGGTGTGCGCACCCCCGGCGTCACCATGACCACCAGCCGCATGATGGGGGTGTTCCGCGACGACGAACGCAGCCGCAAGGAAGTGCTGGCGCTGATGGGGCGCGGCTGACGGAACGGGAGCGACCGGCCGACGTTTGCGCAGGATGAACCGTCGCATCGCCCTGCTGATCCCGCTGGCGCTGGCCGCCTGTTCTTCCGAACCGGCCGCTTCCACGAATGCGACGCAGGCGGCGATGCCGGTCGGGTCGCTTGGCGGCGTCGATCCGGCGGCGGGCGGCGGCGTCGTGTCGATTCGCGGCGTGCCGACCTCGCCGGCGCTTCATCCGGCGTCCGAATTGCAGCCGTTGGTCGGGGACGATCTGAAGGACAAGGATCTACTGGGTTCGGGTTGCGCCTTCCACGCCGGTGCCGATGCCCCGATGCTGCTGATGGTCCGCGACGAGGGCGACGGGCTGGTCAAATATAACAAGCGCTTCCACCGCATCACCGCCGCCACGCCGGGCCGGGAGGCGATGCAAGTCGGCGCGATTCTTGCGGGCGACGGCGTGTCGTTCACCCTTGCCCGTCAACCGGGCAATGCCGTGCCATCGGGCGGATCGTCCCGGGCATGGCCAGCGACGCTGACGATGCGCACCGCCGACAGCGGCGAGCGCATCTATCGCGAAGGTCGCTGGGAATGCGGCAGCTGATCGCCGGGCGTTGCGTCATCGGCGATGGCATTCTACAGCGCGTCGATGGCCTCGTAGCTCAGCTGGACAGAGCGCCGCTTTCCTAAAGCGGGCGTCGGGGGTTCGAGTCCCTCCGAGGCCACCAGTCATCGTCCACGATCCACTGCGGTCGGCGAACCGGGTGTAACCGTCGCGATATTGCCCTGATCCTGCCGCCGGCTGGAACCTGCCATGCACGACCGTCCCGAGATGCTCCTGCCGAAAACGATACGATCGATCGCCAGCCGCAGCGGGTGCGAATGGGGCTGGCGACCGGACGCGATACCGCAGGTGATCGATGCCGCCGAACAGGCAGGCCTGCTCAATATTGGTGGCCAATTGCAGTTCCGCCTGCCGGGAGCCACGTGCGAATGCTATTGGGTCGAGGTCGACGCGGTGGCGCAGGAACCAGGGGGCCTGCGCTGGACCGAACGCGTCGCGCGCGCTGCCACCGTCGCCCGACAGCAGTTTGCGGACATCCGCAATCGGTACGGCTTCCTTTCAGAAGAGCGCGACGCATTCCCCGCTGCGTTTTACGCCTATGAGGCCAGTGGCGGCAACCTCTGCGACTGCCTCTGGTTCATCTGGTACCTCGAAGCCGACCGACCCCGACCGACATCCGTTCGCGCGTACTTGGGTTAATTCGCGCGTTCCGGCGGCACGACCGGCAACAGTAACGGCGCGACCGGTACGCCTTCCTCGACCAGTGCCTTCGCCTCGGCCCGCGTCGCCTGCCCATGGATCGTCGCCAGTTCGGCATCGCCGACATGCATCGCCCGCGCGCGATCGGCAAAGGCGGTACCGACCCACTCGCTGTTCGACAGCGCCGCCTGTTGCGCCTGCGCCAAAGCCTGCAACGCCGCCTTCATCGCCTCGGGCGGCAGTCCGGCGGAGCGGCCGCCTTTCGGGCTGATATTGGGGGCCATCACCGCCTTCTCGATCGTCACGTCGTCGCAGAACGGACAGCGGATCAGCCCCTGCGCGCGTTGATCGGCATAAGCACCGCTCGATGCGAACCACGCCTCGAACACATGCGCGTTGCTACAACGCAGGTCGAACACGATCACGCGACGGTCCCGACCGGCGGGATCGTCCGGCGATGCGCCAGCACCGGTATCCGCGCGCGCACCGCATCGACCTGCGCCGGATCGATATCGACGAACCCGACCCCGGCCGCCTCACCCATGTCGAGCATCACCTTGCCCCACGGATCGATGACCAGCGAATGACCGAAGGTCGTGCGGCCGTCCGCATGCTGCCCGGTCTGTGCCGCGGCGACGACGAACGCCCCCGCCTCGATCGCCCGCGCGCGCAAGAGCACATGCCAATGCGCCTGCCCGGTCGGGACGGTGAATGCCGCCGGCACCGACAGCAGCGTCGCACCGGCATCGGCCAGTGCCCTGAACAGATCGGCAAAGCGCAGATCGTAACAGATCGCCAGCCCGACCTGCCCGACCGGCGTGGCGACGACGCTGGCGCTTTGGCCTGGCGCATAGCTTGCCGATTCGCGCCAGCTCTCGCCCGTCGGCAGCGTCACGTCGAACAGATGCAGCTTGTCGTACCGTGCCCGGATCGCCCCGGCGGAATCGATCACATAGCCGCGATTGGCGAGTCGCCCGTCGGCCAGCCGGATCGCCAGCGACCCGAGATGAACCCAGATGCCCGCTTGTGCTGCCGCCGTGCAGACCGCCCGCAATACCGCGTCGGCATCCTCGGTCGCGATCGACGCGGCGGCACGGTCGCGGTCGCGGTCGATCAACCCCGACATTTCGGGGGTGAACAGCATCGCTGCGCCGCCCGCCGCCGCCCGTTCGATCGCATCCACCAGCACCGCTGCATTGGCGTGCGGGTCGGTCCCCGCCGTCATCTGAAGCAGCGCAAGCTTCATGCGTTCAGCAGCGCATCCAGCTTGCCTGCGCGTTCCAGCGCCGCCAGATCGTCCGACCCGCCGACATGGGTATCGCCCACGAAGATCTGCGGCACCGTCGTCCGGCCGTTCGACCGCGCCAGCATCTCCTGCCGCTGCGGACCGCCCATGGTGATATCGATCTCTTCATAGGCTGCGCCCTTTTCATCGAGCAGCCGCTTGGCGCGCGTGCAATAGGGGCAGAACGCCTTCGTGTAGATGAGGATACTGGTCATGCTGCTGAGGTGTGGCCGGCGACCGGGCTTGTCAATCGTCCGGACCGACGACCCGTGCCCAGCACAGGATCGTGACGCGCTCCGCACCCGCCGCGCGCAGCCCCCTTGCACAGGCCGCGACCGTCGCGCCGCTGGTGTGGACGTCGTCGATCAGGACCACCGACTGACCGGTGACCCGCGCCGGATCGACCATGACGAATGCGCCGCGCACCGCCTGTGCACGCTTGCGGCCGTTCATGCCCTTGAGCGGCGGGGTGGCGCGGGTTCGCCGCAGCACGTCGCGCGCAACCGGCACACCTGACAGCCGCGACAATCCGGCTGCGATCAACAGCGCCTGATTATAGCCGCGCGTCCATAACCGCCGCCGGTGCAACGGCACCGGCACGAGCAGCGTCGCATCGCTCGCCAGATGGCGGTGCATCAACCGCGCCATCGTCGTCGCCAGCGCCAGCCGTCCACCATATTTCAGCTTCAGCGCGACATCGCGCGCCACCGGGCCATAGGCGACGGCAGCCCGCAGCCCGTCATGCGCCGGTGGCCGGATGAGGCACGGCGCGCATCGCAGACCCGGTCCCCGATCGATCGCGAACGGCGCGCCGCAGGTGACGCAGGCCGGATCGCCGAGAAAGCGCAATGCCGACCAGCATAGCGCGCAGAACCGATGGTCCGCCTCGACCACCTCGCCACAACCCGGACAGCGCGGCGGCAGCGCCAGCGCGACCAGCCGGTTCAGTGCGGCGACGGGGGCGCGGGCGAGCAGCATCGCCCCTTGTCGCCGCCCACGCCGCCCGGCACAAGCAGCCGCGTGACCGCCCCCGACCTCTTCGCCCGCCATCGCCGCCGCCTGCACCGCGACCGCGCCCAGCCCGGCTTCGCGCGCGCCGATTTCCTGCATCGTTACATGCTGGAGGGGATCGAGGAACGGTTGCAGGCGGTGACCCGTCAGTTCACCGACGTGCTCGACCTCGGTTGCCACGATGCCGCCTTCACGCCCCCGGCGGGTACCCGCATCGCACGACTCGATCCGGGCTTCGCCTTCGCGCGGGCGGCAGGCGGCGTGCAGGGTGACGAGGATCGGTTGCCGTTCGCCGATGGAGCCTTCGATCTTGTGGTGTCGGTCGGGGTGCTGGACAGCGTCAACGACCTGCCCGGCGCGCTGACGCTGATCCGGCGGACGCTGCGCCCCGACGGCCTGTTCCTCGCCGCCTTTACCGGCGGGCGGACGCTATCGACGCTGCGCCAGTCGCTGTTGACGGCCGAGGCCGATCGGCCGGCTGCGCGGGTCCATCCACAAATCGACCTGCGGTCGGCGGGCGACCTGCTGGTCCGCGCCGGCTTTGCCTTGCCGGTCGCCGATTCGGAAACGCTGACGGTGCGTTATGCCGGCATGGGCAAGCTGGTCGACGATCTGCGCGGCATGGGCGCGACCGGCCTGCTCGAACCCGCCCCGCTCGGCCGGGCCGGGCTGATGGCAGCGGCCAGCGCCTTTGCCGATCGCGCCGATGCCGATGGCCGGACCGCCGAGCAGTTCGAGGTGATCTACCTGACCGGCTGGGCCCCCGCCCCCAGCCAGCCGCAACCGGCCCGTCGCGGCAGCGCCACCGCCTCGCTCGCGGACACGCTGCGGCCCAGATAGGTTAGACAAGCGCTTCGAGCAGGCCGATCAGCGGCCGGTCGGCGGGTGGCATGGCCAACGCATGCAGCTGCACCGGCCGCAGCCATCGCAGCGCGGTCGCATGGCGCGCGACCGGCATCCCCTGCCATTTGCGCAGGGCGTACAGCAGCAGCAGCAGATGCCGATCGCCCAGCGGTTCGCTGGCAAAGGCGGCAGGCGCGAGGCAGCTGTGATCGACGACGATCCCCAGTTCCTCGTCCAGTTCGCGGACCAGCGCCGCCTCCGGCGTCTCGCCGGGTTCGATCTTGCCGCCGGGAAATTCCCACAGACCGGACATCGCCGTTCCCGGCGGACGTTGCTGGACCAGCACGCGGCCATCGCCGTCGATCATCGCGGCGGCGCTCACCATCAGGAAATTGGAGTTCCGAGTCGACAATTTCTTAACCTCCTGCGCCGTAGGGATCGGTCCGGTCATAGCGGAGTAGGTGATCCATGCGATGCACGCTGCGCCTGTTACGCGGTCTTTGGCGGGATCGGCGCGGGGCCACCGCCATAGAATATGGCATCCTCCTCGCCATGATTGCCGTCGCGATCTCTGCCGCCGTCGCCGGGCTGGGCGATGTGAACGGCGGCATCTGGAATAGCGTCGCGACCAACGTCATTGCACACAGCCGGATCGGTTAACCATCAAAATATCGCCGGTAACCGTTCTGCTTAAAACTTTATCAACCGAGTTCTTCCTACTGTCCGCATGCTGACCGGGCATCGTCCGAACGGCCGGGAAATTGAAGTACGCAGAACCATGGAGACCCAGATGCAGAAGATCCGCACCTTCCTGAAGAACAGCAAGGGCGCCACCGCGATCGAATACGGCCTGATCGCCGCGCTGATCGCCGTTGCCGCCATCACCGCCATGCAGGGTCTGGGCAATCAGCTCAGCAAGACCTTCAACAACGTTTCGGGCCAGATGGGCGCGACGAAGGCCGGCGGCTGATCTCAGCCATCGCCGGATGCAAGGGGGCGGCGGGACTTCGGTTCCGCCGCCCTTTTGTTTCGGATTACAGCCTGCCCATCTTCAGGAACTTCTGACGCCGTGCCTGCCGCAGCGACGCGGCTTCCATGCCCGACAATTCGCCCAGCGCCTGGTCGATCGCATCGCCCAGCGCCGTGATCGCCGCACCCTTGTCGCGATGTGCCGCACCCAGCGGTTCGGACACGATCCGGTCGATGACGCCCAGCGACTTCAGGTCCTGCGCGGTCACGCGCATCGCCTCGGCCGCTTCGGGTGCCTTGTCGGCGGTGCGCCACAGGATCGACGCGCAGCCCTCAGGCGAGATCACCGAATAGACCGCGTGCTCCATCATCAGCACGACATTGCCCGCCGCCAGCGCGATCGCGCCACCCGACCCGCCTTCACCGAGAATCGCCGACACCATCGGCACGCCGAGGTTCAGCGCCGCCTCGGTCGACCGCGCGATCGCCTCCGCCTGTCCGCGCTCCTCGGCCTGGATGCCGGGAAATGCCCCCGACGTGTCGACCAGCGTCACCACCGGCAGGCCGAACCGGTCGGCCAGCTGCATCAGCCGGATCGCCTTGCGATAGCCCTCGGGCTTGCCCATGCCGAAATTGTGGCGCAGCCGGCTGGCGGTGTCGTCGCCCTTCTCATGCCCGATGACCACGACCTTGCGGCCCCGCAAACGGCCCATCCCGCCGAGGATCGCCGAGTCGTCGGCAAAGGCGCGGTCGCCGCCCAGCGGCATGAAATCCTCGATCAGTCCCGCGACATAATGTTTGAAGTGCGGCCGCTCGGGATGCCGCGCGACCTGCGTCTTCTGCCACGGGGTCAATCTGGTATAGGTTTCGCGCAGCAGCCGGTCGGACTTGGTCTGCAACCGCCCGATTTCGGTGGCGATGTCGAGTTCGCCGTCCGCGGCGGTATCGCGCAGTTCGTCGATCCGCGCCTGCAATTCGGCGATGGGTTTTTCGAAATCAAGGAAGCTTGCCATGGGTCCGCGCCCTATGGCCGTGTCCGCCCGGCGTCAATCAGCGGGTGGAGTTCGCTCACCAGCCGGACCAGTCGCGACGCATCGACATGGGTATAGATTTCGGTGGTCGCGATATCGGCATGGCCCAGCATCGCCTGCAACGCGCGCAGATCGGCGCCGCCCTCCAGCAGGTGCGTGGCAAAGGCGTGACGCAGCACGTGCGGGCTGATCCGGTCGGGCGGTATCCCCGCCTCTCCCGCCAGCGCCCGCACGACCTGATACAGCCGCATCCGGCTGAGATGCGACTTGCCCGACGGGAACAGCCACGGGCTGGCCGCCGGCACCTGCGCGCGCCAGCGGACGACGGCGGCGCGCGCGCGATCCGACAGTGGCACCATCCGCTCCCGCCCGCCCTTCCCCTTCAGGATCAGATAGGGCCGGTCCGACACGACCGCCCCGCGCGGCAACGACACCAGTTCGGTCGCCCGCAGCCCCGATCCATAGAGCAGCTCGAACAGCGCCGACAGCCGCAGGTCGTTGCGATCGGGCGGCACCCGCGCGATCCGCACGTCGATCGCCGCGAACATCGCCTCGATGTCGCCGCCCGACAGCGTCCTGGGCAGCGGCCGCGACGTGCCCGGCCGGGGCAATGCGCTTCCCGGATCGTCGGCGCGCAACCCTTCCTCGGCAAGGAACGCATAGAACCGCCGCAGCGCCGACGCCTTGCGCGCGACGGTCGATTTGGCCAGCGTCGCCCAGCCATCGGCCAGCCGCCCGATGGCGGCGGCATCCGCCTCGGCCAGTGTCCCGCCCAGCGTCGCCGATGCCAGCGACAAATCGGTGCGATAGGCAGCGACGGTATTGCGTGCCGCCCCCGCCTCCGCCGCCATCATTTCGAGGAAGCGGTCGATCAGCACCCGATCGCCGCCGATGCCGCTCACGACCGTGCGATCGCCTCGGCGGCGATCATCCGCGCCTCGCCCTCACGCCCCGCCGCGCGCAGCGCCGCGACGATGTGGAACAGCGCCACCGGCGACACGCCGCGCCAGTCGCGCGTCTGCATACCCATAGCGGCGAGCAGCAATACCGTGCCAGCCTCACCCCGCACGCCCGACCGGTCGATCGCATCGGTCCACGCGTTGCGCGCCCCGATCGCGACGTTCAGGTCGCGGGCCAGCCCCTGCACCTGATCCTGCGGCAGCCGCCCGAGACCGGCCAGCCCCGCGAACAGCAGCTGTCCCTTGCGCCCGTTCTGCCCGGCATAGTCCGATACGGCCCCCACCGCGACCGACCGTCCCATCGGATCGGCCAGCGCCAGCATCGCCCAGCCGTCGCTGCCGACCGGCACCACCGAACGCCAGCGCAGCGCCGGCAGGTCGAGCCCGGCGGTCAGCATCGATGCGATCAGCGAATCAGCATCGGCGACATGGTCGGCCACCGGCGCGATCATCGCCGCCGCCCGCGCGGTCAGCACCCGGCGCGCATGGCCCAGCGGCGAGGTCGCCGCCGGTTCCCAGAACTGCCGCAACACCGCCAGCCGCGCGTCGTCGCTACCGGTAAAGGCGGTCCGCAAATCGGTGGCGAGCGCGCTTTGCGAACTGCTGGCATCCTCGTCGGCCAGCAATTGCGCATACAGGTCGACCAGCGCCTCGCTGGACAAGACGCCCTGCGCCGCCGCGAACTCGCCATCGGTCAGCCGGACATTGGGCGCGAATTGCGGCGCGGTCGCATGCCAGTAGCGGACCTGTGGCCCGACCCCGTCGAACATCGCTGGCGGCACCGGCGTCGCGCTGGCGGCGGCCATGCCGTATCGCCATGCCGTCAACCGGTCGACGCCGTCCCATTCGATCGTCGCCGCCCGGCGACCCTGCGCGCCCTTGCCGACCAGCTTTTCCGCCAGCGCGACGTCGATCGCGCCGCCGCCCGGTGCCTGTCGCCGCGCCTGATCAACGATCCGCCCGGCCTCGCGCGGCTGCCCCGACAGGCCGAGGCAGACGGCGTTCGCCAGTCGCCAGCCGCGCTCGTTCGAAACCCGCATCGCCGGCTGGACCAGTGGGCACAGCCCCCCCGGATCGCCGGTCGCCAGCAGCGACTGCATCGCGATCTGGTATAATTTGGGGGTGTAGTTATCGAGATCGACCGACTGGACCAGCGCGCGCGCCGCCGGTGCTTCGCCCATGCGAACCAGGAGCCACGCCCGCTCGGCGGCGAAGTCCGCGCCGTCGACGCCGGTCGGCGTATCGAGATCGGCGACCAGCGCGCGGCGTAAAGCGATCGAGACCCAGCGCGACGCGACCGGCGCGTCGAGCGCGCGCATGATCCGTTCCAGCCACGGACCGTCGGCCGCGCCGAACGCATCGCGCGCGAAGTCGCTGCCCTGTCCGGCAATGCCGATATTGTTCAGCGACCGGCGGGCGAAGTCGGGCAATTCATATTGCCGCAGCGCCGCGGCATCGATCGGCACCGTCGATGCCGATGCCGATGGCGTGGGCGTCGGGGTCGGCAGCGCGCCGGGCACGCCCGGCAATGGCTGCACGATCGGCGCGGGCGGCGCGAGGATCGGCCCGCCCGGCACCGCCGATCCACTGGGTCGGGGCGTCGGCGTCGCAGCCGGCGCATCGCCGAACCCCGGCGGCAACAGCGATTCGGGTACGTCTTGCCCGATCGCCGGTACCGCGATGGCGATCAGTGCCGCTGCGGCGACCCCGATCCGCAACCGGTCAGTTGGCGAGATTTTCAAGCGAGACCGCCTTTTCGATCTGGGTCGGCTGCTGCTCGGTCGACCGCCCCGCCAGCAGGAACATGCCCGCGATCAGCGCGACCACGACGACGAGAAGAATGACAAGCGAACGCGACATGGATCAAATCGTCCCGGTAATTTGGGTCGGACAAAGATGGCGAAGCGCCTTTTGCCCGATCGGTTGGGCGGCTGTATAGCCCATCGTTCAATGCTGCAAATTCAAGAATCCATCCCCCAACCGCCGCCGCCCTGGACCGGGCGTCCGATCGTCCTGATCGGGTTGATGGGCGTCGGTAAATCCACCGTGGGCCGGCGTCTGGCCCAGCGGATGAAGCTCGATTTCGTCGATGCCGATCACGAGATCGAACATGCCGCCGGCATGACCATCTCCGAAATCTTCGAACGGTTCGGTGAAGCGCATTTCCGCGACGGCGAACGCCGCGTCATCGCCCGCCTGATCGATGGTACGCCCAAGATCATCGCGACCGGCGGCGGTGCGTTCATGCAGGACGAGACCCGGACGCTGATCCTCGACCAGTCGCTGGCGATCTGGCTCGATGCCTCGCCCGACATCCTCGCCGAACGGGTCCGCCGCCGCGACACCCGCCCGCTGCTGCGCGGAAAGGACCCGCGAAAAGTGCTGACCGAACTCGCCCGCGTTCGCAATCCGGTCTACGCGCTTGCACCGATCCATATCGTCAGCCAGCACGCACCGCATGACGCCACCGTCTCCGCGATCCTGAAAGCCATCGGCCAATGACCGTCATTCCCGTCGCGCTTGGCGACCGCAGCTACGACATCGTGATCGAGGACGGCGTGCTCGCCCGTGCCGGCGACTATCTCGGCCCCATCGCGCGCGGACGGCGGATGGTGATCGTCGCCGACGCCAATGTGCCGATGCATCTGGCAACGCTGCGCGACTCGCTGTCGGCGGCAGGCGTGGACAGCGAAGCGATCGAGATCGCGGCGGGCGAAGGCTCGAAGAGCTGGGCGACGCTCGAACGCCTGCTCGATTCGCTCCTTGCGCTGGGGATCGAGCGCGGCGACCATATCGTCGCGCTGGGCGGCGGCGTGATCGGCGATCTGGTCGGTTTCGCGGCGGCGATCCTGAAGCGCGGCTGCGGCTTCGTACAGGTGCCGACGACCTTGCTGGCGCAGGTCGATTCGTCGGTCGGGGGCAAGACCGGAATCAACACCCGCGCCGGCAAGAATCTGGTCGGTGCCTTTCATCAGCCGGCCCTCGTCCTGATCGATCCGACCACCCTCGACACGCTGCCGCCGCGCGAAGTGCGCGCGGGCTATGCCGAGGTCGTCAAATACGGGCTGATCGACAACCCGGATTTCTTCGCATGGTGCGAGGCGAATGGCGCGGCCTTGCTGGCCGGCGACCCCGCCGCCCGCGCCTATGCCATCGCCCGCTCGGTATCGGCCAAGGCGCGGATCGTCGGTGCCGACGAACGCGAGACGACCGGCACCCGCGCGCTGCTCAATCTCGGCCACACCTTCGGCCATGCGCTGGAGGCGGAGGCCGGCTTCGACGGGTCGCTGCTGCATGGCGAGGGCGTTGCCGCCGGCATGGCGCTGGCCTTCGCCTATTCCGCCGAACAGGGATTGTGCAGCCGGCAGGATGCCGATCGCGTCGCCGTGCATCTGCGCGCCGCCGGCCTGCCCGAAGGACTTGCCGCCGCCCGCATCACCGCATCGGGCGAAGCGCTGGTCGCGCACATGCTCCACGACAAGAAGCGCGAAGGCGGCACGCTGCCCTTTTTGCTCGTTCGCGGCATCGGCCAGACCTATCTCGACCGTTCGGTCGATCTGGATCAGGTCGCCGCATTCCTGAACCGTCAGCCCCGCTGATGCCGCAGGGCGTCGCGAAGCGGGATCTGCCGACCAAGATCTGCCCGGTGTGCGAACGCCCCTTCGCGTGGCGCAAGAAATGGGCACGCGACTGGGACAATGTCGTTTATTGTTCGGACCGTTGCCGCCGTACGGGAACACCGCGTTAACGCGATCGAAAGCGCCATACGATATCCGGCGACGCTCGTGGTAGTTGGAGCGTGGGTCGGCCGTCATGGATCATCAACGAAGGGCACGGCTCGGCGGTGACTGCGGGGTGCTTGCCTGGCTGGTCGACCCGACGACCGACATTCCCCGCGATGCCCGTCCGCTCCTGTACGGCGCGCTGCTGGCCGCCCCGGGCGTCGTCGTCATCGGCGTACTCAGCAGCCTCCTGATTACCGTCGCCGCAGCCATTCGCACCGGGCTGACGCAATTCTGGATCTTCGCCGCGATCGACATCACGCTGCTGCTGCTCCGCCTGCGTGCGGTCCGGCGCTGCCAGCGTCATTTCCGGGCCGGGACGCTCCCGACGATCGATCGATCGGTCATGCTGACGATCGCTTGGTGCGCGTTGCAGGGTATTGTCGCCTTCGCCATCGGGCTGACCGGCGATCTGCCGACGATCGTCATCACGACCGCCTTCATCCTCGGCCTCGTCGCACCGATTTGCGCGCGCAATCACACTGCGCCCCGACTTGCGGTAACGCTGGTGTTGTTGTGCGATGTTCCGTTCAAGATCGGACTGGCCCTGAGCGGGCATCCGATCCTGTGGATTCTGATCCCGTTGTCCGTGCCCTTGCTGGCCAGCGTTCGCGTCCTGCTGCGCAATTTCACCACGATCCTTGCCGCATCGCTCAACGCCGCCGAACGCAACCGCTTGCTTGCGGGACACGATCCGCTGACCGGCCTCGCCAATCGCTACGATCTCGACGCCCAACTGGCCCGGCTTACCGCCTCACCCGAACATCCGCTGGCGCTGCTGTGCCTCGATCTCGACCGGTTCAAGCCGATCAACGACCGGTTCGGCCATGCCGCCGGCGATGCGGTGCTGGTCGGGGTCGCCGAACGGCTGCACGTCGTGGCTGGGGAACAGGCACTGATCGTGCGGCTGGGCGGGGACGAATTCCTGCTCGCCCTCCCCGGCCTGTCACCCGGACAGGCCCAGTCCCTCGCCGAACAACTTGCGCGTACGATTTCGGGCAGCAGCTACCCCATCGACTCCGGCGAACCGATCACGGTCGGGGTCAGCATCGGCTATGCCTGCTTCCCCGACGACGCGACCTCGCTCGCCGTCCTGCGCAACCGCGCCGACGATGCGCTGTATTCCGCCAAACGCGGCGGCGGGGTCCGGCGGTACGATCCGCAGGCGGCGCTCACCCACGTCGCCTGAACGGTCAGGGGACGCCGCTGCCCGCCGACTGCTGCTGACGCCGTTCGGCGAACCATTGGCGCAGCATCGCCTGGGTACAGCCGGTCTGGCCGCCGGTGCCGATCACCGAGCAGCTGTTGGGCCGCGTCGCCCGTGCCGCTTCCATCGCGAAATCGGCCCGCTGTGCCCAGCTCGCATCCGCCGACCGCTGCGACGGGGGATCACGGAAGCGCTTGGGAATGCGATAGCGCTCGTTTTCGTTCAGCCGGGCGCACACCACGATCTCGTCGTCGCCCTCGGGCTTCGGGCATTGCTCGTCGCCATACACGGTTGCGTTGCGCACCCGTTGCGGCGGATCGGCCGGCGCGTCCTGCGCGATCGCCGGACCCGCGATCGCCAATGCCAGTCCCGCCAAAACCCAACGCGTCATCGTCACTCTCCTCGCTCCCGGTCATAACCGCCGTCCCGGATGAGCGCAGGCTGAACGCACCGCACGTTCGGGGCGTTGCACGCACGCCGCTACACGCTATGGCAGTGCCATGATCCTCGTCATCGACAATTACGACAGCTTTACCTGGAACCTCGTCCATTACCTGATGGAACTGGGTGTCGAGGTTCGCGTCGAGCGCAACGACGCGATGACCGCCGCCGACGCGCTTGCCAGCAACGCGCACGGTTTCCTGATCTCGCCCGGCCCCTGCACCCCGACCGAAGCGGGCATTTCGCTCGACCTCGTCGCGGCGTGCGCCGAAGCGCGCCGGCCCCTGCTCGGCGTCTGCCTCGGTCATCAGGCGATCGGCCAGCATTTCGGGGGAAAGGTCGTGCGCGGCGGGTTGATGCATGGCAAGACCTGTCCGGTCGAGCATGACGGCACCGGCGTGTTCGAAGGGCTGCCCTCGCCCTTCATCGCCACCCGCTATCACTCGCTGATCGTCACCGAGATACCCGACTGCCTCGCCGTCAACGCGACCGCGTCCGACGCCAGCGTCATGGGGCTGCGCCACCGCGAGCTGCCGATCCACGGCGTACAGTTCCACCCCGAAAGCATCGCCACCGAACATGGCCACGCCATGCTCGCCAATTTCCTGAAACATGCCGGCTTGGCCGCGACGATGCCCGCATGACCGTCACCACCCTGCTCCCCGACCCGTCGACACCGCTCAGCCACCAGAGCGCGGCCGAGGCGTTCGCCGCGATCCTCGACGGCACGGTCGGCGACGATGCCATCGCCAACTTCCTGACCGACCTCGCCATCCGCGGCGAAACCAGCATCGAGATCGCCGAGGCCGCGCGCGCCCTGCGCGAACGGATGATCCCGATCGCCCCCGTCGCCAACGCGATCGACGTCTGCGGCACCGGCGGCGACGGCCACCACACGCTCAACGTCTCGACCGCCGTCAGCCTCGTCGTCGCGGCGTCCGGCGTACCCGTCGCCAAGCACGGCAACCGCGCCGCGTCCAGCAAGGCCGGGGCCGCCGACACGCTCGAAGCGCTCGGGCTCGACATGACGCTGGCCGGTGCGATGGCCGAATCCAGCCTGCGCGATATCGGCATCGCCTTCCTCTTCGCCGCGAACCACCATCCGGCGATGCGGCGTATCACCCCGATCCGCCAGCGTATCGGCCGTCGCACCATCTTTAACCTGATGGGGCCGCTCGCCAATCCGGCCCGCACCACCCGCCAGCTGATCGGCATCGCCCGCCCCGACTATGCGGTCGTCTATGCCGAAGCGATGGAGCTGCTCGGCGCCGAAACCGCGCTGATCGTGTCGGGGGAGGAAGGGCTGGACGAAATTTCCGGTGCCGGTCCGACCATCGTCGTTCCCGTTGGCATGGCCATGGCCGACCGCATCGTCCCCGAAGACGCCGGCCTGCCCCGCCATCCGATCAGCGCGATCCGGGGTGGCGACGCGGCGCATAACGCCGCCGCGCTGCGCGCACTGCTGAAGGGCGAGAAGAGCGCGTATCGCGACGCAGTCTTGCTCAATGCCGCCGCCGCGCTGCTTGTTGCCGACGCCGCCACCGACCTTCGCGACGGAGCCGAACGCGCCGCCGACACCATCGATAGCGGCGCGGCCGACCGCCTGCTCGACCAATGGATCGCCTACCCATGACGATGCTCGACACCATCCTCGCCACCAAGCGGAGTGAGGTCGCCGCCCGCAGCGCCCGCGCTAGCATCGCCGATCTCGACGCCCGCGCCAGCGAACGCACCCCGCCACGCGGCTTTCGCGCCGCGCTCGACGCAAAACCGGGCCACGCCCTGATAGCCGAGATCAAGAAGGCCAGCCCGTCCAAGGGATTGATCCGCCCGGATTTCGATCCGCCGGCCCATGCCCGCGCCTATCAGGCCGGTGGCGCGGCCTGCCTGTCGGTGCTGACCGATATCGACTATTTCCAAGGTGCCGACGACTATCTGGTCGCTGCCCGCGCCGCCTGCGACCTCCCGGTCCTGCGCAAGGACTTCAACGTCGATCCGTGGCAGGTGGCCGAGGCGCGCGCGCTTGGGGCCGACGCGATCCTCATCATCGTCGCCGCACTGTCCGATGCACAGATGACCGAGATCGAGGCAGCGGCGATCGAACGCGACATGGACGTGCTGGTCGAGGTCCACGACCGCGCCGAACTGGAGCGGGCACTCGCCCTCCGATCGCGTCTGATCGGGGTAAATAACCGTAATCTCAAAGACTTCTCGGTAAGTTTTGATCGGACCTATGAACTGGTCGATCACGCCCCGGCGGGCTGCACCTTCGTTGCCGAGAGCGGGCTCAGCACGCGCGCCGATCTCGACGCGATGGCCGAACACGGTGTCCGCTGCTTCCTGATCGGCGAGGCGCTGATGCGCCATCACGATGTCGACGCCGCGACCCGCGCGATGATCGGATGAGCCTCACCCATCTCGACGCCGATGGCAGCGCGCACATGGTCGATGTCGGCGGCAAGGCAGTGACGCAGCGCGTTGCCATCGCCACCGGTCGCATCACCATGTCACCCGAAGCACTGGTCGCAATCCGCGACGGGCTGGTCAAGAAGGGCGACGTCCTCGCCGTAGCCCGTATCGCCGGCATCATGGCCGCCAAGCGCACCAGCGACATGATCCCGCTCTGCCACCCCCTACCGTTGACCAAAGCGTCGATCGAGTTCGCATTCGAGGAAACCGCGATCCGCGTCCACGCAACCGCTGCGACCGATGGCAAGACCGGCGTGGAAATGGAAGCATTGACAGCAGCTTCCACCGCATTGCTGACGGTCTATGACATGGCGAAGGCAATCGACAAGATGATGGTAATCGAGGGGATCTGCGTGCTGGAAAAGCAGGGCGGCAAGTCCGGGAATTGGGTGCGGGGGTGATCGGGACCGGGCGCGATATCTCGTCTGCTCTCGCCCTGTGTTGAAGTACCACCCTTCCGCCACCAAACGCCGCCCCGGACTTGACGGAGATCTGTACGAAAGTACCGATCCCTCGCCTCTGCCGTACCCCAGCGCAGGCGGGGGTCCAGGGTTCCAAGCGTAAGCCGTTGTTCTGTCTGGCGCTGGACCCCCGCCTGCGCGGGGGTACGGAAGGGTAGGAATAAGTACGTTCGCAAAAGTCCCGACTTGATCCCGGCTCCCGCCACCTTCTCGCCGCTCGACAAAAGCGAAACTCCGGATCAAGTCCGGAGCAACGAAACGCCCCTCCTAACGATATGAAGGCCGACCCATGCGCCTCCTCCCCGTCGCCGAAGCCCAAGGCCGTGTCCTCGCGCTCGGTCGCGCCACCGCCGCCGAAACTCTCCCCATCGCCGACACTATCGGTCGGTTCGCCGCGACGGACATCGTCGCGCGCCGGACCCAGCCGGCGCGCCCGCTATCGGCGATGGACGGCTATGCGATCCGCTTCGACGATCTGCCCGGCCCGTGGGACGTCATCGGCGAAAGCGCTGCCGGTGCCTCCTTCGCCGGCACCGTCGATGAAGGCCAGGCGACCCGCATCTTCACCGGCGCGGCGATGCCGACCGGCACCGACTGCGTGCTGGTGCAGGAGGAGGCGACGCGCGACGGTGACTGCCTGCACCTGTCGGGCGAAGGTCCGGTCCGGGGCGGCAATGTCCGTCGCGCCGGCCTCGATTTTCGTGAAGGCGAGCTGCTGATCGCGGCAGGCGAACGCATTACCCCTGCCCGCGCAGCGCTGGCCGCGATCGCCGGGCACGGCACACTGTCGGTCGGTCGTCGCGTCCGCGTCGCCATCGCCGCCACGGGGGACGAGCTGGTCCCCGCCGGACAGCCGATCGGCGACGACCAGCTGCCCGAAACCAACGGCTTGATGCTGGCGGGACTGCTCGCCGACCTGCCGGTCGACCGCATCGATCTTGGCATCCTGCCCGACCGGATGGAGGCGCTGGTCGACGCTTTTGCCGGCGTGGAATGCGACCTGCTCGTTACCACCGGCGGCGCGTCGGTCGGCGACCATGATCTGGTCCGGCCGGCGCTGGCGGCGGCGGGCGGGACGCTCGATTTCTGGCGGATCGCCCTGCGGCCCGGCAAACCGATGCTAGCGGGAACGCTCCGCGACGCGGCGGTGCTCGGGCTTCCCGGCAATCCGGTGTCATCCTATATCACCGCGCTGTTGTTCGTCCGTCCGCTGGTCGCGCGGCTGGCCGGTGCCGCCGATCCGCTGCCCCGCACGTCCCGTGCCATGCTGGCGCATCCGCTGCCCGCCAACGGACCGCGGCAGGATTATCTGCGGGCGACGCTCATCGACGGGCAGGCATCGACCGCCGCCATTCAGGACAGTTCGATGTTACGGACGCTCGCCCGCTCGGACTGCCTGATCGTACGCGCGCCGCACGCGCCGGCGGCGGAAGCGGGCGACTCGGCGGAAATCCTGCAACTAGCTTGACGGCAAGAAAATCGTTTCCTATTGGTTCCACGTCTGTTCCGACGGAGAACCCCATGTTGACGCGTAAGCAGCACGAGCTGATCTGCTTCATCGATGACCGGTTGCGCGCGACCGGCGTCTCCCCTTCGTTCGAGGAGATGAAGGAGGCGCTCGATCTCAAATCGAAATCGGGCGTGCATCGCCTGATCTCGGCGCTGGAGGAACGCGAGTTCATCCGTCGCCTGCCGAACCGCGCCCGCGCACTCGAAGTGCTGCGGATGCCCGAGCGCCCTGTCGCGAAGAAGGTGGCGGCCAAGCCTGCCGCCGCGCCCCGGCCCGCGCCGCAGCCCGCCAACGACGTCGTCGAATTGCCGCTTCACGGTCGCATCGCTGCCGGCGTCCCGATCGAGGCGATCGAGGGTCAGGCGACGCTGCCCGTTCCCGCCGCGCTGCTCGGGGCTGGCGATCACTATGCGCTCGAAGTCGCCGGTGATTCGATGGTCGAGGCGGGCATCCTCGATGGCGACTATGCGCTGGTTCGCCGCACCGAAACGGCACGCGACGGGGAAATCGTCGTTGCGCTGATCGAGGATAGCGAAGCGACGCTCAAATATTTTCGTCGCGAAGGGGCGATGATCCGTCTCGATCCGGCCAATCGCAGCTACGACCCGCAACGCTATCGCCCCGAACAGGTGCGCGTACAGGGCAAGCTGGCCGGCCTGCTCCGCCGATATTGAATGAATAGGAGCGATTCGCGGTTGCGCGCATAACGCGTGCGAGTGTGACTTTCGTGACCTTTGACGCCCCGTCCAGCGTTGATCGCCGGGCGGGGCGTTGTCGTTACTTGCCGTTCCCCGGTGCCCATGGCGTCCGTATCGCCTTGTAATAGCTCAGCGGATGCGGCGGCGGCGTCACCCCGGCCGGCAGCGGACGGCCAGATACCTCGGCGAAATAGGCGATACACGCATCGCGCCACCACTGCGCCTCCTGCCGCTGGATCGCGAGGAACTGACGGACCTCGGCAAAGCGTTGTGCATCGACCTGTCCCTCGATCGCCGCCCACTGCCCCTGCATCGCCGTCACCTCGGCCACGCCCCGGTCGTACCGCGCGACCAGTTCCTCCCACAGCGTTCGTCCCGACTCCATCCGCCGATCCCATGACGCATGGTGGAACCACAGCAGCAGGTTTTCCGGCACCGCCTTAGGATCGCTGAACCGCCGGGCCAGCACCGGCGCATATTGTGCCGCCGCATCGCTCCCCGTCGGCGTCCGGTCGAACCCGATCCCGTTCCGGTCCGCCTTGTGGAAATAGACCGGGTTCCAGTCCGCCCGCGCCAGATCGTCGACCCATGGCCCCGGCCCATAATGATGCCCGGTCGCGAACAGGTGGTTCAGCCCCAACGGCATCATATAATCCACGACCGCCTCGTGCGACCGCATCATCATCGGGACGATCGGCTCCGCTGCGGCGGCACCCCAGGTCATCGCCGCCCAGTTGCGGGCGATCTCACGCGCGTCGTCGTCGGGGTTCCACGCCAGTCGCCCGAACGCATACCAGTTCGCCTGATCGAACTGCGATCCCGACCAGTTGCGATCGGTACCGATATTGGACACGCCCGCGATTCCCGTCAGCGCCCCCGGTCGCACCGGCCGGTCGAGCACATCGGCGACCGTCGTGCCCTTGCGCGGACGATAGGTGTCGCTGCGCAGGACCTCCTGCCACATCGTGCCGAGATAGACGAGGTGCGTGGCGAACCCCATATATTCCTTGGTGATCTGCACCTCCATCATCAGCGGCGTGCGCGGCATCGCCCCGAACAGCGGATGGAATGGCTCGCGCGGCTGAAAATCGATCGGCCCGTTCTTGACCTGCACGATGACATTGTCGGCGAACTTGCCGTCCAGCGGCGCGAACTCGCTATAGGCCTGCCGCACCCGGTCCTCGGGCTTTTCGCTAGCATAGACGAACGCGCGCCACATCACGATCCCGCCATGCGGCCTGACCGCTGCCGCCAGCATGTTCGCGCCGTCGGCATGGCTGCGCTTGTAATCGCCCGGTCCGGGCTGCCCTTCGGAATTGGCCTTGATCAGGAACCCGCCGAAATCGGGAATGCGGGCATAGATGTCGTCGGCCTTCGTCTTCCACCACGCCGCGACCTGCGGATCGAGCGGGTCGGCGGTCTTCAGCCCCCCGATCTCGATCGGCGCCGAAAACCGCGCCGAGACATAGACCTTGATGCCCCATGGCCGGAAGATCGCGGCCAGCTTCTCGATCTTGCCGATGAACTCGGGCTTCAGAATATCGGCGCTGGCATTGACGTTGTTCAGGACCGTCCCGTTGATACCGATCGATGCGTTGGCGCGCGCGTAATCGGTATAACGCGGGTCCGCGAAACCGGGCAATTTCTGCCAGTCCCATAGCGACCGGCCGGCATAGCCACGCTCGACATAGCGATCGAGATTATCCCAATGGTTGAGCAATCGCAGGCCCAGCTTCGGCCGATCGGTCACCGAAATATTGGCCAGGCTGCCGGTCGTCTGCGCAATCCGCAGCAACCGGAACGCGCCGTACAGCACGCCGATCGGACTGTTCGCAGCGACGACCGTCCTCCGTTTGCCGTCGATCGCAACCGACCGCAGCACGAACCCTTCGCGGCCGATCGACTGCAACGGCAACCCCAGCCCGGCGATCCGCGCGGACTTCGCCGTTCCGATCACGATCGCACCATCGGTGACAGTGCCGTCGGCAACCGCCCGCCCCGTCAGTCCCGACAGGCCTCGCGCCAGTTCCACTGCGGCAAGCTCGATCGTCGGGTCACGTTCGTCGCGCACGATCGCCGTCGCCTGCGTCGCAACGGCTCCAGCCTGCGCCGTCGGCAAAGACCGATAGCGCAGCCACAGGTCATAGCCATCTTCGGCCCGCGCGGGTGCGGCCCATAGTGCACCGGCAAGCACGACCCACCCCAACCATTTCAGCATCGGGCATCCTCTATCCATCCCGTCTGACCGACGGCGTTGACACGGCCATATCATACCGATCATGGTAGCGCTATCACGTCGCTAGAGCGTGGGACCGGAGAGTGCATGTTCCTGAATCCGCCTGATCGAGGGGAGTCCTACCGCATCGTCCGCCATCGGTGTGCCCCGCTGGCCGGACGGATGCAGGCGCCGACACACGACGGCGACGTTCAGCGTTGCGCCGATCGCCCGCACGGTCGAGGTACGCAGCAGACGGGTCGCGGTCGGACCGATCCGACTGGCGCGTACCGGGCGTCGGCACGTTTCCCTCAAGCTTCATGCTTTGCCTGGCGACCTGTGCCCCTGCTGGTTGGCCGGATCGGTCGGCGGCATCGGCGGACCGGCTGGTGCGCTCCCCCGAATGTCAGTGGCGACGCGCGCGAGACTGATTCTCCAAACGGTCCGCGGATACCAACCGACCTTCCGCGTCACGGCCTGCACCTATCGCCGGCAGCGACCGACCTTCGCCCGATCGTGACCAACTACACCCCTATCGATGGAAAGGCCGTCGCATGACCATGATCGATCGTCGCGGCATCTTGGCGGGCAGCGCCGCGCTCCTCGCCGCGACCACCGTCCGCGCCGCCGATGCGCCCGCCGGCACCTTGAAGGCCGCCGCTGCAAGCAAGGGCCGCCGTTTCGGGTCGGCCTTTGCGTGGAGCCCGGCCGGAGCTGATGCAGGATCGTTCGCCAACCCGGCCTATGCCGCATTGCTGCGGCGTGACTGCGATGTGCTGGTGCCCGAAAACCAGATGAAGTGGCAGGCGATTCGTCCCGCCGCCGACCGGTTCGATTTCAGCCGGTTCGATCCGATGGTCGAATGGGCGACGACGAACGGCTTCGCGCTGCGCGGCCATACGCTGTTCTGGGCATATTCGCGCTGGTTCCCGGCCTGGCTGAACAACCATGACTTTGGCCAGCGCCCCGCGATCGAGGCTGCGCGCATCCTCGACCAGCATATCGACACCGTAACCAAGCGCTATGGCCGCAAGATCGACAGCTATGACGTGGTGAACGAAGCGGTCGATCCCGATACGGGGACCTTGCGCGAAACATCGCTGTCGCGGGCGATGGGCGGCACGGCGAACGTGCTCGACCATGCATTCCGCACCGCTCGCGCCGCCGCGCCGCATGCCGAACTGGTCTATAACGACTATATGAGCTGGGAAGACGGCAACGCCAAACACCGTGCCGGCGTGCTGGCGCTGTTGGCCGATTTTCGCCGGCGCGGCACGCCGGTCGATGCGCTGGGCGTGCAATCGCATATCGGACTGTTCCAGCCGACGACCGACGCCGGCGTGGTGGCAAAGCGGCTCGAACCCGAATGGAGGGCATTTCTCGACCGGGTCACCGCGATGGGATATCGGCTGGTCATCACCGAATTCGACGTGCGCGACAAGGGATTGCCAGCGGTGATCGGCCCACGCGACCGGGGGGTCGCCGACTTCGCCCGCGCCTATCTGGACATCATGCTGTCCTATCCGCAGCTTGGCGATGTTCTCGCCTGGGGATTGAGCGACCGCTACAGCTGGTTGCGCGGGTTCGAGCCGCGTCCCGACGGCGAAGTCACGCGCGGCTGTCCCTATGATACGGACCTGAAGGCCAAGCCGTTGCGGGCGGCGATGCTGGCGGCGCTGGCTGGCGGCGTGCGGCAAGTGGGCCAGGCGGCGTAGGTTCGGGAGGCCGACGCACGCATCATGGGCCGATTGCTGCCTTGCAGCTGCAAATGTCCTGCGTCGCTACCGGCCCTCGCCGGGCTCTTGCCGTAGACGCGGCCAATTCTCAATCCATCGTTTCGACGCGACCCGCCCATCGTACATGGCGCGTTTTTCGTCGATGAAGCGGGACGTCGGCCGCAGGATAAGGTGCATCAAGTCGTTCAGGCCCAGCGGGGCCGCCACTTCGCAACCCTCTTCGCCCCGTCGGCGAACGGCGATGGCGGTTGCCGTTTCCGGCCAATGGCGCATCGCATCGGTCGCGGAAAGATACGGCCGATCGTCGTTGCGAACATGCATCCTCGCCTGATTCTTCACCGACCATGCGATACCCGGTTCCGCCGCTCGCAACATCGCTTCATAGCGGCGGTCTTCGACCGGATCGATTACGAGCGGATCGTACCAGATGACGTCGACATCGCCCGTCGGTGCGGAAGGTGCACGGCCATGAAGATGATCCCATACCGCGTTCCTGACGAAACCCGCTGCGATCCAGCCGTCCCGCAGGTTCAGCGCACGTACCACCCCCAGTAGATGCCATCGAAGCGGATCAGCCCGCAGAATGGCAATGACCTGTGAATGCGCGTCCATGTCCCGCGGCTATCACCATCAAGCTCCCGACGGTACGGTCATGCCGGGTGGACCGCATGATCGTCAGGCCTCCGCCAGCGCCCGTCGCGAGAACGCCCCGTCGAGCCGAAGCCGTCTTCGCCGGCGATGAGGATCGGAGTGCGTCAACCCCCGATCCGTCAATAATCCCGGCTGTACCGCACCGACGCATTCGATCCGCCGAACGATCCGGTCTGCGACAACACGCTCAAGGTGCGGGTCAGCGCGATCTGGATTTGCGTGGCGGTGAAACCGCGCGCGTCGGTGATGATCTCGATATAGATATCGTCGGTCAGGTATTTGCCGGCGGCGAGCGACGTCCCGCGCCCCGTCGCCTCATCGCCGCCCAGCACCCGCAGGCGATCGAAGCCGGTCGCCGAGCGCAACTTCCCGAGCGGGTTGAGACCGCCGCCGCTCGACCCGCGCAGCGAGTTGAGCGCCGCCGCCAGCTGGATTGCTTCGGTAGCCGACAGGTTGGTCACCGAACTACCGAACAGCAACCGCGACAGCACCTCGTCCTGCGCCAGTGCCGGGGTCGAATTGAATGCGATCTGCGGTGCCTGTGCGAACCCGGTGACGTTGATCGAGGCGGTGATCCCCTCAGCCGTCGTCGTTGCGGCGATGTCTATCGAGGGATTGGTGTAATTCTCGCCTTCGAAGCGGACGATCCCGCGTTCGACGTCGAAACGCTTGCCGGCGAAGGAATAGGTACCGCGCACCAGTTGCAGCTGACCGGCAATGGCCGGCGCGGCAGAGGTGCCGCCGATCCGCAGATCGGCCTCCCATTCCGATTCCAGTCCCATGCCCGACACGTACAACCGGTTGTCGGCGCGAACGCGCAGCGCGAGGCGGAACAGGCCGGCGGAAGCCGCCGGACGTTGTTGCGGTGCCGCCGCGCCGCGATTTGCATCGCTCTTCCGACGGACCCCGGTCAGTTCGGGTACTTCGGCCGCACCCTGCCGGATGATTTCATAGCGGGCCTCGGGAATGGTGAGATCGCCCGAGATCAGCCCGCCATCGGCACCGTTCTGGATACGGATATCGCCGGTTGCGGACCCCGCCAGCGCATCGCTGCGCGCGAGTTGCGCATCGCGCAGCTGGGCACGGATATCGATCGGGAATCCGCTATTCGCTGCCAGCCCGACCGAACCCTGTGCGGCGATCGTTCCTTCGCCGGCACGCGCGCGCAACTGGGTCAATTCGAACCGATCGTTGGTGAAGCGACCGTTGATGCCGAGATTGGTCAGCCGGGTGCCCAGCGTCTCGTTATCATAGGTCAGGTTGTTGGCGCGGACCACGCCGGTCAGTTGCGGCGCCTGTACCCGGCCGCCGAAGTCGGCGGCGATGCCGATCGGCCCGCTCAACTGCTGGTCGGCAAGACCCGCAAAGGAGAACAGCACGCCCGCCGGCCCGTTATAGCGTATGCCGCCCGACAGCGGTGCCGCCAGCATCCGCGTGATCCATGATCCGCTGCCCGGCGGCAGGGGCCGCAGGTTAGCGACCATCCGCCCGACCGTTGTCGTACCGCGACGGATCAGCGCACGACCGCTGCCGCCTTCGGGACGCAGGTCCCCGGCGAACACGATATCGACCGGTTCGGAAACCGAGGCGAGGCTGGTCCGCTGGAAGTTCTGGATGGTCAGGCGGGCATCGGCGCGCGGGAAGCTCTGGTCCGCGGCCTGTGCGAAATCGAGGCTGCCGGTCGCGGTGCCGCCGATTCCGGTTCCGGGCATGAAGGCGTTGATGATCGTGAGGTCGAGCCGGTCGAGCCGGGTCTGGATCGACATGCCGTTGCCATAGACGCCGGCGGCGCGAATCGACCCTTGCGCAAAATCGATCCGCGTCGGGTACATACGATAGCCGCCCGGTGCGGACACGATCCGTGCCGGATTAACGGTCTTGAACGGGATCGAGTTTGCTACGCCCTGCAACGCGACCAAATAGTCGTTCGGGCGCAGGCGGGCATTGGCGGCGACGCGGAACGGCACGCCCGACGATCCTTGCGCGAACAGCTGTGCCGTGCCGTTGCCGCCGCGATAATTGACCTTCGCACGGCTGCGTTCGAGCAGGAAGTTGCCCATCGACAGGTTGGCGACCTGCGCATCGGCGACGATTTCGGGCTCGTCGTACAACACCGCGGTGGCGGTCACGATCGCACGGCCGATGCGGATGCCCATGTTGCCGGGGATCGCGGCGTTCGAAGCCTGCGCGTTCACGTCGGCGCGCTGGTAGCGGCCCTGTGCCGACAGGCGAGCGATGCCGGCGATCCCCGATCCGGCAAAGTTGATGCGGCCGGCGAACGGTCCGGCATTCGTGGCCTCGACCCGACCATCGATATTCACGCCGGCAAAGGTCGCGGACCGGATGTCGGCGACAAGGCGCGGCGCGGTCGACACCAGCACATCGGCGCGGAACGGGCCATAATTGGTGCCACCGGTCGCCTGGATCGCGTACCGGTCGCCCTGCCCGCGCACCCGCGCTTCGAGGTTGACGAGCCCGACGCCGACGCCCGGCCGGGCCGCGCGCAACAGCACCTGCGGGGCGGCGACCGATCCGGTCACCCGCGCCGACAGCGGGCCATATTGCGTCGAAACGGCATCGGCTTTGACCAGCAGCGGTCCGGCCGGATCATAGCGGCCCGAACCGTTGGTGATGCGGAACTGCGGCGCGTTCATCCGCAGGTTGGAAAAGGTGATGATCCCGTCGGGCGCGACACCGACATCGACGCGCGTGGTCGAGACATTGCCGCCGAGGAAGTTGCGGACCCCTTCGTTGAACAGTCGCGTGGTCTGGGCAACGACCCGTCCCTTGATCCCGAAGCCGCCGCCCGGTGCGGCATAAAGATTGGCATCGGTCGACAGGTTGAGGATGCCGATGCTGGCAACTTCGTAATCGTTGATCCGCCCCTTGATCGCGCCGGTATAGCGGCCGGTGGTCAGGTTGGCGGCGACGATCGCGGTCGCATCGATCCGGTCGGAACGGATGCGCAGATTGTCGGACAGCACCTGATCGCCGGAGATGGCGAGGTCGCCGTTGATCGCGACATTGGTGACGAGCCCGCCCACGGCAGCGTTCAGCCCGGTGATGCGACGCGCCTTTGCCGCGATCGGGATCAGGATCCTGTCGGCGTCGACCGTTGCGCGACCTTCGGCATAGAGTTGTTCGACCACGGTCTCGCCGAAGCCGAGTGCGGCTGCCTGTACCTTATAGTCGACGGTCGGGGTACCGAAGCCGCCATCGAGGACCACCGCCGCACGAACCGAGCGACCGTTGAGGTTCGGCAGGATCGCGCCGGGGGTCAGCAGCATCGCTTCGGTCCGGAAATTGCCGAACCGGCTGTTGCCGAGGTCGAGCAGACCGGCGGCATTGACCGCAAGTGCGCTGGAGCGGAGCTGGATACGCGTATCGGCCTTGCGATCGGCAAGCGCGGCGTCGATCGCGACGTCGAGGCGCGGCGCGGTCAGCCGTTCGACCGGCCCTTGCAGGATCAGGCCCGGACGGGTCGAACCGCGCACGGTGAAGCGACCATCGCGCCCGGTCACCGCAAGATCGGCAAGCTGCTGCCCGCCGAGCGTGCCGGCCAGCCGGCCGCGCCAGTCGTTCCAGTCGCCATTGCCGGCGATCGTAGCGACGACCGGCGCCTTCAGCCCGGCCATCTCGGCGATCATGCCATTTGCCGGCCCGACGATGCGGGCGTCGATATCGAACCGGTTATCGTCGGGCACCGCGTCGAGTTTCAGCGCGACCCGGTCGCCGCCGGCGTCGCCCGGCGCGGCGATGGTCGCGGCGTTGGCGGTCACCTGCGCGCGGCGATCGGCGATATGTACGGCACCGTCGAGACGGGCGATGTGACGCTGGCCGGTCACGGCCGGGCCGACCTCGATCCGGTCGACGCGCAGACGGTTCACGTCGATATCATAATCGGGCAGCAACGGCGCGTTCGGGTCGCCCGGCGGCGTATCCTTCAGCACCGGATTACGGGCATAGCGGACCAGCGGGCTGGTCAGGCTGCGGATATCGACATGGCTGTTGGTGAAGGCGAACGGCCGCCAGTCGAGTGCGATCGCGGGCGAGTCCGCGAAGACGCCGCGCGTATCGCTCAGCCGCAGGTCGCGGATGGTCATCGCGCCGTACAGCGATCCGTCGATCCGCCCGACATTGACCTTCAGCCCCGACGCCGTGGTGTAGCCGTCGAGCTGCCGGACGAGAAAACCGCGGCCCGGTCCGGTGTTCAGCGCGAACACCAGCACCACGACCAGCAGCAACAGGCCGACAATCGCGATGCCGATCCATTTCAGGATGCGGACCCAGAGCGGACGGTCGCGGACGGTCACAGCGTCGGCGGCGGGCAGTTCGGCGTCGGTCATCAGAAAGCCTGCCCGATCGAGATGTAGAGGGCGATCTTCGATTCACCCGGTCGCCGGGCGATCGGCGTGGCGACATCGACGCGGAGCGGCCCGAAATTGGTGTAGAACCGGCCGCCGATACCGGCACCGAAGCGAAGGTCCGACCCCTTCGGCAGGCTCGATTCATAGACCTGACCGGCGTCGAGGAACGGCACGATCCCGAAATCGCCGAAGCGGTAGCGCGCCTCGATCGCGAATTCGTTCAGGCTGCGGCCGCCGATCGGACGGTTCAGATTGTTGCCATCCTCATCGACCTCGGGCGTGCGGGGGCCGAGTTCCTGAAAACCGAAGCCACGGACCGATCCGCCGCCACCGGCATAATAGCGCCGCGACGGGGCCAGATCGTTGCGGGCGATGCCCTGGATCGATCCGGCACGGGCGCGCCCGGCGATAACGATGCTCTCGCCGATCGGATAATAGCCGGTGCCCTCGACCATGAACCGGCCATAGGGGCGCACCGCACCCTGCACCGACGCTTCGGGGCTGACGTTCAACTTCACGCGGAAGCCCTTGGTCGGGTTGAGGAGATTGTCCGACGTGTCGAACCCGGCGAACAACGGCAGCGCGGCGATGCCATAGGTCTTGCGACGACGCTCTCCGACGTCGAAGTCGTAGGTATCTTCGTTGGTGCCGATCAGTTCGGCACCATAGGCATAGGTAAACCGCTTCTGCCAGATGGGTGTCGAGTCATACGACCAACGGATACCCAGCGTGCCGGTGAACGCCTCGAACGCGTCGTAATTGGTGCGGCTGGCATTGGCGAGGATCTGGAACGTCCGGTCGCGGCGACCGGCGTTGGACCGGCGGAACGTGACGCCCGCGCCCTGTTCCTGCGTGCCGGCGACACCGCGAACGATCAGCGCTCCTTCGGGCGGGAACAGATTGCGGTGGGTCCACGATCCTTCGAGGCGGATGCCCTGCCCCGTGCCGTAGCCCCCCTCACCCGCCAGCGTCCGCGCCGGCCCGGCATCCTGCCGCACCAGCAGGTTTACGAGTTCCGTTCCGTCGGGGGCAAGCTGCCCGGTCCGCTGCGGTTCGACCGAGACACTGGAGAACAGGCCCGTCGACACCAGCGCCGCGCGCAGATCGTCGACCTTGCGATTGTCATAGAGTTCGCCCTGCTCGAACCGCGCAAGCACACCGACATGATCGGCATCGAACGCCAGCTTGCCGGTGGTGGAATAGGTTCCGAACGACGAGCGCGGCCCGGTCGTCACCGGCAGGGTGTACGCGCCGGTATAGGCCGTGTCGTCGAGCAGGATGTCGCGTTGCCCGACCTCGACGAACGGATAGCCCTGTTGCGGAAGCCTCAGGCTGACATTCGCCTCCGCTGCCTGAATCCGTTCGGCATCGACCGGATCGCCGACCTTCAGCGGCAATTCGCGCTGGACGAGGTTCGGCGGCACGGTCGGCTGGGTATCGATACGGATCGACCCCAGCGTGAACTGCTTGCCCGGAATGGCCGTGACGACGGCACGGATACGTTCGCCCGGCGGGTTTTCGATCGCCGAGGTCGCGGTGCCGTCATAATAGCCTTTGGCCCGCATGATCCGGATCGCGAGCTGTTCGTCCTCGCGCGCGCGCGCCTGCACCATCGTCGCGTTGGCGGCCTTGCCCTTGCCCTCCTGCAACGACGACAGCGCCTTGAACTGCGCGGTTCCATCGATATCGTCGAGGCCACGAACGACGGTATCATAGCGGATTTCGACCGCACGTTTGTCATCGGTTCCGGCGACCTCGACCGGGGTCACATCGAACGACGACAGCGGCGGCAGCGGCTGGGCCAGTTCGGGAGCTTCCGGCAGGACCGCGTCGGGCAGCGTTTCCGCGGGAACTGCCGCCTCGGTCGCCGGTGCCGTCGGCGGCGCGGGCAGGACCGGCGGAGTGGTCTGCGGCGTCGGCGCGGCTGGCGCGTCGAACCCCGACATCGGCTCGAGTGGCGCGTTGATATCGCCCGACAGGCTCGGCAGCGCCGCGTCGAATTCAGGGTCCGGCACGATCGCGCCATCGACCGGCGGATTCTGGGACGATGATGGTACGACGATCGGTGGCGGCGAAGTGCGCTTCGTCTGGGCCAGCGCACCCGGTGCGGTCATCGTTCCCGCCAACAAGATACAGATCGTCCGCGCGCGAAAATCCCCCAACGTTTCGTCCCCGTCCCCTTGCCCCGGACGTTGCAGTGCACAACCCCCGGCAGATCGAGAAACGCCAAACCAATGATTTGGTTCATATGGTAAAAATTTTGCATCCCAACAAAGCGGGAAGCGTTGGTGTCGGCAGGCAAGGGGAACAGCGTGACCGATACCGCGATGCAGATTGATCCGGCGACAATTCCGGGGAGCCAGTCGTCCCATCCCTGGGCGCACCCGTGGCCCGCATGGCGGGCGATCCTGTTCCGCGTCTACACGATGGTCGGCTATCACAATCTGACGCTGATGGCGGCAGGGGTCGCTTTCTACGCCTTCTTGTCGTTCGTACCGCTGCTCGGCGCGATCGTGATGACCTATGGACTGGTTGCCGACCCGTCGACGGTCTCGCGGCATATGCAAACGATCTTCGAACTGGTGCCGGCCGACGCCGCACGCCTGATTTCCGATCAATTGATTGCGGTGGTGACGACCGCGTCGTCACAGGCGGGATTCGGCCTCGCCATCGCGCTGCTCCTCTCCATTTACGGCGCGATGCGCGCAGCCAGCGCGATCATTCAGGCGCTGAACGTGATTTACGAAGAGGAGGACGAACGCAGCATCATCACCACGACGCTGCTGTCGGCGATGATTACCGTCGCGGCGATCGTCGCGGCGCTCGTCGGAATCGTGTCGGCTGGCGTGCTGACATGGATCCGCACCCAGACCGAGTTTCTGGGGACCGCCGGCGCGGTCGTCATTCAAGGCGCAACGTGGATCGTCGCCGGCAGCATTGCGAGCGCGGCTATTGCCTTCGCCTACCGCTATGGCCCCGACCGCGCACCGGCGCGTTGGCGCTGGCTCTCGGTCGGGTCGGTCGCAGCGACCGTGTTGTGGCTGCTGGCGACGGTGTTGTTCGGCCTTTATGCGGCGAACTTCGCCAATTACAACGCGACCTATGGCGCGCTGGGCGCGGTCGTCGTGCTGCTCATGTGGCTGTTCGTATCGAGCTTCGCGATCCTGATCGGTGCGGAGATCAATGCCGAGGCGGAGCGGCAGACCGCGATCGATTCGACCGTCGGCCATCCGCGGCCGATGGGCCGGCGCGGCGCACGGCTGGCCGATACGCTGCCGACCAAGCATCAGGCAAAGCCGCGCCGCGACCGTTATTGATCGACGGTGCGCTGTTCCATCGCGTCGGCGGCGGCCTGCACCCGCCCGAGCATGTCGCGGAGCACCTCGATTTCCTCGGCGCTGAACGCGGCGAACAGTTCCTGTTCGATCAACAGTGCCTTCGGTGCGACCTGTTCGTACAGAGCGCGTCCCGACGGTGTCAGTTGCAGCAGGTGCGACCGTTGATCGCCGGCATTGGCGCGGCGTTCGACCAGTCCGCGATCGACCAGCGCGATCGCACCGCGGCTGACCGTCACCTTGTCCATGCGGGTCGCCACGCACAGCGATTGCTGGGTGATGCCCTCGCTCTCGGCGATGACCGTCACCAGCCGCCATTCGGGAATGCGCAGCCCGAACAACGATCGATATGTCGATGCGATCGCGTCGGACACGCGGTTGGACGCGATGGACAGCCGGTACGGCAGGAAATCGTCGAGAAGCAGTCTTTTGTTCACGGTGTTGATTGTTGCCGCCCCGTCGCCGCCCGTCAACAGGCGCGGAACCGGTGTCAGGGGCGAAACGTACTGTTCATCCAATAACCGGGTCGGGGTCTCCGCAATGTTCAACTGGAAACACGAGGCGCAGGATCGTCTGCAGGCGATGCTGTTCGAGCATGTCGACGACCGCGCCTTCCCCTGTGTCGGTGCGAAATCGGCGATGGCGAAGGGGACGCTGGACGTTCTTGCCTGCTCGCGCATCGACAGCGCCTGGGACGATGTCCGCATTCACGATGCGTTGATGCAACTCGCCGTCAGTTATCGCCGCGACCGGACGATGTATCGCAGCTTCGCCGTCATCTTCGACGGGCCGGACGATCTGACCGAAACCGAGTTCGAACATGCGTTATGGAAACGGGTCCAGTCGCTGTCGGACAAGGATGTCTGGCGCGGGCAGGATTATGACACCCGGGTCAGCGCCGACCCCAACAACCCGCATTTCTCGCTGAGCTTCGGCGGCGAGGCGTTCTTCATCGTCGGCCTTCATCCCCGATCGAGCCGGCCGGCGCGGCGGTTCGACCGGCCGACGCTGGTGTTCAACCTGCACGACCAGTTCGAACGCCTGCGCGCCGAGGGCAAGTACGAGACGATGCGTGAGAAGATCCTCGTGCGCGACGAGGCGCTGGCCGGCAGCCGCAACCCGATGCTGGCGCGCCACGGCGCGGCGAGCGAAGCGCGGCAATATAGCGGACGGCAGGTCGACGATCGCTGGTCCTGCCCCTTCCACTATTCGGGGGAAGGCGATTGAACATCGTCATCCCGGAACGCTCCGGCACCGCCTTCCCCCTCCGACAGGGCGAGACGCTGGTCGTGGTCGACCCGCGCGGATGTCAGGTCGCGGACCTGCTGGCGTTCAATGCCGATGATCTGGACGAGGTCATCTCCTCCGGGCGTACGCTCGATTATGCCGAGACGATCCGGCTGACGACCGGGCACCGGCTGTATTCAAACCGCAGTCGGGTGATGCTGGAGATCGTCGACGATATGGTCGGGATGCACGACTTTCTCTTGACGCCTTGCTCGTACGATACCTTCCATCATTTCTACCCCGACCTCCCGCCGCATCGTGGATGCTTCGGCAATCTGGCGGCGGCGCTCGAGCCGTACGGCATATCGCCTGACCGGATACCGGTGGCATTCAACTGCTTCATGAACGTCCCGGTCGATGCCGCAACAGGAAAGCTGAGCGTCTTGCCGCCGATCAGCAAGGCGGGCGATACCATCACCTTTCGCGCGGCGATGGATCTGATCATCGGGTTGACCGCGTGTTCGGCCCCGGCATCGAACGGCGGCAGCTTCAAGCCGATCGAATACCGGGTCGAGCCAGCCTAGGCCGACAGGGTCCAGCACAGGAACGCGGCGGCGGCCAGCAGCGTGCCGAGCGGCAGGCGGTCGCTGGCCGCCGGACGCCGGCCGGCAAGCGCCATCACGGCGACGATTGCCAAGCCCGCGATCGATGCGATCAACAACACTGCTGGCAATGCCCGCCAGCCGAGCCACAGGCCGATCGCACCGAACAGTTTGGGATCGCCGCCGCCAAGACCGGTTCGACCCCGGATTCGGCGGTACAACGTCGCTACCAGCGACAGTGCGGCAAAGCCCCCCGCCCCGCCGATCATACGGTCGGTCACATCAGGCGCGATGCCCGCCGCGCCTCCGACCAAGGCAGCGATGGCAAGGGCCGCCGTTAACCGGTCGGGCAGCCAGAACGCGGCGAGATCGATCGTACCCGAGGCCAGCAACAGCCAGCCACAAATTGCACCGGCGACGCCGTCGACGCCCGGCGCAACCAGTCCGGCAACGATACCGATCGTCGCACCCAGCAGTTCGGTAACTGGATGACCCGGCACAATGCAGATGCCGCAGCTACGGCATCGACCGCGTAGCGCGATGTAACTGACCAACGGCACCAGTTCGCTGCCCTGCAAGGTTCGGCCGCAACCGTCGCACGCGGATCGCCCGACCGCTATCGACCGCCCCTGCGGCCAGCGGATGGCGAGCGTCGCGATGAAACTGCCGAACACCGTGCCAAGCACGCCGAGCAGGATCGGCCAGAAGGACGGAGGGAGCGCAGCGACCATGGCCCGCCCCTATCGGCAATCACCGGCATTTGCGAGGCGGCGGCCTTCCCCCTAGATGTGATAACAAACGAAACCATAGTCCGTGGAGAGCCGCATGTCCGATCCCGTCGTCATCCTGTCCTATGCCCGTACGCCGATGGGCAGCTTTCAGGGGTGTCTGACCGATGCCAGCGCAACCGAACTGGGTGCGGCGGCGGTCGGGGCGGCGGTCGCGCGGGCGGGGCTGTCGGGCGAGGCGGTCGAACGCATTTATATGGGGTGCGTCTTGCCCGCCGGCCTTGGACAGGCCCCGGCGCGACAGGCGGCGCTGGGTGCCGGCCTTCCGCAGCATGTTGAGGCGACGACCGTTAACAAGATGTGCGGATCGGGTATGCAGGCGGTGATGATGGCCGCCGACACCCTCGCCGCCGGTTCGGCCGATCTCATCGTCGCTGGCGGAATGGAGAGCATGACCAATGCCCCCTATCTATCGCACCGCCACCGCGGCGGCGCGCGGATCGGACACGACCGGTTGCTCGACCATATGTATATCGACGGACTGGAGGATGCGTACGAACCCGGCCGGCTGATGGGCAGCTTTGCCGAGGAAACCGCCGCCGCCTATGGCTTTACCCGCGAGGCGCAGGACGCGTTCGCCATCGCGTCGCTGACCCGGGCAGAGGAGGCGCAGGCATCGGGTGCGTTCGATCGTGAGATCGTGCCGGTCGACATCACCGGCCGCAAGGGCACGACGACCGTGCGCACCGACGAACAGCCGACGCGCGGCGACGCATCGAAAATCCCGACGCTCAAGCCCGCCTTCGCCAAAGACGGGACGATCACCGCCGCCAACGCATCGTCGATTTCGGACGGGGCGGCGGCGCTGGTGCTGGCGCGGGCATCGGTCGCCGAACGGTTGGGCCTAACCCCGGTCGCGCGGATCGTGGCCCATGCGGGACACGCCCATGCACCTGCCCGGTTCGCGACCGCGCCGGCCTTTGCCATGCGCAAGTTGCTCGATCGGGCCGGCTGGGCGAGCGGTGACGTAGACCTGTTCGAGGTGAACGAGGCGTTCGCCTGTGTCACGATGGCGGCGATGCACGATCTCGACCTGCCGCACGACATCGTCAACGTTCATGGCGGAGCGTGCGCGCTGGGCCATCCGATCGGGGCAAGCGGCGCGCGAATATTGGCGACGCTGTTGTCGGCGCTGGAAACCCGCGGATTGCGGCGGGGCATGGCGTCGCTGTGCATCGGCGGCGGCGAAGCCACCGCTCTCGCGGTCGAGATGGTCGATTGAGTGTCGGAACTTTCGCGCATCGTGCTGCGTAAAGGTGGGTCATACGGCGTGGCGAGGGGATGACGGTGGCGGATCGCGAAGATGTAGTGGGCTATGACGGCCCCGCCGGCGGGTGGGGTTCGGTCAAGGGGATGTCGAAAATCCTCGGCAAGGAACGCAACCGTCCCGCCGCGCTCGCCCAGCTTGCCCGCCAGAACAAGACCAAGGGCTTCATGTGCACCTCCTGCGCATGGGGAAAACCGGCCGAGCCGCACCCTTTCGAATTCTGTGAGAACGGTGCCAAGGCGACCCTTTGGGACCTAACCCCCAATCGCTGCACCCCCGAATTCTTCGCCACGCATTCGGTCAGCGAACTGAAGGGCTGGAAGGATTTCGATCTTGAGCATCAGGGGCGGCTGACCCACCCAATGCGGTACGATCAAGCCACCGACCATTATGTCGAATGCAGCTGGGACGAAGCCTTTACGGCGATCGGTACCGAACTGCGCGCGATCGATCCGAAAAAGGCGATCTTCTACGCGTCGGGCCGCGCCAGCCTCGAAACATCCTATCTCTTCGCCTTGTTTGCGCGGCTCTATGGGCACAACAACCTGCCCGACAGTTCGAACATGTGCCACGAGACCACGTCGGTCGCGCTGAAGAAGGTGATCGGTGCGCCGGTCGGCACCTCGATCCTCGACGATTTCGAACATTGCGATGCGATGTTTTTCTTCGGGCAGAATACCGGATCGAACAGCCCGCGCTTCCTGCACCCGCTGCGCGACGCGGTGAAGCGCGGGTGCAAGGTCGTGACGTTCAACCCGGTCAAGGAGCCGGGCCTGATCGCGTTCACCGATCCGCAAAATCCGTTCGAGATGGCGACCCGCAGCGAAACCAAGATTTCCTGCCAATATCATCAGGTCCGACCCGGCGGCGACGTCGCGGTCATGATCGGCCTCGCCAAGCATGTGCTTGCTGCCGAGGACAAGAACTGGGCGGAGCACAAGGTCCATGTCCTCGACGTCGACTTCATCGAACAACATACCGCCGGGTTCGCCGAGTTCGAAGCGATGGTCCGCGCCACCGACTGGTCGGATATCGAGCGCGAAAGCGGACTGAAGCGCGCCGATATCGAGGCAGCGGGACAGGTCTATGTCGAGGCGGATCGGACGATCGGCATCTACGGCATGGGACTGACGCAGCAGGTCAACGGGTTCGACAATGTCGTGACCTATGTGAACCTGTTGCTGATGAAGGGAAATATCGGACGCGTCGGCACCGGCATGTCGCCCGTCCGCGGACATAGCAATGTGCAGGGCCAGCGCTCCGTCGGCATTTCGGAAAAGCCCGAGCTCGTGCCGATGGACCGGTTGCGCGAACTGTTCGGTTTCGAGCCGCCGATGGAGCAGGGCCACAACACCGTCACCGCGTGCGAGGACATTTTGAAGGGCGAGATCGAGGCCTTCGTCTCGCTCGGCGGGAATTTCCTGCGCGCGATCCCCGATCTGGAGCGGATCGAGGCGGCGTGGCCCGACATCCGCCTGACCGTGCAGATCGCGACGAAGTTGAACCGCAGTCACCTGATCAACGGCAAGACGGCGTATCTCCTGCCCTGTCTGGTCCGGACCGAAGTCGACAAGCAGGCCGGCGGCGAGCAGATCGTCACGATCGAGGATACGTTCAGCCATATCCATGGGTCGATCGCCACGCATGAACCGGCGAGCGAGCATCTGAAATCTGAAGTCGCGATCGTCGCGGGCATGGCCAAGGCGACGCTCGATCCCAATCCGAAAGTCGATTGGGACGGCTGGACCGGTGACTATGCGAAGATCCGCGCATTGATCGAAGCGACCTATCCCGAAGAATTTCACGATTTCGAAGAACGCATGTTCACGCCCGGCGGATTCTATCGCGGCAATGCGGCGCGGGAGCGGGTGTGGAAGACCGACAGCGGCAAGGCCGAGTTCACCATTCCCCGGTCCTTGTCCGGAACGGCGATCGACGATGCGCCAGGCCGGTTACGGCTCGTGACGCTCCGTTCGAACGATCAATTCAATACGACGATTTACGGCTATGACGACCGCTTCCGTGGAATTTCGGGGACGCGCGACGTGTTGATGATGAACCCGACCGAAATAGCCAAGGCGGGACTGCACAAGGGGCAGGTCGTGACGCTGGTTGGCGATGCCGAGGACGGCGTCGATCGCCGGGTCACGGGGCTGAAAGTCGTGCCGTTCGACCTGCCCAACGGGTGTGTCGCGGGATATTATCCCGAACTCAATCCGCTGATCCCGATCGGCTGGCACGATCACGCATCGAAGACACCCGCCGCGAAAGCGGTGCCGGTCCGTATCGTCGCCGGATGAATGCCGATGGAACAATTATTCGACGGTTCGACCGGGTGGCGCCGGCGGGGGACCGGACCGAGCATGACCGCGCCGTAGCCGTCGAAGCGCCGGTGGCGATCGAAGTGAACGGTCTGGGCTATGCGGTGCTGATGGCGACACCGAACGAACTTGGCGATTTCGCGCACGGCTTCGTGCTCGCCGAACGATTGGCCGATCAGGCGAACGAGGTCGTCGAGGTGAGTGCGCATGCCACCGATGCCGGCACCTTGCTGCGCGTGACGTTGATACCCGAACGGCACGAGCGGGTCGCCGACCGGGTTCGGCACCGCGTTTCGGAATCATCCTGCGGTCTGTGCGGCATCGAGAATCTGGAGCAGGCATTGCGCCCGCTGCCGACCGTGACCGCGCGATCGACGGCGGGCGACGCGGCCCTGTTCGCCGCCGCCGCCGCGCTTCGAGATCATCAGCCGCTGGCACTGGCGACCGGCGCGACCCACGCCGCCGCGCTCTGCGCAGCCGATGGCAGCATCCGGCTGGTCCGCGAGGATGTCGGGCGGCATAATGCCTTCGACAAGCTCATCGGCGCGATGCGGCGGGGCGGGTTCGACTGGGACGGCGGCTTCGCCCTGCTGTCGTCGCGCTGCTCGTTCGAACTGGTCGAAAAAGCGGTGCTGGCGGGATGCCCGATGCTGGCGACGCTGTCCGCCGCGACGACGCTGGCGATGGACCGGGCCGCTGCCGCTGGACTGGCACTGCGGACGCTGGTCCGGTCCGATGCGATGCTCGCGTCATGACGCGGATTTTGGGCGCGATCATCGCCGGCGGCCGATCGAGCCGCTTCGGCAGCGACAAGGCGCTGGCCGCGATCGACGGACGTGCGCTGATCGACCACGTCGCCGACGCGGTCGAACCGCAAGTCGATGCCCTGATCGTCGTCGGACGCACCCATGAAGGACTAGAGGCGGTGCCCGATCGCCCCGCCCCCGATTTGGGGCCGCTCGGCGGGATCGCGGCGGCGCTGCACCATGCCTGTGCCAAAGGGTTCACGCACGTACTGACGGTGCCGTGCGATACGCCGTTCGTGCCGGGCGACCTGCGCGCGCAATTGTCGGCGGTCGGGCCTGCCGCCTATCTGCCTGACCTGCCCGTTGTCGGGCTATGGCCGGTCGATGCGAGTACGACGCTGCAGGCAGTGCTGCGCGGTCCGGGATCGCGATCGGTGCGGGCCTTTGCCGACTGGATCGGCGCGGAGCCGGTGACGGTCGAGGGCCAGATCGCCAACGTCAATACACAGGCCGATCTCGCGCGGCTGAGCGCGCAACGCGACTGACAGCGGGACACACCCGCGATATAGCGTGCCACGATGACCGCATCGTTCCTGATCCTGCGTATCGGCGACACCCGCCTCGCGCTGCCGATGACGGCGGTGCGCGAAGTGCTGCCGGTGCTGCCGATCGATGCGCCGCCGGGGTTGCCCGCGCCGGTGTTGGGCTTCGTGTTGTTGCAGGGCGCGCCGGTGCCGGTGGTGGCACCGCTGATGCTGCTCGACCCCATGGCGAGCGTCGGGGCGATCGGGCTGTTTTCGCATCTGGTTCGGTTGCGGGGCGACGGCCCCTGCCTGCTGGTCGACCGCGCGGAGGACGTCGTGCGCGGTGACGTTGCGCCGGTCGATCCGGAAAAGAGCCTGAATGCGGCGATCGTCGGCGAGCTGCCGCTCGGGGACGAGGTTGCCCATGTGATCGCGGCCGACCGACTGCTGCTCGACAGCGAACGCGCGACGCTGGCGGCGCTGACGGTTGCTGCCGCCGCCCGTGCCGACCGGTGGCGCGTCTCATGATCCGCGACGAGGCCTTTGCCGAGGTCAAGGCGCTGGTGATCGCGCGTACCGGCCATCATTACTATATCGACAAGGAAGCGCAGCTCGCCGAACGGATCGCCCATCGTATGGCCGAGACGGGCGATACGACCCTGTCGGCGTATCTCGATCGGCTGCGCGATCCCGACCATGCCGAATGGCCGCTGCTCGAAAGCGCGGTGACGATCAACGAAACCTTTTTCTTCCGCTTCGCCGAGCAGTTCGATGCGCTACGCAACGTCATTCTGCCGCGGCTGATTGCGCGGAACGCGGCGGAGAAGCGGTTGCGCATCTGGAGCGTGGGCTGTTCGACCGGGGCGGAGGCGCATTCGATCGCGATCCTGCTGAACGACCTGCTTGGCGAGGCGATCGGCGAGTGGCGGATCGCGCTGACCGGGACCGATATCGACGATGCGGCGCTGACGGCGGCGCGGCAGGCGGACTATTCTTCATGGGCGCTCCGGACCATGGGCGACGCGGAACGGGCGCGGCTGTTCGACCGGAACGGCGAGCGATACCGGCTGAAGGAGCGGTACCGCGCAACCGCGCGGTTCGAGCGCCATAACCTGTTGTCGCTGATCGACGGTACGGCGGCGCTCGGCTTTACCGAGTACGACCTGATCCTGTGCCGCAACGTCCTGATCTATTTCGCACAGGACCATGCGACGGCGATCGTCGGCGCGCTGGTCGAGCGGCTGGCGCTAGAGGGGTTGCTGCTGCTGGGTCATGCCGAGCCAAATCCGGGGTTCGATGCGGTGGCCGATGCGACGCAAGTGGCGGGTATCCTGGCCTATCGCCCGCGCGGGTCAGTCTTGCGGGTAACCCCGGTCGTTCCGCCGCCAGTGGTAGTGGCGCGGCCCCCTGCTCCGGTACCGCCGCCGATGCCCCGCGCGACAGCCCGGCCGGTCGCGACGCCCAAACCGGTCGTCGAGCGGATGCCGGATGCGGTGGCGCGCTATTTTGCGGCGCTCGACGCGCTGGCAGGCGGGGACCGGGATTCGGCCGAGCGGGCATTTCGCGATGCACTGTATCTCGATGGATCGTTCGCGATGGCGCATTACCAGTTCGGTCATTACCTGTTGGCACAAGGGCGGCAGCCCGACGGCAAACGCAGCCTGACCAATGCGTTGCGCGTCGCCGCCGCACTCGATCCCGCCACCGAGCTGACCGGAGGCGACGGCATGACGGCGGGGGCGATGACCGCCGCGATCCGGCATATCATGGGACGTACGCGATGAGCGCGCCACCGATCGTCGCCGACGGGCTGGACGCCGATGCCATTGCGGCAGTGCTGCGGATACGGCAGCGTGCGGTCGCGGGGGAGCGGATCGCGAGCGATCGACCGACCGAAACGCTGCTGGCGTTCGAACTGGGCGGGGTCGCGCACGGGCTGCCGATCGAGCAGGTGCGGGCGGTGGCGAAGGTGCCAAAGGTTACACGTGTGCCGCATGGTCCGGGGGCGCTGGCCGGGGTGGTCGCATGGCGCGGGGCGGTGGTGAACCTGTTCAATCCGGCGACCGTTCTGGCGCGCGAAGTTGGCACGGCCACTGCGATGATCGTCCTGCGCCACGATGCGCCGCGGATCGCGCTGGCGGTCGATGCCCTGCTGGGCGTGGTCCGCACACCGCGCGACGATGCACCGCCAACATTGTCGCGTCTGGTCGAAGGGGATGGCCAGCGGCTGACCCGCGTCGACCCGGCGCTGCTGATCGCACTGCTACTCCCCGCCCGTCTTCAGGAAGGATAAGGTTTGTCCGTCTCCACCCGGATCGCCGCCGGCTTTGCCGCCCTCACCGCGATCCTGCTCGCCCTCGGCCTCTATGCACTGACGCAGATCGGCGAGGTCCGATCGACCGTCGACCTGATCGTCGAACGCGACCTGTCGTCGATGGAGGAGCTGAACCGTATCGACCATGCCCTGTCGCGCAAGGTCGAACAGCGCGCGGCGCTGGTGCGCGGTTTCCTGACCGGCAACGGCACCGACACCCGCGAAGGCATTGCCGGCTGGCGGGCCGCGATCGACGATGCCGCGCGCGGCATGGCGGAACAGCAACGCGCCGCCGAGACATATCGCACGACTGCGGTTACCGGCCTCAGGTCCGAACAATGGGCGCGGATGGCCCGGCAGCTGGGCGAGGCCGAACGCGCGCTGGTCCGTACCCGCACCGATGTCGAAACGCAGCTGGCCGCCATCCAGGCGGGCGACCGCGCCGCCGTGCTGGCGGTGGATGACGATATCGTGCGCGATCACGCCGCGACGGTCGCCCGGGTCGGACAGGCGCGCGAGACGTTGAACGCCGCGATCGAAAAGGGCCGTGACGCGACCCGCAACGTGTACGACGCCAGCCGCGTGTCGATCGGCATCGGGCTGATCGTCGCGGTGCTGGTCAGCATCGCGATCGCGATCACCATCCGCCGGTCGATCGTCCGCCCCCTCGACGAATTCATGCAGTTCGTCGGGCGAATCGGTGGCGGCGACCTGTCGACCACGACCGACGCGACCGGCAAGGACGAGCTGGGTAAGCTGGGCCGGACGTTGAACGAGATGGTCGGCGGGCTGCGTACCATCGCATCGCAGAACCGCGCCGCGACCAACGATCTGAACGCCGCGACCACCGAAATTCGTGCATCGACGCAGGAGCAGGCGGCGTCGGTCGAGGAACAGTTGGCCGCCGTGCAGGAAACCGCCGCGACCGTCGACGAGATCACCCATAGCGGTGCGCAGATCAGCCGCCGCGCACAGGAAGTGATCGCGCAGGCACAGGCCACCGCGCAGATCAGCGACGCGGGGTTGAGCGCGGTCGGCGATACCGCGCAGGCGATGGTCGCGATCCGCGAACAGGCCGAAGCGGTCGCGACCAACATCGTCGCGCTATCGGAAAAGACGCAGGCGATCGGCGACATCATCGCAACGGTCAACGACGTGTCCGAACGGTCGCACCTGCTGGCGCTGAACGCATCGATCGAGGCGGCGGCGGCGGGCGAACAGGGTCGCAGCTTCGCGATCGTCGCCGCGGAGATGAAGCTGCTCGCCGATCAGGCAAAGGGCGCGACGCGCAACGTCCGCTCGATTTTGGGCGACATTCAACGCGGGATCAATTCGTCGGTGATGCTGACCGAGGAAGCGGTGAAGCGCGTCGCATCGGGCAAGGAACGCACCGATGCCGGCCATGCCGCGATCGAGGAACTGGCCGCGCGGGTGCAGGAGAACGTCCAGACGTTCCAGCAGATCGTCGCGTCGACCAACCAGCAGCAGATCGGCATCGAACAGGTTACGATCGCGCTGCAGAATATCCGCGAGGCATCGCAACAGACCGCGTCGTCGACCCGGCAGCTGGATCAGGCGGCGGGCGATCTGGGCGAATTATCGCGCACGCTGGTCGGGCTGACCGAACGCTACCGGATGTAGGCCATGGACGAATTGCAGGCCGAATTGATGGCGGCGTTCGCGTCGGAGCTGGCGGAGCATATGGCCGGCATCCGCGCGGCGCTGGCCGATGCCGATGCCGGACGGCCGGTCGACCTGCGTGAGTTCAGCCGGCGGGCACACAGCCTGAAAGGCGCGGCGCGGGCAGTCGAACTGCCCGCGACCGAAGCGGCCGCGCATGAGGCCGAGGCGCTGTTGCTGGCAATCGAAAGCGGCGACCGCGCCATGGACGAAGCCGCCATCGTCGAATTGCGGATGCTGGCCGACGCGATCGAGGACGGGGCCGCCCCGCCCGCCGCAGCGACCGACACCGAGCGAGAAATCGAACCCGAACGGCGTGTCGCGATTGCCGGCCACCGCGTCGAACGGCTCGGCCGGTCGCTGCACGTCATGGCGACGCAGGTCGCCGAACAGGGGCAGGTCGCCGAGCGGCTGGACGCATTGTCGCAAGACCTTGCTACGCTGCTCCCTATGCTCGCCAATAGCGGCGATGGCGAAGCCGCGCGGCGATTGCGGCAGGCGACCGGCGAACTCGACCGTATCCGCCGCCTGCACGGTCGGCTGCGCGATGCGCTGGACCGGTCGAGCGCCGAGCTGGAGCGTGATGGCGAGCGGATGCTGTTGCAACCGGTCGCGACGCTGTTTGACGGGCACGAACGCGCGGTGCGCGACCTTGCCGCCGCCGAGGGCAAGATCGCCCGGTTGCAGGTCGCCGATATCGCCGGTGAAGCCGATCGCCGGGTGCTCAACGCGTTGCGCGATCCGCTGCTGCACCTGCTGCGCAACGCCGTCCGCCACGGGATCGAGACCCCGGCGGCCCGGCGTCTCGCGGGCAAGGACGATGCCGGGACCATCGCCGTCGATGCGCGGATCGACCGTGGCCGCCTGACGATCACGGTGCGCGACGATGGAGCGGGGTTGAACGACGCCGCCATTGCCGCACGGGCGCGAGCCGCCGGGCTGATCGCCGCCGATGCCCCGGTGCCGCGCGATCACGCGCTGCACGCGTTGCTGTTCGAACAGGGATTTTCGACTGCCGAACGTCTGGACGAGGTGGCCGGACGCGGCATCGGCCTGTCGGTAGTGGCCGAAGTCGCGCGGCGGCTGCACGGATCGGCGACGATCGCGCGCGGCACAGGTGGCGGGACGATCGTGGCACTCGCGGTACCGGTCGCGCTGACCCGGCGGACGCTGTTGCTGGTCGAGGTCGGCGACATGCGCCTCGCCCTGCCCGCCGATGCGGTACAGCAGGTGCGGCGGATCGACCCGGTCGAATTGTCGCCGAGCGGCAGCGACACGATGGTGACGATCGACGGCACGGCCATTCCGGTGAGCCGGTTGGGCGATATGCTGGCCGTGGCGCATGGTGCCCCGGCCGGCACCCTGCCCGCCGTGATGATCGCCGCCGACGGCGTCCGGCGGATGCTGGTGGTCGATGGCCTGAGTGACGTCCGCGCGCTGCTGATCGGCGATGTCGCGGCGATCGCCGCCGATGTGCCGCTGGTGCTGGGCACGATCCTGTTGAACGGAGAGATCGTGCTGGTGCTGGACCCGGTACAACTGGTGCGCGACCGGCCGGGCACCGCCGCCCTGCCGATCGCCGCCGACGCCGCGCCCGAACCGCATGGCAAGACCATCCTGGTCGTCGATGATTCGATCACCACCCGCACGCTGGAGCGCAGCATCCTCGAGGCGCAGGGCTATCGCGTGCTGATCGAGGTCGATGGCCTTGCCGGGCTGGAGCGGTTGCGATCGGGCCTCGACGCCATCGATCTGGTCGTCGCCGATGTCGAAATGCCGCGGATGGACGGATTCACCTTGCTGGCGGCGATACGGAACGATCCGGCACTCAAAACTTTACCCGTCGTCATGATGACTTCGCGCAACAGCCCCGACGATATCGAACGCGGCCTCAGCCTCGGGGCGGATGCCTATGTCACCAAACAGGATTTCGATCAGGGCAAGTTGATCGGCGTCGTGCAGCAGCTGATCTGACCCGCCGATGCCCGACCGCACCACCCCGGCCCGCGTGATGATCGTCGAGGATTCGATCGTCGTCCGCACGCTGCTGACCCACATCATCAACAGCGACCCGCGTCTGACGGTGGCCGGCGCGTTCGCGACCGCCGAGGATGCGATTGCCGCCTTGCCGGTCGTGCAGCCCGACGTCATTTCGATGGATATCCGACTGCCGGGCATCGACGGGCTGGAGGCGACACGGCGGATCATGGCCGATCGACCGACGCCGATCGTCGTGATTTCTGCCAGCATGGACGGCGGCGCGATGGGCAACAGCATGGACGCGCTCCGCGCCGGCGCATTGTCGGTCGTCGAAAAGCCGGTCGGGCTGGGCGATGCCGCCTATTCACAGGTCGCACGCGAAATCCGCACGCAACTGGCGATCATGAGCGAGGTGGCTGTCGTCCGAAGGCGGATGTGGACCGCGCCGGTCCTGCCGATACCGACGACGCGCCAGCGTGCCCCGGCCGTGTTGCTGGTCGCGGCGTCGACCGGCGGCCCCCCTGCCCTTGCCAGATTGTTCGGGGCGCTGCCCGCCGACCTGTCGCTGCCGGTGCTGTTGGTGCAGCATATGGGGGCCAGTTTCATGACCGGCTTCGCCAGCTGGCTCGACAGCGTCGTGCCGCAGCGGGTCGAAATTGCCGGCCATGGCGACGTGCCGCGCCCCGGCATGATCCACGTTGCGCCGGGCGACGCGCATCTGACCATCGGCAAGGGCGGCACGATGCTGGTCGGACGCGCAGCACCGGTCAACGGCCAGCGCCCGTCCGCCACCCGCCTGATCGAAAGCGGGGCGACCGCCCTCGACGGTGCGGCGATGGCGGTGGTGCTGACCGGCATGGGCGAGGACGGCGCGCCGGGGGTACAGGCGCTGCTGGCGGCGGGCGGGCTGGCGGTGGCGGAGGATGCGAGCAGTTCGGTCGTCTATGGCATGCCCGCCGCCGCACAGCGCATGGGCGCGCTGTCGCTGCCGCTCGACCTGATCGCGCCGCATATCCGCCGCGTGCTGGACCGGACGCGGTGATGGACGGCGCATTGATCCTGCTGGTCGAGGATTCGGAGACGCAGGCGCTGCAATTGCGGCGGATGTTCGAGCGAGCGGGGCTGCGGGTGCAGCGGACCCGCGATGCCGAGACGGCACTGGCGACGCTGAACGATGCCCGACCGGACCTGCTGGTGGTCGATTACCGGTTGCCGGGCATGAACGGCGACGAACTGGTGCGGATCGTGCGGCAGACGGGGGCGACGCGGACGTTGCCGGTGCTGATGCTGACCGGCGACGATGCGTCGGAGGTGGAGCGACAGGGCCTCGACAGCGGGGCGAACGCCTATGTCCCCAAGCGCGGCGGCGGCGAACTGATCGTATCGCGGATTCGTGCGCTGCTGCGCCAGACACGCGGGCGACCGATGGAGGACGGGCCGGCACCGGCGCTGCGGCAGCCGCGATTGTTCCTGCTCGATTCCGTCGATGCGAACCGCGATCCGCTGGTCGAACGGCTGTCGGCCGAAGGGTATCAGGTCGAACGGTGCGCCGATCCGGCGGTAGCGCTGGCGGCGATCGAGGCGGACAGCGCCGATGGTATCCTCGTGATCGAGCGCGAGCGCAGTTTCGCGCTGTCGGCCCGGCTTGATGCATGCCGGGTGGCGCAGGCGAGCGGCATCGCACTGGTCGCGCTGACCGACGATGCCGAACCGGCGACGATGCTGGCGGGCCTTGCCGCCGGGGTCGACGATGTCGTGTCGCGGCGGAGCGACGGCGACATGCTGCTGGTACGGATCCGCGCGATCGTCCGGCGCAAGCTGGCGCGCGACGAAGAGGCCGCCGGCATCGCCCGCGAACGGGCGCAGGCGATCGCACTGGCGCAGGCGCGGGCCGAGGCCGATTCGGCCGAGCGGCTGGCACGGGCCAATGCCGAACTGGCCGGGGCCAATGCCCTGCTGCGCGAAACGCAGGCGCAGCTGGTGCAATCGGCGAAGATGGCGTCGCTAGGCGAACTGGTCGCGGGCATCGCGCACGAGATCAACAATCCGCTGGCCTTCATCCTCGCGCATCAGGCGACCGTGGAACGGGCGGTGGCGGGCGCGCGCGATGCCGACGACGCGAGGCGCTCGACGCTGCTGACCAAGGCGTCGGACCGGCTGACGTCGATCCGGTCGGGGCTGACCCGTATCCAGGAGCTGGTGGTGAAGCTGCGCCGGTTTTCGCGGCTGGACGACGGCGAGGTGTCGCAGATCGACATTCCCGATGCGATCGACGCGGTGCTGACGCTGCTTGCACCACGGCTGGGTACGGTGCGGGTCGTGCGCGACTATGGAGCGGCGCGGATGCTCGAATGTTCGGGGGCGCTGGTCAATCAGGTGGTGATGAACATCGTCGCCAACGCCGCCGACGCGGTCGATCCGGTGACCGGCGAGATCGTGGTCGCGACCGAATCGGTCGACGGTACCTACACCATCCGCATCGATGATAATGGCCCCGGCATCCCCGACGACCGGCGCGAGCGGGTGTTCGAACCGTTCTTCACCACCAAGGATGTCGGCTCCGGCACCGGTCTGGGCCTCGCCATCGCCTACGGCGTGGTGCGCTCGCATGGCGGCACGATCGAGATCGGTCGTGCGGCACGGGGTGGCGCATCGTTCGCGATCAGGATACCGGAACACGCGTAATGGAAACCACCGGTGCCCTGCCCCTGTTGCTGCTGGTCGATGACGAGCGCGAGATTCTCGTCGCGCTGACCGACCTGCTGGAGGACCGGTATCGCATCGTGTCGACCACCTCGCCGGTCGAGGCGCTCGGTCTGGTCGCGGCGCATCCCGACATCGCGGTGATCGTGTCGGACCAGCGGATGCCCGAACTGACCGGCAGCCAGTTCCTGGCGCGCGCGCGGGCGGTGACCGATGCGGAGGCGATCCTGCTGACCGGCTATGCCGATCTGTCGGCGGTCGTCGCGGCGCTGAACGACGGCGCGATCAGCGGCTATGCCAACAAGCCATGGGATGCCGAGGCGTTGACGGCGATGGTCGCCGCCGCCGCCGAACGCCATGCGCTGCGCCGCGCGCTGGCGTTCGAACGCGCGGCGTTTCGCGGGCTGGCCGACGGTTCGGGCGATGCGGTCGCGATCGTCGATGCCGAGGGGCGGATCGTGCGCGGGGAGGATGCCGCGATCGTCCCCGACCCGCGCGATCTGGCGACCCTCGCGCAGGACCGGGTCGATGACGAGGATCGCCACCACCCGCTGCCCGGTGGCGACCGGTGGACGCATATCCGCCGCATCCCGTTTCAGGCAGGCAACGACCGCTATCTGCTGCGGATCGAACGCGACGATACCGAACGGCGGCTGGCGGAACGGCGGCACCATCAGTCGGAAAAGCTGGAGGCGCTCGGCACCCTGTCGGGCGGGATCGCGCACGACTTCAACAACCTGCTGGCGGCGATCATCGGCAATCTGGAACTGGCCGAACGGCGGATCGACGATCGCGACCGGCTGAAACGCTATCTCGCCGCCGCCGGTGAAGCCGCCGGACGCGGCAGCGCGATCACCCGCCGCCTGCTGAGCTTCAGCCGGCAGCGCGATCTGGCCGCCGAAGTCTTCCGCCCCGACGAAGCGATCCAGTCGATCGAGGAACTGATCCTGCGGACCACCGCCGGCCGCATCCGCGTGACCTACGACTTCGCGGAGGAACCATGGTCGGTGCGGACGGATCCGGGGCAGTTCGAGCTGGCGATCCTGAACCTCGCCATCAATGCGCGCGATGCAATGGGCGGTGGCGGCACCGTCCGTATCGCCAGCAGGCACATCGCCGATGCCGCCGCACTGGTGCCGGACCTGCAGGGACCGTTCGTCCGCATCTCGGTCGGCGATACCGGCAGCGGCATGGACGACGCTGTGCGCGCGCGGGTGTTCGAACCGTTCTTCACCACCAAGGCGCAGGGGGCCGGCACCGGGCTGGGCCTGCCGATGGTGCGGGCGATGGCGCGCGCGGCGGGGGGCGACGTCACGATCGACAGTGTCGTCGGTGAGGGGACGACGATCCACATATGGCTGCCCCGCGCCGAAACCGATGCGGCGGCGATTGCCCGCCCCGACCAGCACGACGCCGTTCCGCGCCGGCTGTTGCTGGTCGAGGACGATCCCGAAGTGCGCGCAGTCGTCGCCGCACAGCTGGAAGCGGTCGGGCACAGCGTCACGGTGCAGGGATCGGCGCGCGCCGCGGTAGAGGCGCTGGAGGCGGGCGAACGGTTCGATCTGGTGCTGACCGATTACGCCATGCCCGACCTGTCGGGGATCGACGTCGCCAACCGGGTGCGGTCCTGCTGTCCGACCATGCCGGTGCTGCTGATCACCGGCTTTGCGGAAATCGGCGATACGTCGATTGGGGTACCGGTGCTGACCAAGCCGTTCACCGGCGACCAGCTGCACGCGGCGATCGCTGCGGTGCTGGTTACTGCCGACAACGCACGCGGCTGAACGGCGGGCCGCCGGTATCGATGGTCAGCCGGTTCCCGGCGACCGTCAGCGTCTGCGTCGCGGTCCAGCGTTCGCCCTCCCCGTCATAATCGGCGAGAATGCGGATGCGATCGGCACCAAGCGGTTCGACCCGCGTCACCCGCCCGGCGCTTTCGTGGAACAGGATTTCGTGCGGCGTGACCCTGACCCCCTCGATCGAGGCGGCGGGGCGGGCGCAGGCGGCGGCGTCGGTGTTCCAGTTGCCGGTAAAGCTTGCGGGGATCGTCGCTGCCGTCTCACCGGGCGGCGGCGCGGGCGTGCCGGTAAAGGCACAGCCGCGCACGGTCCGGCCGGCGAGCGTCAGCGTACCGCTATAGTCGCGCGGCGCGCCCGACATATCGTCTTCGCAAGCGGCGCGGGTCGCGGTGACGACGACGGTGCCGCCATCGTCGCGCGCGGTCCAGCTTCGTCGGTCGGCGGCGATTTCGCGATCGGTGATCGGCAAGCGCCGCTCGGCCATGTCGACGCCGCTGAGAACGATCGTGTCGGCTGCGACCCTTGCGGAATAGAAGGGTTCGTTGGTCGCCACGGTGATCCGGTCGGGTACGGTCGAGGTGACCGGCGGTGGGACAATCGCCGCGGTCGAGCGTGGTGTGGGCGTTGCCGCCGGTGCGGAATCGCGGCGGTCGTTGCAGCCGGCCAGCGCCAGCGCGATCAGCACGGCCGTGGTAGCGGTTCCCCGCAGGGGAACGGCCGGCACGGAGTTCGGCGCATGGCTGTCGCGGACGTCTCGGGCGGCTCCGGGGCAACGGGGATTTCGCCTATCGCGGTTCGCCACGACGGCCTCCGCTGCTCACCCGGTCGTCGCGGCCGGCGAGCATCGCCACCTCCGCCTCCAGTCGCGGCACCGGATCGGCGGGACGATAGGCGGGAAAGGCGATGACGTCGTTCACCACCGCCACCTGCCCGCCGAGCGCCGTTGCGGCGAACAGCGTGCGGGCAAAGGCGGTCGGGATACGGATACAGCCATGCGACGCGGGGAAGCCGGGAAGATTGCCGGCGTGCAGCGCCATCCCGTCCCACGTCAACCGCTGCATGAACGGCATCGGCGCGTTGTTATACAGGTTGGAGCGGTGAAACGGCCGTTTTTGCAGGATGGCATATTCGCCGATCGGCGTGGTCTTGCCCGGCTTGCCGGTCGATACCGTCGTTGCCCCGATCAGCACATCGCCGCGATAGACGAACGCCATCTGCATCGGCACGCTGACGACGATGCTGACCGGTCCCGGCAGGGTCGGATCATCGGACCAGCGATGCGCGCCCGGCCGCATGGTCAGCGCCGCACGCTCGACCGCCAGCACATCCGATCGCTGCGCCACGGCCGGCAGCGGCAGCAGCGCCAGCGCGAGTCCAAGACGAAGGGCGAAAATCACGCGTCGAGTATCACCCAGCCGCAGCCCGAACGCAAATATGGACGGTATCAACTGCAACGGAGTCGACCGCCCGTGGCATCGCCGCGACCAGTGACGCAACCGATTACCCGGCGTTAATTGAATGGAACCGGTTCGTACCGTATCTGGGGGAGCCATAACGGTTTGACGAGGATTTGGATGCAGGACGAAGCGGTTCGATCGCGGCGGGCAGTGCTGAAGGCAGCAGGAGGCCTTGCGGGGCTGGTGCTGGCACAGGGCTGTACCAAGAATGCGATCGTGCCCGTCGCGCAGAATCTGCCGGTCGGGCCGATGCCGCAGCGACTGGCATCGGCGGCGGTTCCTGCCGCACCGGTCAGGAAGATGCTGGCACCGCCGACGGTGAATCCCGGCTTGTTCGAACGCGCCCACGCCGCGCTGCAACGCCATGGCGGCACGGTCCGCAAGACCGACCGGATCGCCATCGCCGATTTCGCAGTCGACTCCGCGCATCCGCGCTTCCAGTTCATCGACATGTACAGTGGCGTCGTGTCTGCGATGCGCGTCTCGCACGGCAGCGGATCGGACCCGCGCCATCGCGGGATGCTCGACCGGTTCAGCAACGTGCCCGATTCGAATGCGACGTCGGAAGGCGCGTTCGTCACCGAGAATTACTATATCGGCAAGCATGGCCGGTCGCAGCGGCTGGTCGGGCTGGACCATACCAACGACAATGCGTTGATGCGCGCGATCGTCATCCATGGCGCATGGTATGCCAATCCGGAAATGATCGCGCAGCACGGCAAGCTGGGCCGCAGCCAGGGCTGTTTCGCCGTCGCCGAAGGCGATCTGGCGCGGGTGTTCGACCTGATCGGTGAAGGCCGGATGATCTACGCCGCCAAGGTCTGATCCTCGCTGGCGATAGCCGGCCAAGGTCTCTAGGTTGCGGGCATGACCGCCCACCCGTTCCATTCGATCCATACCCATGGTCTGCTCCGCGTGGGGGCCTGTACCCCGCTGGCGAGCGTGGGCGATCCCGCCGCCAACGGCCGCGCCGCGATCGTGCTGGCGCAAGAGGGGCATGCGGCCGGCGCCGACCTGCTGGTCTTTCCCGAACTGAACCTCACCTCCTATGCGATCGACGACCTGCATCTGCAGGACGTGCTGTGCGACGCGACCGAGGCGGCGCTGGCGGCGGTGGTCGCGGCGAGTGCCGACCTGCGCCCGGCGCTGCTGCTCGGCGCGGCGCTGCGGCGCAACGGGCGGCTGTATAATTGCGCGGTGGCCGTGGCGCGCGGACGGGTGCTCGGCGTCGTGCCCAAGACCTATCTGCCCAACTACCGCGAATATTACGAGAAACGCTGGTTCGCACCCGGTGCCGGGCTGACCGGACTGACGATGCGTGTCGGCGGGCAGGACGTTCCGTTCGGTACCGACCTGATCTTCGCCGCCGATGACCTGCCGGATTTCGTCTTCCATGCCGAGATTTGCGAGGATTTCTGGTCCCCCCTGCCCCCGTCGACGGCGGGCGCGCTGGCCGGGGCGCTGGTGCTGTGCAACCTGTCGGCGTCGAACATCGTCATCGGCAAGGCGCGCGACCGCGAGATGCTGTGCGCGTCGCAATCGGCGCGGACCATGTCGGCCTATGTCTATTCGGCGGCGGGCATGGGCGAAAGCACGACCGATCTGTCATGGGACGGACAGGGCACGATCCACGAACTGGGCGAGTTGCTGGTCGCCTCCGACCGGTTCGATCGCGCGGCGGGCATCGTCTATGCCGATGTCGATCTGGAACGGTTGCGGCTAGAACGGATGCGGACCGGCACGTTCAACGACTGTGCCACCGCCAGCGGCCATCCCGAAACCCGGTTCCGCCGGATCGGGTTCGATCATGCACCAGCCTATGAGGATATCGGGCTGCTGCGCCCGGTCCGCCGCTATCCGTTCGTGCCGAACACCCCCGAGCGGCTCGACGACGATTGTTACGAGGCGTTCAACATCCAGGTTGAGGGACTGCGCCAGCGACTGGTCGCGTCGGGCACCAAGCGGCTGGTGATCGGCGTATCGGGCGGGCTGGATTCGACCCATGCGCTGATCGTCGCGGCCAAGGCGTTCGACCGTCTGGAGCGGCCGCGCACCGACATTCTCGGCTTTACCATGCCGGGCTTTGCGACCGGTGAGACGACCAGAAGCAATGCGTGGAAGCTCATGCGCGCGCTGGGCATCACCGGCGACGAGATCGACATCCGCCCGGCCGCGCAGCAGATGCTGGCCGATATGGACCACCCCTTTGCGAAGGGCGAGCCGGTCTATGACGTGACGTTCGAGAATGTGCAGGCTGGCCTGCGCACCGATTATCTGTTCCGGTTGGCGAACCAGCGCGAGGGACTGGTGCTGGGCACCGGCGACCTGTCCGAGCTGGCGCTGGGGTGGTGTACCTATGGCGTCGGCGATCATATGAGCCATTATGGCGTCAATGCCGGCGTGCCGAAGACGCTGATCCAGTATCTGATCCGCTGGGTGATCCGCACCGACCAGTTCGATGCCGATACCGATGCGGTGCTCGACGCGATCCTCAACACCGAGATTTCGCCCGAACTGGTGCCGGCGGATTCGTCGGGCAGGATGCAGAGCACCGAGGACCGGGTCGGCCCCTATGCGCTGAACGATTTCTTCCTGCATCATGTCGTGCGCTTCGGGATGCGGCCGTCGAAGATCGCCTTCCTGTGCTGGCATGCGTGGCGCGATGCGGCGGCGGGTCGCTGGCCGATCGACTTTCCGGACGATGCGAAAGGGAGCTACGATTTGCCGGTGATCGCCGCGTGGCTGGAAAAGTTCCTGTGGCGGTTCTTTCAGACCGGCCAGTTCAAGCGGTCGGCGCTGCCCAACGGCCCAAAGGTTTCGGGCGGCGGGGCACTGTCGCCGCGCGGCGACTGGCGCGCGCCGTCCGATGGCGTCGCCGGGCCGTGGATGGCGGAGCTAAAGGCGGGGTTGCCGCCGCTCTAGCCCTGCGCCCGCGCCGTCCGCTCCGACGCCGAACCGCCGAGCGCCCAGCGCAGGACGCACGCCATGCCGTGTGCGCCGGTGCGCACGCCGACGCCGTTGCCCTGCAATTCCAGCATCGCCCGCGCCCATGGCGGCAACAGGTCGATCGCCGCAGCGGTGTTGAGCGCGCCGAACCCCTTCAACAACGGGTTGGGCAGCGGCTGGTGCAGCAGCGCATCGCGCACCGTGCGCGTCCGTTCGTCGCAGCGCAGTTCGCGCCGCACCGACAACAGCCATGCATCGACCGCCGCCCGGCTGTCGGGCACGTCGGTCGCGCCCAGCCGTTCGGCCACCACGACATTCTCGGCGAAATACCGGTCCTGATCGGCGCGCGACAGCGTCGGATCGCGATAGCGCAGATAGGCGCGCAGGAACGAATCGGTCTCGGCGACATGCACCCACGTCAGCAGGTGCGGATCGTTGGCGTCATAGCGCGTGCCATCGGGCAGCACGCCGTTGACCCGGTCATGGATCTGCCGGACCCTGCCGATCAGCCGATTTGCCTCGACCGTGCTGCCATAGGTGGTGGCGGCGATGAACTGCGCGGTCCGTTTCAGCCGGCCGAGCATGTCGCGCTGGAAATTGCTGTGATCCCATACCCCCGCCAGCGCACCGGGGTGCAGCATCTGCACCAGCAGTGCCGCGGTGCCGCCGATCATCATCGACGAAAAATCGCCATGGACGCGCCAGCTGACCGATTGCGGCCCGAACAGTCCATCATCGCCAGGCGGCCGGGTCAGGTCGATCGCGCCGTCCCCCGCCCCGGTCAACAATCGGACTTGGCGGGCAATGGCTTGGCGGACGGGGTTCATGGGATGTGCAACGACCGGTGGCCGGATCGGGGTCCGTGCCGCGGTGGAACCAATGTATACGTTCGCGACCTATAGGCAAAACCTCGAACCGGTAGATCCCGTCCATGCATGCGCCGTCCAGCCCGGAAAAACCGCTCGATCCCGTACCCCGGCAACCGGCAATGGCCGAAGGCGACATGCGCGACCCGGCGAACGGCATCTTTTTCGCGGCGGTCAAGACGACGCGGATGCCGATGATCGTGACCGATCCCAAACAGGACGACAATCCGATCATCTTTGCCAACCCCGCTTTCCTGCAGATGACCGGCTATGCGGCGGACGAGGTGCTGGGCCGGAATTGCCGGTTTCTGCAGGGACCGGAGACCGATCCCGAGACAATCGCCGAAATCTCCGATGCCATCCGCCAGCGGCGCGAGACATCGGTAGAGATCATCAACTACAAGAAGAACGGCAGCGCGTTCTGGAACGCCTTGTTCGTGTCTCCGGTGCTGGATGGCGAAGGCGAGTTGCGATATTTCTTTGCCTCGCAGCTCGACGTTACCCGCCGTCGCGATGCCGAGGAAGGGTTGCGGCAGGCGCAGAAGATGGAGGCGGTCGGACAATTGACCGGGGGCATCGCGCATGACTTCAACAATCTTCTGACCGTCATCCAAGGGTTCACCGACGTCGTGCTGACGCAGGTCGAGCGCAGCGGCGAAAAGCCGATCGATCCGGCACGGACCACCCGGTCGCTGCGTGCCGTAGCGGAGGCGGCGGAACGCGGTGCCGAACTCACACAGCAACTCCTCGCCTTCTCGCGCAAGCAGAAGCTGTCGGGCCGGGTCACCAATATCGACGACCTGATCGCGAATCTGTTGCCGATGCTGAAACGCACGATCCGGTCGACACCGATCGACATCGACGTGAGGCCGTGCGGCAGCGACTGCAATGCCCGGATAGATCCCGTGCAGGCCGAAACCGCAATCCTCAACATCCTGATGAATGCCCGCGACGCCATGCCCGATGGCGGAACGGTGACGATCGCCGCCGAACACAAATGCATCGACGGCACCGACGAGCGTTTCGCCGACGCGCGTGCCGGCCAGTATATCGGCCTGTCGATCGCCGACACCGGATCGGGCATGGCCCCGGACGTGCTGGCGCGGGCGGCCGAACCGTTCTTCACGACCAAGGATCAGGGCAAGGGCACCGGCCTGGGCCTGTCGATGGTCTATGGGTTCATGAAACAGTCGAACGGCGCGCTGCGGATCGAGTCCGGGGAAGGCAAGGGCACGACCGTCCACCTGCTGTTCCCGGCGGCGACCGATGCTGCCGAACCGATCCGTCGTGGCCTGACGCATAGCGGACGCGAACCACGCGGCGACGAGACGGTGCTGGTCGTCGAGGATCAGCCCGATATCGGCGATCTGGCCGAATCGATCCTGAACGATGTTGGCTATCGCGTCGTGCGTGCTGGCAACGGTCCTGAAGCGATCGACATTCTGGACATGGGAACGGCAATCGACCTGTTGTTCACCGACCTGATCATGCCGGGCGGCATGAACGGGGTCATGCTGGCGCGCGAGGCAAAACGACAGCGCCCCCGGCTGAAGGTCCTGCTGACGACCGGCTATGCGGAGGCGTCGATCGAGCGGGTGGATGCGCGGGGCACCGAGTTCGATCTGATCGGAAAGCCGTATAAGCGTGCCGATCTGATCGCCCGCATCCGGCAGGTGCTGGACGGTGCGATGGGGGCCGGTTGAACAAAACGCCAAGCCCTTTTACTGCAAGTGTCCCGCTGCGATTGTCGTCGTCGGGTCGCATCATGACCACGAAAGGCCACCCGTTGGCGACGAATGCCGATTTCGATGCCCCCAAGCGGCCCGATGCCCATTCGGTGTCGGACCTGGGACCGGACGTGACCGCATGCGATCGCGAGGCGATCCATATTCCCGGCGCGATCCAGCCGCATGGCGTGCTGTTGATCGTCGATCCCGGACAGGACCGGATCGTGGGTGGCGCGGGCGACGTCGACGGCTTGCTGGGCGGTGGCTGGCTGGGTGGACCGATCGGCACGCTGATCGGTGCCGATGCCCTTGCCGTGCTGCGGTCGACGATCGTCGGCCCGGTGTCGCTCGGCACGATCAACGACCGTGCGCTTTCGGTCGTTGCCAGTCGGGCGGATCCGTACTGGCTGGTGGA
>NZ_LMLN01000028.1:438484-444354 GCF_001421915.1 Sphingomonas sp. Leaf62 | reverse complement strand
GGCGAGGAATTCGCCCGCGCCGTCGATCTCGACGATCTGGGTGCGCGTGCCGCCGCGCTTTTTTCGCGGCTGACCGGGTTCGACCGGGTCATGATCTATCGCTTCCTTGACGATGATTCGGGCAAGGTCGTCGCCGAACGCCATGCACCCGACATGGACGGGTTCCTGAACCATCACTTCCCCGCATCCGACATTCCGCGACAGGCACGTGCGCTGTATGTCCGCAACCGGGTTCGGGTGATCCCCGATGCGGCCTATGTCCCCGCACCGATCAGCGGGATCGACCCGGCACTGTGCACCATCGACCTGAGCGATGTCGGCCTGCGGGCAGTATCGCCGATCCATGTCCAGTATCTGTACAATATGGGCGTTGCGGCCTCGGCATCGGTGTCGATCGTCAAGGACGGCATGTTGTGGGGGCTGGTCGCATGTCACCATCGCAGCCCGCGCACATTGTCCTATTTGCAGCGCAAGACGTGCGAACTGATCGCGGCGTCGTTTGCGCAACAGGTGACCGCCAAGGAAGAAGCTGCCGAATATCGCGAACGCCTGCGGTTGCGCGCGGCCGAGGATGCGTTGGCGCAGCGGCTGGCGCAGGATGGCGATCCCGATCAGGTTGCGGCGCTGATCGGTCCCGACCTGCAACGGATGCTCGGTGCCGACGGCTTCGCCCTGCAGCGCGGCGCGGTACTGCACACGACCGGCCACGTTCCGGCCCGCGAGGATATCGACGACCTGTCGCGCTGGATACGCCGGCAGGGCACGATTTTGACGCACAGCGCCGCGCTGGAACTGCGCCTGCCCGCCGCCCATGCCTATCGCGATCTGGCCAGTGGCATCCTCGCGATCACGTTGTCGGCCGAGGAGCCGATCGTGCTGATGTGGTTCCGTGCCGAGACGTTGCAGACGATCCAATGGGCCGGAAACCCGCACAAGGCGGTGAGCGACGCCCCCGACCAGCCGCTGAACCCCCGCGCGTCCTTCGCGGCGTGGAGCGAAGAAATTCGCGGGCGTGCTCGACCATGGACCCCGGCCGAGGTCGAGGCCGGGCACCGATTGTCGCGCCTGTTGTTCGATATGCGCCAGCGGCGGCGGATCAGCGAGTTGAACCGCGAATTGTCGCGTGCGGTCACCGACAAGGACGCGCTGCTTGCGCAGCAGGACACGCTCATCAAGGAAGTGAACCACCGGGTGCAGAACAGTCTGCAGCTGGTGGTCGCATTCCTCGCGATGCAGGCGACCGCCGAAAATGACGAGACGCTGACCCGCCATCTGGGCGAGGCGCAACGACGGCTGTCGGCGGTCGCGCTGGTCCACCGGCGGCTCTATTCCGACGACGCCGTCACGGTCATCGACCTCGGCCGCTATATCGAGGATCTGCTGGCCGAGATGCAGTCGTCGATGGGTGCCGAGTGGACCGGGCGACTGACCATGGACCTGTCGCCAATGCTGATATCGGCCGACGCGGCGGTACAGGTCGGGCTGGTGCTGGTCGAACTGGTCATCAATGCCCAGAAATATGCCTATGAGGGCAAGCCGGGGCCGATTTCGGTCTCGCTGGAGCGGTTCCGCAACCGATTCCGCCTGACCGTCGCCGATCGTGGGCAGGGCCGGGTCGGCAACCGCACCGGGTTCGGCACGCGGATGCTGACCGCGATGGTCAAGCGGCTCGACGGGGTGATCGAGGAAAGCGACAACGCGCCGGGCTTGCGGTTTACCGTGTCGGCCCCGATCGCGGGACCGGACGAGGGTTGAGGTCGGATTGTAGTAGAGGCAATCAACTTCAGGTCATCGCAACGGACCTGATCTTCCCGCTTGGAATAGCAAATTCGGGATCGGCGCCCGCGGGCATGACTGGGATGACCAATGCGGCACATCTGAAAGGCAACAATCCAGCGACCACCTCCTAAATCGCTGAACTGATGCTCCACCTTACGCCGCATGGTTCAGTGACGGTACCGCGTTCAAAGATGTGTAGTTATGCTCTAAGAAAATCATCAAGCATTACCTGCCTAGATTATCTTGCGCTTTTATTTTAGATTGCATCTGTAGTCATCAGGGGAGTAACCGCGGCGACCATCTATAAGGTAGGCGGTTCCGCCACATCGTTCTTCTGCACTGCTAGTAGCGTCTGATACCGCATCCCAGTGTACGAACGACTTGGCGTGCCGTTGCGCGGAAGTGGTACAAGCCGCCAGCGACATCCCGCAAAGAAGCAACGCGAGATGTCTTGTCTGATAATGGCGATCATTTAGCCGCATCAAGTCATCGTTGTTCAAGCGTATGCTTATTGCAAGCAGGACGGCGTTTCACTTTCCCGGTTAGGAACCGGCATGGGAATCCGGTTGAACCCGACGGCGTGGCAACAGGTTGTTTCCTTCGCCATCCAGAAGCCAGTTTCCAATAAGTTTTTTCTGTAACGCTCTATCCACGACGGCAAACCGAGAAAGCGCGAACAGCACTGCCCAGCAAAAAGGGCGCGGCGGCCAATGGCCACCGCGCCCTTTCCATAGCGCAATGCGGGCAGCCGATTACTCGGCGGCGGTCGCCTTGACCGGACGCGGATCGCGGCGTTCGGCGATACGCGCCGACTTGCCGGTACGACCGCGCAGATAATAGAGCTTCGCGCGCCGCACGACACCGCGACGGACAACGTCGATCGAATCGATGTTCGGCGAATAGAGCGGGAAAACGCGCTCCACGCCTTCACCGAAGCTCATCTTGCGGACGGTGAACGACGAGCCCATGCCGGCGTTCGACCGAGCGATGCACACGCCTTCGTAGTTCTGCACGCGGGTCCGCTCGCCTTCGACGACCTTCACGCCGACCTTGAGGGTGTCACCGGCACGGAAATCGGGGATCGACTTCGATTCGAGGAACTTGGCGATCTGTTCCGCTTCGAGCGTCTGGAGGAGGTTCATGTCTTCTGACCTTCGTCTTGCTTGTGCGCGCCAGAGGGCGACTGGACCCGAGCGTCGACGTGACGCTCCCACAGGTCCGGCCGCCATAGCCGTGTATCGGATTCCGACCGTGACTTGCGCCACGCGGCGATCCGCGCATGATCCCCCGATCGCAACACTTCGGGAATCACGCGCCCTTCCCATTCATAGGGCCGGGTATATTGAGGGTATTCGAGAAGGCCGCTTTCGAAGCTCTCCTCGATACCACTCGAAGCCGCGCCCATTACGCCGGGAAGCAGCCGAACGCAAGCGTCGAGCAGTACCAGCGCTCCCATTTCACCGCCCGACAGCACATAGTCGCCGATCGCGACGGGTTCGATCGCGCGCGCTTCGAACAGGCGTTCGTCGAACCCCTCGAACCGGCCGCACAGCACGATGGCACCCGGCCCCGCCGCCAGCGCGCGCACCCGCCGCTGGGTCAGGGGTCGGCCGCGTGGCGTCATGGCGAGGACCGGGCGGCCGTCGGTCACGCTGTCCAGCGCGGCGGCCAGCACATCGGCGCGCAGCACCATCCCCGCCCCGCCCCCGGCCGGCGTATCGTCGACCGAGCGATGCCGGTCGGTCGCGAAGTCACGAATCTGCACCGCGTCCAGCGACCAGCGTTCCTCGCGCAGTGCCCGACCGGCCAGCGACAAGCCGAGCGGCCCGGGAAACATTTCGGGATAGAGGGTCAGCACGGTCGCGGCAAAGGTCATGGGCCACAGCCTGTGCCCGCAAGTCGCGGGGAACGAAACCCCATCCGCTTCATTTGCGCCCCATGCCGGCGATTGCCCCCACCCCCGATCCCGAGATCGTCGATTGCGTGATCGTCGGTGCTGGTCCTGCCGGACTGACCGCCGCCATCTATCTTGCCCGCTTCCATCTGCGCATCCGGATGTTCGATTGCGGGTCGAGCCGGGCGGCGATGATCCCCCGGACCTACAACCATGCGGGCTTTCCCGGCGGGATCGCGGGGACGGACCTGTTGGCCCGGATGCACGAGCAGGCACGGACCTATGGCGCGACCTGCACGGCCGCGGCGGTTACCGCCATCGACCGCAATGGCGATGATTACCACGTCACCACCGCCGATGGCGTCGTCGCGGCGCGCAGCGTGCTGCTGGCGACCGGGGTGGTCAATCATCGCCCACGGGGGCTGGACGACGACGTTCATGATGCCGCACTGGCGCGGGGGCTGCTCCGCTATTGCCCGATCTGCGACGGCTATGAAGTGACCGACCGGCGGATCGGGGTGATCGGCACCAGCGACCATGGCATGCGCGAGGCGTTGTTCCTGCGTGGCTACAGCGCCGACGTCACCCTGATCGCGCCGGACAGCGACCATCATCTCGACGATGCCTGTCGCGACGCGCTGGACGCTGCCGGTGTCCGCCGGGTCGACGGGCCATGCGGACGGTACCGGATCGATGGCGACCGGTTCGTGGTCGAGACAGCGGAAGGGGAGATGGCGTTCGACAGTGTCTATCCGGCGCTCGGCTCGCGAATCCGTTCCGAACTGGCGGTCGCCGCCGGCGCCAAGGCGACCGGGGAGGGCTGCCTCGAGGTCGACGATCACCAGCGGACATCGATTCCGGGCCTGTTCGCGGCCGGCGACGTGGTGAAGGGCCTCGACCAGATCAGCCATGCCATGGGCGAGGCCGGGGTGGCGGCGACGACGATCCGCAACCTCCTGAGCGAACGGCAGCCGCTGCGCCGGTAAGCCTTGGGCCGGGCGGGGTGTCATGCTACCGCGGCATCATGTCCGTCGGCCTGTTCCTGCTCCTCGCCCTGCCCGCCGGTGTCGCGGGACAATCGGTCGACCGCATTCTCGCTGCCGCCGCCGAGCGCGAAGCCCGCCGGAACTGCACCGCCGCGCGCGATAACGAGGTCGTCGTCTGCGGCGATCCGGACCGCAATGCCCGATATCGCCTGCCGCTACCGCGCGCAAAGTCGCCCGCCGAGGATGGCGCGGTGGCGGGGGAGCCGGCGCGGGCGTCGACGCAGGACCCGTTCCTGTCCGGCTGCGGCATCTTTCGCGGCCAGCGTCGCTGCGGCAAGGCGGAGGCGGAAGCCTATGGCTATGGCGGCGGACGTGATCCGGTCACGCTGGTCGGGCGGCTCGTGACGAAGCTGGCCGATCCCGATGCAGAGATCGGCCCGCCAGTGACCGTTCCCGATCCAAGGCGGTAAGCCAGCCCCCCGGGACTTGATTGCCCTGCGTAACGATCGTATTTGGCGGGGGTGACTCTCTCTCCGTTTCGCCAGATCTTCTACACCAGCCGATGCGTGCCGGGCGTGGATGTCGATCAGATCGTCCAGCATTCGCGGCACAACAACGCGGTCGACGGCATCACCGGCCTGTTATGGTATAATGACGGTATTTTCCTGCAGGTCATCGAGGGGCCGGAGAGCAGCGTCGCATCGACCTATGCCCGCATCGCGAAGGATCCCCGACACGACGCACTGACGATCCTGTCCGATCGCCCGGTCGAGGCACGCGAATTCGGTTATTGGAGCATGGAGCGTGCCGAACGGGGCAGTGCCGATAGCGATGCGTTGCTGGCGCGGCTCGAACGGCGGCTGAACAACGCGCCCGATGCGGTGCGGCAGGCGTTTACGGCTGCGGCCTTCCGCTGACCGGTCAGTCGGCGGCGAACAGCGCGTCGACGACCATCCGCTCGCCATTCCATTCGGGTACGGCGTGTGGCTGCATAGGCACCATGAAGCGCTTGCCGTCGGGGCGCTCGATTTCGATCACGTCGCCGGCACCGAAATCGTCGATCGCGACGACCTGTCCCAAGGCTTCGCCTTCGCTCGACACCACGGGCAATCCCAGCAGGTCGGCATGGTAATATTCACCATCGCCCAGCGGGGGCAGCTGGTCGCGGCCGATCCACAATTCGGTACCGCGCATCGCCTCGGCCCTGGTCC
>NZ_LMLN01000028.1:356658-438475 GCF_001421915.1 Sphingomonas sp. Leaf62 | reverse complement strand
CAGTGCGCCGCCGTTCAGCGCCGGATAGGCCGACAGATCGTCGGTGAAAAGCTTCAGCCGCACCTCGCCATTCAGCCCGTGCGCGCCGGCGATCGCCGCCAGCACGACACGGTTACGGTCCGCCGGATCAGGCGTCGGGCGAGCCTTCGCCGCCGGCGGGGGCGTCGTCGCGGCCTTCGGCGGGTTCTTCCGCCGATTGGCCGAGGTTGGTGGCGTCTTCGTCATGGTGCGGCTGCTGTTCGGGATCGATCATCGGTCATGCTCCTGGTCAGGTCGACCCGGAACGCATGATGCCGATCAAAAGGTGCCGGCACGTCCCGAAAGACGCGCCGGCACAATATTTTATGCTTCGGCGGTTTCGGCCGGCGCGGCGGCGGCTTCTTCAGCGGCCTTGGCCTTTTCAGCGCGTTCCTCGGCGCGCTCGACGGCCTTCTCGCCCGGCTTGCCCTTGCTCGGGTTGTTGCGGGCAGCGCGTTCCTTCACGCCGGCCTTGTCGAGGAAGCGGGCGACGCGGTCGGTCGGCTGCGCGCCGACGCTCAGCCAGTGGGTCGCACGCTCGGCGTCGAGCACGACGCGCTTTTCGTCTTCCTTGCCCAGCAGCGGGTTGTAGGTGCCGATCTTCTCGATGAAGCGGCCGTCACGCGGGCTGCGCGCATCGGCGACGACGATGCGGTAGTACGGACGCTTCTTCGAGCCACCACGCGACAGACGGATGCTGATTGCCATTATTCTTCTTCCTTCGTTGGTTCGTGTAAGCCGGTTCCGACCGGCAATTACTTCTTCTTGATAAGGTTTTCGAAGCCGGGGGGCAGTTGCGGCATACCGCCGCCCTTCCCGCCCATGCCGCCGAGCCCTGGCAGGCCCGGCATTTCGCCACCCGCCTTGCTCATCAGGTCGCCAAGGCCGGGGCCGCCCAGCGCATTGCCGAGGCCGCCCATGCCGCCCTTGCCCAGCATCGACATCATGCCCTTGATTCCGCCCATCTTCTTGAGCTTCTTCATGGCCGACTGCATTTCCTGATGCATCTTCAGCAGCTTGTTGATGTCCTGCACCGTGGTGCCCGACCCCTTGGCAATGCGGATCTTGCGCTTGGCATTGATGAGTTCGGGCCTGGCGCGTTCCTTGACCGTCATCGACGTGATCATCGCGTCCATGCGCAGCAGGATCTTTTCATCCACCGCACCCGACGCCATCGCCGCCTGCGCCTTCTTCATGCCGGGGATCATGCCCGCCAGCGCGCCCAGACCACCCATGCGCCGCATCTGTGCCAGCTGCCCGCGCAGGTCGTTCATGTCGAACTGACCCTTGGCAAGGCGACCGGCCATGCGCTCGGCATCTTCGGCCTCGATCGACTGCGCGGCCTTTTCGACCAGCGAGACGACGTCTCCCATGCCGAGAATACGCCCGGCGACGCGCTTGGGGTGGAACGGCTCGATCGCGTCAAGCTTTTCGCCGGTGCCCGCGAACTTGATCGGCTTGCCGGTAACGGCGCGCATCGACAGCGCGGCGCCACCGCGCGCATCGCCGTCCATCCGCGTCAGGATGACGCCGGTCAGCGGCACCTGTTCGGAGAAGTTCTGCGCGACGTTGACCGCGTCCTGACCGGTCAGCGAGTCGACGACGAGCAGGATTTCGTTCGGCCGGGCAATGTCCGCCACGGCCTTCATCTCGTCCATCAGCGCCTGATCGACGTGCAGGCGGCCCGCCGTATCAAGCATGACAACGTCATAGCCCTGCAACTTCGCCGATTGCAGCGCGCGCCGCGCGATATCGACCGGCTGCTGGCCCTGCACGATCGGCAGCGTCGCGACCTCGACCTGCGTGCCAAGGACCGCCAGCTGTTCCTGCGCCGCCGGACGATTGACGTCGAGCGACGCCATCATCACCTTCTTGCCCTCGCGCTTGGCGAGCAGCTTGGCGAGCTTGGCCGTCGTGGTGGTCTTGCCCGAACCCTGCAAGCCGACCAGCATCACGACCGCCGGTGGGGTGACCGCGACATCGAGTTCGGCGGTGTCCGACCCCAGCATGTCGATCAGCGCGTCGTGCACGATCTTGACGACCTGCTGCCCCGGCGTGATCGAACGCAGAACATTCTGGCCGACCGCGGCCTCGGTCGCCTTCTCGACGAAATCGCGGGCGACCGGCAGCGCCACGTCCGCTTCGAGCAGGGCGACGCGGACTTCACGCATCGCGGTGCGAACGTCGGCTTCGGTCAGTGCGCCGCGACCGCGCAAACGATCGAACACCCCTCCCAGCCGGTCACTCAGACTCTCGAACACGCTACCACTCCAACCTTGCCGCGTGAAAAACGCTCAAGCAAAACACGCCGGCGGACGAAACCTCGTCGGCCGGCGTCGCCCGCGGGCGGCAATGCTGAACGTCTCCCTGCAGAAACGATCCGCGCCCTTACCCCGAAACTCGGTTCAGCGCAAGTCATGGCGATCGGCGGGGCTTCCGGGGCGGACATCCGGTCGGCTTTAACCGCTTCTACACCGATGACCCTGATAAACGATGGTGATGGAATGGGATCGTCAAAAAGGAACCGAGGGCATCGGCCCCGCTCTGGCGGAACCTCGGGAACGCGGCGAACGCTGGACCCTGGCGATCTGCGCCGGCGCGATCCTGTTGTTCGTAGGCCTGAGCTTCGCCGTCATATCGGGGCTGCTCGACCACCGCTTCTACGGCGGTGAGCCGGTCGCGCAGCCGCTGGTGACGGCGTTGCTGATCAATGCTGCGCTGGTCATCTTCGGCTGGCGACGCCACCGTGCCGTCCGGGTCGAGATGCATGGCCGTTCCGCCGCCGAGGAGCGCGCACGGCTGCTGGCGTCGCGCGATCCGCTAACCGGCTTCCTCAACCGCCGCAGTCTCAGCGAGGCCGGTGCCGCGCTGCTGCGATCGGCGACGAAGCGCGATCAGGCCGTGGCGCTGCTGATCGTCGACCTCGATCATTTCAAGATGGTCAACGACATGCACGGCCATGCCGCTGGCGACAGCGTGCTGCGTAGCGTCGCGCTGGAAATCGCCGGTGCGATGCCACCCGCTGCACTGACCGCCCGATTCGGCGGCGACGCCTTTGCCTGCGCCTTCGTGTTCGACGCACGCGATCCGTCGGTCGTCGAACGCATCGCGAACCGCGTCATCACCGCACTGTCGCAACCGATGTTCGTCGACGACCTGCGCATTCACCTGAGCTGCTCGATCGGCATCGCCCGGTCGGACTTCGACGGCGGCGGGATCGACACGCTGCTGCGTTCCGCCGATATCGCGATGTATTCGGCCAAGAAATCGGGTCGCGGCGACTTCACCTGGTTCGACCGGGCGATGGAACATGCGTTGATCGACCGCAACGACATCGAAAGTGGCCTTCGCCTCGCAATCCCCGCCGGACAGGTCGTGCCGTATTTCGAACCACAGGTCGATCTGGCGACCGGCCGGTTGTGCGGGTTCGAGGTGCTGGCACGCTGGACGCATCCGACGCAGGGGCCGATTCCGCCCGATCGCTTCATTCCGGTGGCGGAGGAAGCCGGGCTGATCGGTGATCTGTCGCTGTCGATCATGCGACAGGCGTTCGCCGCCGCGCGCGACTGGGATCCGGGCATCACCCTGTCGGTCAACATCTCGCCATGGCAGCTGCGCGACGCATGGCTGGCGCAGAAGATCATCAAGACGACCGTCGAATGCGGTTTCGCACCCAACCGACTAGAGATCGAGATCACCGAAAGCGCGTTGTTCGACAACCTGCCGCTGGCGCAGTCGATCGTCGGATCGCTCAAGAATCAGGGCGTGCGCCTGTCGCTCGACGATTTCGGTACCGGCTATTCGAGCCTAGCGCATCTGCGGGCACTGCCGTTCGACCGGATCAAGATCGACAAGAGCTTCGTCCTGTCGCTGCTCGACAATGCAGATTCGGCGGCGATCGTCCACGCGATCATCGGCCTTGGCGAAAGCCTGAACCTGCCGATCACCGCCGAGGGCGTCGAAACCGACGCGATCGCGGAGCGACTGGCCGCGCTGGGGTGTGCGAAGGCGCAGGGCTGGGCCTATAGCCGGCCGCTGACCGTAGCCGACACGCGGCGGATGCTAGCCGCGCGCGGGCTGCTGCATAGCGGCGGATCGGCCGACGCCGACACGACCGACGTCACCAACCGGCGTCGGGCCGGGTGAGATAAGCGCGCTCCGCCTCGGTCGATTCCCGGCCGAGCGCGGCGTTGCGCGACGGATACCGACCATATTGCGCAAGGACCGCCGCATGATCGCGCGCGAATTGCAGGTTCAGCGGATTGCCGAGCCATTCGAAACAGCGCAGCGAGAATCGCGCGACCCCGGCGTCCTCGCAGTGCATCAGCGGCATGTAGAGAAACGAGCGTTCGAGCGGCGGAAATTCCCGATCGTCGCCCCGCGCAATCCCGATCAGTGCCAGTTCGAGCGCTAGCGGGTCGGCGGCGAACGCATCGGCGGTGCGGCGATGGATGTTGCGCGAAAACTGATCGAGCAGGATTACCGCCGCCAATAGAAGATGTTCCTCTTCGCGCCATCCCGCCGCCTCGCTCGCCAGCACCGCGTCGCGCAGGCCGCCGAACCGGTCGGCGATCGTCGCATCCAACTCCGCATCCTTGGCGAAATGCCGGTCCGGCCCGACCTCGTCGAACCAGAAGTCGAGCACCGCCCGCGCGTTCGCGTGGACTTCGCGTGTCCCTGTCCCTAGATCACCGCCCATGCCATCCTCCGCTGGTCCCACCATCATCACGCTCGGCTGCCGGCTGAACATCGCCGAAAGCGATGCGATCCGCGGGTTGCTGGTCGACCGCGACGTGACCGTGGTCAATAGCTGTGCGGTCACCAACGACGCGGTAGCCGCCACCCGCCGCGCGATCCGCCGCGCCCGCCGCGACCGGCCGACGGGGGCATTGATCGTTACCGGCTGCGCGGCGCAGATCGATCCGGCAAGTTTCGCGGCGATGCCCGAAGTCGACCGGGTCATCGGCAATTCGGATAAGCTGAACCCGGCAGCGTGGAGTTCCACCGATCCGGTCGTGGTCCGCGACATCGCCCGTGTCCTCGACACCGCGCCGCAATTGGCCGGCAGGTTCGAAGGGCAGACCCGCGCCTTTGTCGAGGTGCAGAACGGGTGCGACCACCGCTGCACCTTCTGCGCGATCCCGGCCGGTCGTGGCCCCTCGCGATCGGCGACGATCGATGACGTAGTGGCGCAGGTCGCCGGCCTCGTTTTGGCTGGTCATGCCGAAATCGTGCTGACCGGTGTCGACGTGTCGAGCTATGGCGACGACCTGTCCGATACCCCGAAGCTGGGCGATCTGGTCGAGGCGATCCTTGCCCGCACCGGCTTGCGACGGCTGCGGCTATCCTCACTCGATCCGGCAGTATTCGATACCAAGCTGTTCGAATTGTTGACGCAAGAGCCACGCGTCATGCCGCACGTCCATCTATCGTTTCAAGCCGGCGACGACATGATCCTCAAGCGGATGCGCCGCCGCCACAGCCGCGCCGATGCGGTCGCGCTGGTCGATCGATTGAAGACGGCGCGCGGAGAAATCGCGATCGGTGCCGATCTCATCGCCGGCTTTCCGACCGAGGACGATGCGATGGCGGCGAACACGCTCGCGCTGATCGACGATTGCGATATCGTCCATGCCCATGTCTTTCCCTACAGCCCGCGCGCGCGTACCCCGGCAGCTCGGATGCCGCAGGTGCCGCCGCCGATCGGCAAGGCGCGCGCGCAGGCGTTACGCGCCGCCGCCGAACGCCGCCACCGCGACTGGCTGCAACGGCAGGTTGGTACCACCGCCGACATCCTCGTCGAACGCCCCGGCACGCGCGGGCACAGCCCCGGTTTCGCCGATGTTTCGCTTCCCCCCTGCCCGCCCGGTTCGATCGTGACCGCGCGGCTGACCCATATCGAAGGCAATCAGTTGATCGGAATGCCCCTATGAGCCTTTCGTGGCACGAACGCCTGCTCGGCGGTCTCAAGAAGACCTCCGACCGGTTGACCGGCAATCTCGTCGGGTTGTCCGCCGCGCGGCTCGATGACGCGCAACTCGACGATATCGAGGAAGCGCTGATCGCCTCCGACCTCGGCCCCGCCACTGCCGCGCGGGTCCGCCAGCGTCTCGCCGAAGGGCAATATGAGCGCAACATGGAGGAACTCGGCATCCGGCTGGTCGTCGCCGAAGAGATCGAAAAGGTCTTAACACCGGTTGCCAAGCCACTGGAAATCGAGGCCTTTCCACGGCCGCAAGTCATTCTGGTCATCGGCGTCAACGGATCGGGCAAGACCACCACCATCGCCAAGCTCGCCAAGACACTGGTCGAGCAGGATTATGGCGTGATGCTGGCGGCGGGCGACACGTTTCGCGCTGCCGCCATCGGTCAGCTCAGGACCTGGGCCGAGCGGATCGGTGTGCCGATCGTCAGCGGGGCCGAGGGCGGCGACGCGGCAGGCATCGTCTATGAAGCGGTCAAGCAGGCGACGGCGACCGGCATCGACGTGCTGATCGTCGACACCGCCGGTCGCCTGCAGAACAAGCGCGAACTGATGGACGAACTGGCAAAGGTCCGCCGCGTCCTTGGCCGCCTGAACCCGGCAGCCCCGCACGACGTCGTCCTCGTGCTCGATGCGACAACCGGGCAGAACGCCCTGAACCAGATCGAGGTGTTCAAGGAGATGGCGGGCGTCACCGGCCTCGTCATGACCAAGCTGGATGGCACGGCGCGCGGCGGCGTGCTGGTCGCGGCGGCGGAAAGGTTCGGGCTGCCGATCCATGCAATCGGAGTCGGCGAGACCGCCGACGACCTGCGCGGGTTCGACGCCAACGAAGTCTCGCGGATCATCGCCGGTGTCGAACGGGTGCGCAAATGACCGTCGATCGCAAGCCCACCTCGCCGCTGTTCCGCATGGCGCTCGATTACGGGCCGCTGGTGGTGTTCTTCGTCGCCAATCTGCTTGCCGGAAAGATCGGCCTTCCCGACATGATGGATTCGCTGGCGCAGGTCATCATCGCCAGCACCGCGTTCATGATCGCCAGTGTGATCGCGATCATCGTGTCGAAATGTAAGACCGGCCATATCTCGCCGATGCTGTGGCTGTCGGCGGGGCTGGTCGTCGTGTTCGGTGCGCTGACGCTGTATTTCCGCGACGATACCTTCATCAAAATGAAGCCGACCATCGTCTATGCGATGTTCTCGGCGATCCTGACTTTCGGCCTCGTCACCGGGCGGCCGTTGCTGCAGCAATTGCTGGAAACCGCCTATCCGGGGCTGAGCGCGCTGGGGTGGCGCAAGCTGACGATCAACTGGGCGGCGTTCTTCGCCTTCATGGCGGTGCTGAACGAAGTCGTGTGGCGGCATTCGAGCTGGGATTTCTGGGTCGGGTTCAAGCTGTGGGGCGCAGTCCCGCTGACCCTGTTGTTCGCGCTGGCGAATATTCCGATGCTGTTGAGGCATGGACTGAAAATGGGCGAAGACGCGCCGTTGCCGCCGGCAGACTAATCTCTTTCTCCCCCATGGGGAGANGGGGGGGGGGGGGGGGGGGGGGGGGAGTCCCGAGCGTCGCGCGCATGAAAAAAGGGCCGCCCTTGCGGACAGACCCCTCTCCCAACCCTCTCCCCTGAAGGGGAGAGGGCTATCGGCGGATTACTTCACCGCTGCGTCATAGCGTTGGCCGACCTTGTCCCAGTCGACCACGTCCCACCACGCCTTCAGATACGCCGGACGCGCATTGCGGTACGTGATGTAATAAGCGTGTTCCCACACGTCGTTGCCGAGGATCGGCGTGCCCTTGACCGGGGCGACGTCCATCAGCGGATTGTCCTGGTTCGGGGTCGACGTGATGGCCAGCTTGCCGTCCTGACCGACGATCAGCCACGCCCAGCCCGACCCGAACTGGTTCGCGCCCGCCGTGTTGAACTGCTCCTTCAGCTGGTCGAGCCCGCCGAACTGCTGGTCGATCGCGTCCTTCAACGCACCCGACGGCTGCGATCCGCCGCCCTTCATGGTTTCCCAGAAGAAGGTGTGGTTCCAGAAGCCACCGCCATTGTTGCGCAGCTTGGCCGAACCGCTGCCGATGTTGGCCAGCAGCTCCTCGATCGACTTGCCTTCGAGGCTCGTGTCTTCCGACACCGCTTCGTTCAGCTTGTCGGTATAGGCCTGATGATGCTTGTCGTGGTGCAGCGTCATCGTTTCCTTGTCGATGGTCGGCTCCAGCGCATCATAGGCATAGGGCAGCGGCGGAAGTTCGAACGCCATGGCAATCCTCCTTGGGTAACAAAGAACTCGTGCGACCGAACGCCGTACGCGCCGCTTGGCTCCGATCGTTACGCCTGCGAACCCATAGGCGGGCCGGGCGGTGGCGAAAAGGGGTCAGCCGCCCTGCCCGAGCATACCGTGTCGCTTCAGCGCGTGGCGCAACTGGTCATAGGTCAGGCCGATCGCGTCGGCGCAGTTCCGCTGGTTGTAGCGCGCCTCCGCCATCGCCCGCGTCAACAACTGCCGTTCGAACCGGTTGACCCGCGTCTTGAAATCCTCGCCGCAATCGTCCGGAGCAGCCGGTTCGGCCATCGGGGCACCCGCGACCGGAGCGGCAGCACCAGCCGCCGGGGCAGCGCCGCCCCGCGGGCGGAAGGGCGAGGCGAACGGATCGACCTCGATCAGATCGATCGCCCCCGGCCGTTCCCAGCGATAGACCGAGCGTTCGACTGCGTTGCGCAGCTCGCGAACATTGCCCGGCCAGCGATGCTCCATCAGCTGGTCGACGGCGTTGGGTCCGAACCCGACCCATTCGTCGCGCCCGATCTCGGCCGCCATGCGCCGCCCGAAAAAATCGGCCAGTACCATGATGTCTCCCGGCCGCGCGCGTAGCGGGGGCAGCGTCACCACCTCGAAACTCAACCGGTCTAGCAGATCGGCGCGGAACGTGCCGCACTCGACCCGGTCGGGCAGATGTTCGTTGGTCGCCGCAACGATGCGGACGTCGACCCGGATCGGCCGCGACGATCCGATCCGGGTCACCTCGCCATATTCGACCGCGCGCAACAGCCGTTCCTGCGCACCCATCGACAGTGTGCCCAGTTCGTCGAGGAACAACGTGCCGCCATCGGCCTCCTCGAACCGCCCCGTCCGCGCCTTGGTCGCGCCGGTGAACGCGCCCGCCTCGTGCCCGAACAATTCGGCCTCGATCAGCGTCTCGGGGAGCGTGGCGCAGTTCATCACCACCAGCGGTTGATCCCAGCGCGCCGACAGGCGGTGGAGCCTCTCGGCCACCAGCTCCTTGCCGGTCCCCCGTTCGCCGATCACCAGCACCGGGCGATCGAGCGCGGCGGCCCGGCTGGCCCGTTCGAGGGCATCTAAAAACGGACCGGACTGGCCGACGACCTGGGTTGCGCGCTCCATGCCGATCATGTGGCGTATTTTCCCAATAATTCGCAAGAGGCCAAATGCCAGAGGACACCCAATCTCCGGAAAGTGACGTAAATCCGTCATTTTCGAAATTGGCACGGCTCCTGCAGGGTAGTCAGCAAGCCCGACACAGGGCGCAGAACACAAGGCTTCAGGGAGTTTTCCTCATGCGCAACCAATCGAACCTCTCGCTCTCGCAATCGGTCGCCAGCATGGCCGCCGCGCTGCTGGTGAGCCTGTTCGTCCTTGGCGCGACGACCACGACCGGTCCGACCGCCGCCACCCATGCCACCGCGCCAATCGCGTAAGGTGGCAGGCCGGGGCGGTTCTGCCCCGTTCCGTCCCGGCCACCCGAGAATTCTTCAGGAGTAACCGATGGGTATTTTCTCCCGCACCCGCGACATCATCGCTGCCAACGTCACCGACCTGCTCGACAAGGCCGAGGATCCGGCGAAGATGATCCGCATGATCATCCTTGAAATGGAGGAAACGCTGGTCGAGGTCCGCGCCTCTGCCGCGCGCACCATCGCCGACCAGAAGGAAATGCGCCGCCATATCGGCAAGCTGGACAAGCTGCAGGAAAACTGGACCGAAAAGGCCGAACTGGCGCTGAGCAAGGACCGCGAGGATCTGGCCAAGGCAGCACTGGTCGAACGACAGAAGGCGGTCGACATGGCCGAACAGCTCAACAGCGAGATCGTCGTGCTCGACGACGCGCTGCGCGCTTCGGAAGTCGATATCGCCAAGCTCCAGAGCAAGCTGCGCGAGGCGCGGACCCGGCAGAGCGCCATCCAGACGCGGATGGAAACCGCCAACAACCGCACCAAGCTGCGCGAGATGTATGCCGGCAGCAAGACCGCCGACGCCTTCAGCCGCTTCGACGTGCTGGAACGCCGTGCCGATCTGGCCGAAGGTCGCGCCGACGCCGCCGGCATGGGCCAGCCGGGCAAGAGCCTTGAGGAAGAGATCGCCGAACTGCGGTCGTCCGACAAGATCGATGCCGAACTTGCCGCGCTGAAGGCGCGGCTCAACCGGGAGGGCTGAGCGTGGAGGATTTCTTCGGCATCGCCGTGCCGCTCGGCGTCCTCTTCATCGGACTGCCGTGGCTGATCCTCCACTATATCACCAAGTGGAAACAGTCGCCGTCGCTGACCAACGAGGACGAGCGACTGCTCGACGACATGCACCTCACCGCCCGCCGGCTCGAGGAGCGGCTCCAGACGATCGAGCGGATCATCGCCGCCGATCATCCGGACTTCCGCCCCGCCGACCGCGACCTGCCCACCCGCGATTATCGCGACAACGACTTTAACCGGAGGCTCTGATGTCCAGCGCACGCACCAAATTCTATGTCGACAAAGCGAATGGCAAGGTGTCGGGCGTGTGCGCCGGCATCGCCGACTACACCGGTGTCGAGGTCATGTGGATCCGCATCGGCACGGTGTTGCTGACGCTGGCCGGTGGCTTCCCCTGGACAGTGATCGCCTATTTCATGATCGCCTGGATGGCGCAGAAAAAGCCGGTCGGCCTGTACGAAAGCCGCGAGGACGAGAAATTCTGGCAGGGCGTACGGTCGAACCCGACCCGCACCGCGTCGGAAATGCGATCGACGTTCCGCGACATCGACCGTCGCCTCGCCGATATCGAAATGTACTATACCAGCCGCAACACCCGTCTGGCGGACGAGATCGACAGCCTGCGCTGAACCGATCCCCGCCGGGGCCGATGAGGGAGAGAGACGATGAATTGGGGTGGACCGGGGTTCGTGCTGGCGATCATCGCGATCGTCATGGCAGCGAGCATCGTCAAGACCGCGATCCGTGCGAAGCACGGTTATCCGCTGGACGACGAAGGATGCGACGGCAAACGCAAGGGCAGGCGCCGCCATGAACAGATCGACGCGATCCGGCAGGCGCAGCTGATGGCGCAGCAGAACGAACAGTTGCAGGGCAAGGTCCTGCGCCTCGAAGAGCGCATCGCCGTTCTCGAACGCATCGCCACCGATCCTGCCACCCGCACCGCGCGCGAAATCGACGCGCTGCGCTGAACCGATCAGGAGTATCGATCATGCCTCCCACAATGCTCATCGTCATCGCCGCTGTCGTCGGCCTCTCTGCCATCGGCGGCTGGATCTTCACCACCTGGCTTCGCGTCAAGAACGGCTACCCCCTCGACGGTGCATGGGGACAGGCGATCTACCCGAAGCGCGACGACGAAACGGTCGAGCGGGTGAAGCTGCTGAGCCAGGAAAACGCCCGACTGAAGGCCGAGCTGGGGTCGATCAAGGACCGCCTCGCCAATGTCGAGCGGATCGTGACCGACAGTTCGCATGGGCTCGACCGCGAGATCGAGTTGTTGCGCGGCCGGACGAACTGAAAGGAACGACCATGAGCCCGCTCTGGATTCCCATTCTCGGCGTGTCGATCCCGGTCATCGCGATCCTCGCCAACCACGTCTTCAAACCCTGGATGGCGCTGAAGGAACGCGAACTCGAAATCCGCGGCACCGAGTCCGCCGAAAAGGCCGCGCAATATGCCGCGCAGACCGAACGGCTGGAACAGCGCGTCCGCGTCCTCGAACGGATCATCACCGACCGCGGTGTCGACCTGTCCGACGAGATCGAACGCCTCCGCGACAAACCGCTCAACTGACAAACCCGACGAGAAGGGCAGTCCGATGAACCTTACTTTTACCCTTGCACTCGCCGCCACCACCCTTGCCGCCGTCGCGATCGTATCGGTCACGCTGCTGTCGGGCTGGCGCGGCTGGCTGGCGCTGCAACAGCAACGGCTCGGCGACAAACCGATGACCCAGCCCGCCCCCAATGTCGGCACCCGGATCGAAATCGCCGACCTCAAGGAACGCATCCGCAAGCTCGAAGCGATCGCCGCCGGGGTGGAACTCTGACGTCGAATGCCTATAGCGGCGTCATGCAGAGCATCTACGATATCCGCGAAGAATATGAATTCCTCGACGGCGACGACCGCTACCGGTTGCTGATCGACCTGGGCCGGCAACTGGAGCCGATGCCCGATCCCCTCAAGACCGATGCGACGCTGGTGCGCGGTTGTTCGGCATCGGTCTGGGTCTATCCGCAGCAACAGGCCGACGGCACGCTCCACTTCCTCGCCGACAGCAACGCTGCGATCACCAAGGGGATCATTGCACTGGTGCTGGCGACCGTGCAGGACCGCGAAGCACCGACCATCCTGTCCACCGATATCGACGCGACCCTCGCCCCGTTCGACCTGCGCAACCAGTTGAGTTCGAACCGGACGCAGGGGATACCGAACATGATCGCGCTGATCCGGGAGACGGCGGCGCGGTTGGCGTGACGCCACTGGCGGCCGGTGCCGCCTTTCGTTAGCATCGAGCCGAACGCCGACAGAACCGGCAGGTCCGGGGGGAGTGCCGTTGGCATGAAGCACGTGCGATGGATAAACCCGCTGCTGTTCGCCGGACTGGTCGCCGTACCCTTGCCCGGACAGACCCCTGCTTCGCCTGACGCGACTGCCGATGACGAGATCGTCGTTATCGCCCGCAAGCTGCGCAAGGTGCGGCTGAACTACGCGACGCGCGGGCAATGGGTGACGAAATGCGAAGCCGAGGTATCGAGTGGCGATCCCCGCATCGACCGGATCATGTGCGCGATCGTGAAGGCCTGCGTTCGCGAGGGCAATCGCGAGGCGAAGGAAACGCAAGCCTGTGTCGCCGGCCGGATCGACCAGCTGGTCGACGGCGTACCTGCGCCGGTTGACGTGGCCGCTGCACCGCCGCCCCCGGACCTGCCGCCGGTAGCGCAAAGCACTCCGCCGATGTCGAACAGCGGGGGGTCGGATATCGTCGTCCGCGGTGCGCCGGCCGATATCGTCGTGGTGGGTAATATCCCCTCGCTGCGTGGCGGCCTGTGGCAGTTCCGGCGCAGCGCGACGCTCGCCCTCGCCGGCGGCGGCGGCGCGCGCCCGGTACGGTTTACCCAGTGCCTGCCCGACGGCACGATCGAAGCCACGCTGCGGCGCGCTGCGGGGGAAGGCAACATGATGACCGGCCTTCTCGCCGGGGCGCAGTGCGGGCGGCTGCGGACGAAGATGGCCCACGGCCGCATCGATGCGTCGCGCTCGTGCATCAATGCCCGGACCCAGCGCCGGCTGGAAATGACCGGTCGCTACGATAAACGACAGCTGACGCTGAACTATGTCGTCGAACAGGATCAGGACGGCCCGGAACGTGGCGGGGGCGCGGGCTGGAACCCCGCGAGACAGGTCGGCTATCGCTGGCAGGTCAGCGCCACCCGGATCGGCGAATGTCCGGTAAAGGAACGGCGCGACGAGGTGAACATGAACGAGGCGATCCTCGCGCTGTTCTCCGAATACGGCCCGAGCGACTCAGGCGCCCTGATCGAGCCCTAACCGAGCCGCCACCGCGTCCAGATCATCGCCCGGCCGCACCAGCAGCCAGTCCCCCGGCCGTTCGCTGTCGACAACGACCACCGCGCCCTTGGGACACACGTCGAGGCACTTCACCTCGACCACGCCCGCTCGCGACTTCGGGCCGTTCTTCAGCTTCAGATGCTTGCGCAACGCCTTGGCCAGCGGCTTGCCCGACTCACCGAACCCACCGTCCAGCTTTTTCGAACATTTGGCGCAGACCAGCACGGCCTTGTCCCAGCGCGACCGGACGGCGGTCCTCACACGGGGGCCCTCATGCCGGTTTCCAGTTCCGCCGTTCTTCCGCCGTCCGCAGCACGTCATAGGCTGCCTGGATCGCGTGGAATTTCTTTGACGCATCGGCGTCGCCGGGCCGGACATCGGGATGATTCACCTTGGCCAGCTTGCGCCATGCCAGCCGGATCGTATCGAAATCGGCGTCCGGATCGCATTCGAGGACGTCGAGAGCGCGCATCTCGTCGCGCGAACGCGTGCCGTCGCCCGATCCGGCCCAGGCGTTCGATGCCGATGCAGCATAGCCGTTGGCGGTGCGGCGTTCGTCCGCTTCCCGCGCCTTGGCCTCTTCCTCGTTCAACCCTTCGAAGTAGTTCCAGCCCTTGTTATATTCGGCGGCATGCGCTTCGCAGAAATACCAGCGATCGGGGCTGTTGGGCGATTTGGGCGCGGGGCATTTGCCGGGTTCGGTGCAGCCATGGCGATCGCACAGTTTCACCGTCTGTGCCTCGCGGCCCTCGCTATAGCCGCGCCAGCGTGGAAAGCCCCAGTCGTTCGATCGCGTATATCGTGCCATTGTTTTCGAAATAAGCCGCCGGTGCGCTCGCGCAACCCATTGTCGCGCGCGAATGTCAGAGGGTCTGTAAGCCGGGTTCTGTCCACCTGCCGAAACAGGATAGGCGACCATTCCTCTTGGACGACGCTTGCGCGCCGTCTCCAGCAACCAACCCGGGCAGCGGGCCGGAACATGCCCCGGAACGCGTTGCCGCGCTCCTTGCCGCCCCTATTCGGTCTTGCTCCCGGTGGGGTTTGCCATGCCGCTGCCGTTACCGGCCGCGCGGTGCGCTCTTACCGCACCCTTTCACCGTAACCCGGCCGAAGCCAAAGGCCGTCTGCTCTCTGTGGCACTGTCCCTGAACGCCCGGCCGAAGCCGAAAGCCCGCCGGGCGTTACCCGGCACCGTCGTTTCCGTGGAGCCCGGACTTTCCTCGGCACGCTTGCGCGTGACGCGGCCGCCCGACCCTCTGACGCACCCGCCCCTAGCGGACGGAGCGCGCCGGTTCAATCGTCGCCTTGCGGCTTGGGCAGCAACAGCGCCAGCAACAGCATCCGGCATTCGCCATCGGCGATGCCGTCGATCATTTCGGGCCGGAAGCGCCGCTGAAACGCGGTGACCGCCGCATCCCGGTCGGACACGTCGTAACCGAAGCGTTCGAGCGCGAGCAGAAACCCGGCATCGCTCCATCCAGGGTCCATCAGGTTGCGGGTCGGCCGTGGCAGCGCGAGGCGCAGCCGCGCCAGCCGGTTCCATGGAAACAGCTCGCCCGGGTCCTGCTTGCGCGCCGGGGCGATATCCGAATGGCCGACGACATTGCCGCGCGTGATCTGATGCCGGTCCTTGATATCGTGGACCAGCGGGATCAGCGCATCGATCTGCGCCTCCGGGAAATCGCGATAGCCGAATTCGTGTCCGGGATTGACCAGTTCGATGCCGATCGACGCGCTGTTGACGTCGGTGACCCCGCGCCAGTGCGACTTGCCGGCATGCCACGCGCGCTTGTCCTCGGCGACCAGTCGGTAGATCGTGCCGTCTTCGTCGATGACATAATGCGCCGACACCTCGGCCCGCGGATCGGTCAGCCTTGCGATCGCGAACGCCGCGTCGGTCATGCCCGTATAATGCAGCACCAGCATGGTGACGGGCAGCAAACGTTCGCCGAAGTTCGGCGACGGCGTCTCGATCATCTGCACGCGACTCTTTCCCCTCACGCCACTGCGTCCCGATTGCGGCGGGACGCAGGGAAAGGCAAGGTCAGTGCGCCGCCGGCCGGTACAGTCCGCGATAGCGCTCCGACGGTACCAGCGCATCGGTATGGCCGATGACCGTCTCGCCCGCGCCCAGCACCAGCAGCCCGCCGGGGCGGATGACGCCGGCGATCCGGTTGAGCACCTGCCCCCGCATCGCCGGCGACAGATACATGAGCACGTTGCGACACAGCACGATGTCGAACTTGCCCCCCGGCATCGGATCGGCGATCAGGTTCTGCTGCCCGTACAGCAAGCGGAACCGCAGCTCGGCCTTCGCCTCCCACAAATCGTCGCGCGGTTCGAACCACTGCATCATCCGCCGGATCGGCAGCCCGCGCTGAATCTCGAACTGGGTATAACGGGCCTCGCGCGCACGCATCAGCGCGCGCAGCGAAATGTCGGTCGCCCGGATTTCCGGCAGCTGCATTCCGGTCCGCTCGCTCGCCTCGGCGAACAGCATCGCCATCGACAACGGTTCCTGCCCGGTCGAACACGCCGCCGACCAGACCCGCAACCGGCGCGGTGCCTCGGCGACCATGTCGATCGCCGCCTGCACGACCGTATCGAGCGTCGCCGCGTCGCGAAAGAAGGACGTTTCCTGATTGAGCAGCGCGTCGACGACCAGATCGGCCAGCCCGCCCTCGTTCGAACCCCGGCCGTTGATCCGCGCCACCAGTTCGTCGAGCGTGGCCAAACCGCGCTCCCGCAGCATCGGCTGCAACGCGCTGTCGATCCGCCATGCGCGCCCGGCGTCGAGCTGCTGCCCGGTCCGCTGTTCGAGCAGCGCGACGATCGTGTTGGCGGCGGGGCCGAGCGGACCGGCAGGACGCTGTACGGTCATGCCGGCCGCCGCCGGCGCGCGACGAGCGCCCCCAGTTGTGCCGGCGTACCGATCGTGTTGGCCAGCCCCGCCTCGGCCACCGCCCCCGGCATGCCCCATACGACCGAACTCGCCTGATCCTGCACCGCGACGATCCCCCCCGCCGCCCGGATGTTTGCAGCACCCCGCGCGCCGTCGCGGCCCATCCCCGACAGGACGATCCCCAGCGCCCGCGCGCCATATACCTGCGCCACGGAATCGAACATCGGATCGACCGATGGCGTGCATCCGCTGATGGACGGTGACCGGTCGAGCCGGGTCGCGGCACCTTCGCTGGTCGGTACCACCCGGATATGTGCATCGCCGGGCGCTACGATCAGTCGCCCGCGCTGGATGCGCAAACTGTCGCGCGCCACATCGACCGGACGTCGCGCCAGCCCCGCCAGTTGCTGGGCAAAATAGTCGGTGAACGTCCCCGGCAGGTGCTGGGTGACCAGGATCGGTATGTCGAAATCGGGCGGGATCGCCGCCAGCAACGGCGCCAGCGCGTGAATGCCGCCCGTCGACGCGCCGATCGCAATGACATCGAAAACATCGCTGCGGCCGGCGGTGCCGGTTCCGGCCCCACTCGGCACCGTCCGCATCACCCGTTCGATCAGTGTCGCCAGCCTCGTCCCAAACCCGCCGGCCAGCGGCGACGATTCGGGCTTGGCCAGCGTCGCCGCCGCACCCAGCGATAGCGCGTGGCATGCCGTCGGCGACCCGTCGGCGCAGTCACCCGACAGGACGATGACCCGCACCCCCGGTGCCGCCGCCATCAGATCAGGCAGGCCCGACAGACCGTCGATCCCGGGCAGGTTGATGTCGAGAAGGATCAGGTCGACGGACTGTCCTGACAGGCTGCCGGTCGCCTGCGCGATGCCCCCGACCGCGGCGACGACCCGGTGGCCGGGCATCGCTTCGACGATCCGGGCCAGCACGGCCCGGGTGACCGCCGAATCGTCGACGATCAGGACCCGGACGGCCGTTCCGTCGGCTGCGGCAATTCGGGTGAACGGCGCGTTCACGGGCTGTATTCGGATCGGATCAGGCGACGCCGACGATCTGCAGCTTGCTTTCCAGCGTCTCGCGATCGAACGGCTTCATCACATATTCGTCGGCCCCGGCCTCGATCGCGGCGCGGATATAGGCCATGCCGTTCTCGGTCGTGCAAAATACGACCTTGGGCTGCATGCCGCCCTCGCTCTGGCGCAGCGCGCGCAGGAAATCCATGCCGCTCATTACCGGCATGTTCCAGTCGAGCAGGATCACGTCGGGCTGCGCCTTGGCACATTGGTCGAGCGCCTCGCGGCCGTCCCCCGCCTCGCGCACCTCGAACTGGAGCGTTTCGAGAATGTGCCGGGCGACCTTGCGGATCACCTTCGAATCATCGACGACCAGGCAATTCTTCATCACGATACCCCATCTTGATACGCCCGGGTGTAGCCCGCGCGTGTAACCACCGCGTTAATGCTCATGCGGCCACGCGGCCTGCATCGGCCGCACGCGCGACGATGGCGGGCAGGTCGAGGATCAGGACAGCGCGCCCGTCATGCTCGATCAGGCCGCTGGCGATCGCCGCCCACGCCGCGCCCGGCAACAGCCCGGCGGACAGGGGTTTCGGCACGAAACGATGCGCATCGTCCAGCGTATCAACCAGCAACGCGTAATGATGCCCGTCGACCTGCGTCACCACCGCGCGTCGCCGGTTCGCCGGGGGCGGCACGGGGTCGATCACGATCGCGGTGTCGATCACCGTCACCACCCGGCTGCGCAGCGCCGCCAGTCCCCGCACCGCGGGTGCCGTGCGCGCGACCGGCGTGATCTCGCCGATGTCGACCACCGATTCGACATGGTCGGACCGGATGGCGACATCCTGTCCGACGATCGTGGCCAGCAGAAACAATTCACTCACGCCCGACCTCCCGCCGCCATGCGCAGCGCGCGCAGCACGCCTTCGCGGTCGTATCGATAGATGCTGCCGTCGCCGATATCGGCCGGCGACGCGCGCAGCCGCACCACCGGCACGTCGGCGGCGGGGGTCGGCACCGCGACGTCCGCCTGTGCCAGCACCAGCGTCGGCCGTTCGCCCGCATCGACCCGCTCGACGATCTGATACCCCGCGTGCTCCAGCATCGGCCGCAGGAACGCCCGCATCCAACCGCTGCCGCCATCCGCCAACAGGCAGGTCGGCCGGCTCTGCGTGATCAGCGCCGACGCCGCCTCGCGCGCATGGCGTTCGAACAGCCAGAGCGGATCGACCTGCTCGATCTGCTCGCCGTCCAGCAGCACGATCCCGGCGATCGGCCCCGGTACGTCGCCGACCGGGGCTAGTTCGGGCAGCATCACGATGTCGACGGCATCGACGATCGCATAGGCGACCTCCATCACCCCGTCGGTCAGGCGCAGTACGGTCGTCACCCGGTCGATCGCCGCAGGATCGCTCGCCTCTGCCGGAATTATCCGCCCGTCGATCGCCAGCCGGATGCGGCCGGCACTTTGCCGGAGCGATCCGGCACGGATACGTTCGATCCGGTCGATCACCGCCAGCGGAATGACCCGCTGCCGCCCGTCCAGATCGTTGAGCAGCAGCGCGGTAACCCGGTCGTCGACCTCCGCCGCTTCCTCCGCCTCGATCTCCAGATCCATGGCGTCGGCAAAGCTCAGCCCCGCCGCCTGCGCCACCCCGGCGCAATCGAGCATCAGCATCGGCCGCCCGGTGTCGGGCAGCGTCTGCCCGGCATACAGCCCCGTCGCCATCACCGCCGGCGCGGCGGGCTTGACCACCAGTTCCTCGGTATCGAGCACTTCATCGACCGCGATCGCGAAGTCGCCTGCACCGATCGTCACTACCACCAGCATCTTGGGCGCGGCGGGCGTCTCGGTCGCGACGCCGATCACGTCGCACAGGTCGACGACCGGGATACGCCGGTCGCGGATGCGGGCGATCCGGTTGTCGCCCAGCTGGTCGACGCGGATATTCGCGGCGCGTTCGTTGACGATCTCGCCGATCGTCTGGCGCGAAACGGCGAAGCGATGGCTGCCGGCGCGCACCACGATCGTCGACACGATCGACAGCGTCAGCGGTACCTGTACCGCGATGCGCAGCCCCCGCCCCGGCTTGTTGTCCAGCGTGATCCGTCCACCGATCTGGTCGATCGCGGCGCGCACCACGTCCATTCCGACGCCGCGCCCCGAAATCTCGGTTGCGGTATCGCGCGACGACAGGCCCGGCGCGAAGACCAGTTCGCACCGCTGGCGATCGGTCAGCTTGCGCAGTTCGGCCTCGCTGCGCTGCCCGCTTGCCGCCAGTTTCGCCATCAGCCGTTCGGTGTCGATGCCGCGACCATCGTCGATGACCTCGATGACGATCTGGTTGCCCGATTGCCGTGCGGAGATATGCAGCCGGCCGCTTTCGCGCTTGCCGATCGCGCGGCGGTCGGCGGGCTGTTCGATGCCATGGTCGATGGCATTGCGCACGATATGGACCAGCGGGTCGCGCATGACCTCGATCATCTCGCGGTCCAGCTCGACGTCGCTGCCATCGACGGTCAGCATCACCGCCTTGCCCACCGCCGCCGCCGTATCGCGCACGATGCGCGGCAAGGGCGAGAAGAGCGTTTCGATCTTCTGCATCCGCGTCCGCGTCACCGCGTCACGCATATCCGCCACCGAACTCGACAGCCGGTCCAGCGCCGCCTCGACCGCCGGGTCGAGCGCGATATCGCGCAACCGCCGGACCAGTTCGTTGCGGACCAGCACCATGTCCGACATGCCGCTCATCATCCGGTCGAGCAGATCGACGTTCAGCCGCACGCTGCGCAGCGGCGCCCGCCCCGCTGCTATCGCCGCCGCCGCCACCGGCGTCGCCGCTGCTGTCGGGTTGCCAATTTTCGGCGAAAGCGCGGCGATCAGCTCGTCCTCGCCCTCATCGGTCAGCGGCAATCCGGCATCGATCGCCTCCACCAGTTCGCCGATCCGGTCGACGATCGCCAGCACCGCATCGACCAGCCCGCTATCGGGTCGTCGCTTGCCGTCGCGCACCCCGCACAGCGCGTCCTCGGCGGCATGGCTGAGGCGCGACAGGCGCGGCAGATCGAGGAAGCCGCAGCTGCCCTTCACCGTGTGGACGAAGCGGAAAATGGCGTCCAGCCGGGCGCGATCGTCGGGCGCGGCTTCCCACGCGACGATCTCCGACGACAACGCTTCCAGCGTCTCGCGGGTCTCGGCAATGAATTCCTGTAACAGATCGTCCATGCGGCCCCGCCCGGTTATGGACACGACCATGGCGGCAGGCAGGTTAAGAAGCCGTTAGTGAAGCGATGGCGGTACGGATCGGGTGGTCTAGCCTCCCGAATACACGCGGGTGTCGAAACCCGCGCGGCATCCGAACTCTATCGGCCTGCGAACGAAGCTCCGAACAGCAGCACCGGCGAATCGGTCGGCGATACCTGCAACGTCCCGCCGCCCTGCTCGACCAGCTCGCGCGCCAGACACGCCGCCGCCGCACGCGGCGTCATCATCGCCGCATCGCCCAGCAACGCGCCGCGCAGCTCGGCGTCGAGCACGATCCGTGGCCCGTCACCGCGCACCGCGATATCGATGCCGGTCGCGGTGACCTCCGCCCCGACATCCAGCTGCCCGCCGCGCACCAGCGCGTCGCCCGCGATCAGCGCGAGGTTCAGCAACACCTTCACCGCCGGCTTGGGCAGCGACGGTGCCTCGACCATCCAGCCGAGCTTCACCTTGTGATGATCGCCGAACAATCCTTCCAGCGCCGCCCGCGCCTCCCGCGTGTCGATCGAATCGCCGAAGCCGCCGGCGGCGCCAAAGGCGAGGCGGAAGAATTTCAGCTTGTTCGCCGATGCCCGCGCGCTGTCGGTCAGCAGTTCGAGACAGCGGGCACGCATGTCGGGATCGGTCTCGTCGGCCAGCAGTTCGAGGCCGTTGTTGAGCGCGCCGACCGGGCTGAGCAGGTCATGGCACAATCGCGAACACATCAGGCTGGCGAAGTCGGCTGGGCTGATGTTCAAAGCGGCGATCCCTGTGCAGCGACGAACGTCATCGTCCGGCTGCTGGCGTCCATGTGCACCGCCCCGCAATTTTTTTCAACGTGGCCGGCATGGCGGACATCGAAGGAAACCGGGTCGAATCGGCCATGGCGTTCACCGTTCGCGACCGCCCGCCACAGCCGGGCGGTACCGCGCCCGAGGATCAGCCACAGCCGCCAGTCTGCCGCCGCCTGCGCCGCATCGGTCGGCGACGGATCGGCGCTGCCGACCGGATGCGAATGATACCAGCCGAGCACCGCCGCCCCGCCCTGTCGGGCATCGCGATAGGCGTTGAGCAGGATCGCGGGATCGATCTCGAAATGGCGTGCCGGATCGGCGGCGACGTTGCGGGCTGGTTCGGCCGCCTCGATCGCGACGCCCGTGCCCCGCAGCAATCCGCAGATTTCATGCCGGTTCGCCGCCGCCTCGATCAGCAACCGTTGGATCGTTTCGCTTGTAAAACTTGGCCTCATGCCCATCTTTGTAGGCAATGGACCGGGGGGTTTCCACGATAGAGGCGCGCATCACCGATGCCGCGCACGGGCTTCGGATCGACAAGGCGCTGGCCGAGGTCGTGCCCGATCTGTCGCGCGAACGGGTCAAGGCGCTGATGGCGGCGGGCCATGTCGCCGGTCCCGACGGTCTGGTCTCCGATGGCAAGCGCAAGGTTGCAGCGGGACAGCAGTTCGTCATCACCCTCCCGCCGGCGGTGCCGCTCGATACGGTGGCGCAGGATATTCCACTCGTCGTCGCCTATGAGGACGACCATCTGATCGTCGTCGACAAACCCGCCGGGCTGGTCGTGCATCCGGCCGCCGGCAATCTCGACGGCACGCTGGTCAACGCGCTGCTGCATCATTGCGCGGGCAATCTGTCGGGGATCGGCGGCGTCGCGCGGCCCGGCATCGTCCACCGCATCGACAAGGATACGTCCGGGCTGCTCGTCGTCGCCAAGAACGACGTCGCGCATGAGGGGCTGGCACGGCAGTTCAAGGACCACAGCATCGACCGCCGCTATCTGGCGATCGCGGCGGGACGGGTGTTGACGTCGGCGGGCACCGTCGACGCGCCGCTCGCGCGATCCCCCAATGATCGCAAGAAGATGGCGATCGTCCGCTCCCCACTCGCCAAGCATGCGGTGACTCATTGGCGCAAGCTGCGCCAGTTGCGCGACGCGTCGTTGATCGAATGCCGGCTGGAAACGGGCCGCACGCATCAGGTGCGGGTGCACATGGCGTCGATCGGCCATCCCCTGCTCGGCGACCCGGTCTATGCGGGGCGGCGGCCGGCGTTGCGCGCCGAACTCGAACGGCTCGATTTCCGGCGACAGGCGTTGCACGCGGCACATCTGGGGTTCATCCATCCCGTGACAAGCAACGCTTTGGCGTTCGATAGCGACGTTCCGGCAGACATGCAGGAACTGTTGGATCATCTTCACGTATAGATTACGGTGATGCCGCAATGCGGCGTGGCCCACGACAAAGGGAGTTTTGACGATGGCAACTGGCAGCAACGTCCCGGCGACGATCCCGGCGCTCGGCGGCGAGGCGAGCCTCAACCGCTATCTCTCCGAAATTCGCAAATTTCCGATCCTCGCGCCCGAGCAGGAATATATGCTCGCCAAACGGTTTCAGGAACATGGCGATCCGGAAGCGGCGGCGCAGCTCGTCACCTCGCACCTGCGTCTCGTTGCCAAGATCGCGATGGGCTATCGCGGCTATGGCCTCCCCGTCAGCGAACTGATTTCCGAAGGGAATATCGGGCTGATGCAGGGCGTGAAGAAATTCGAACCCGATCGCGGTTTCCGCCTCGCCACCTATGCGATGTGGTGGATCCGCGCCTCAATCCAAGAATTCATCCTACGGTCGTGGTCCCTCGTGAAGATGGGCACCACCGCCGCGCAGAAGAAACTGTTCTTCAACCTGCGCCGGATGAAGTCGAAGCTCGACGCGTTCGAGGACGGCGATCTCAGCCCCGAGCATCTTGCCAAGATCGCGACCGATCTCGGCGTGACCGAGGACGAGGTAACGTCGATGAACCGCCGCATGGCGATGGGTGGCGACACGTCGCTCAACGTCCCCATGCGCGAGGATGGCGAAAGCCAGTGGCAGGACTGGCTGGCCGATGACGGCCCCTTGCAGGACTCGGTCGTCGCAGAGGCGCAGGAGGCCGATGTCCGCCACGGTATGCTGGTCGAGGCGATGGACGACCTCAACGACCGCGAAAAGCACATCCTGACCGAACGCCGCCTGACCGATGATCCCAAGACGTTGGAAGAGCTGAGCCAGGTATACGGTGTCAGCCGCGAACGCGTCCGCCAGATCGAAGTCCGCGCTTTCGAAAAACTGCAAAAAGCAATGATGCGCCTCGCCGGCGACCGCCGGATGCTGGCCGCAGTCTGACGCGACAGGGGGGGGCGAGCCAAACCGTCCCCCTACTCGTCATCCCTGCCCCAACCCCCAATCGTCATTCCGGCACCCCCAATCGTCATCCCGGCGAAGGCCGGGATCCATAACCGATGCCATCAACGGCTCCTGCCACAACGCACACGTCACGCCCGGCCGCCCCAGACGTCGCGGCGGCGAAGACTGGTGCATCAGCTGCGACGATCCCGCCGCAAAGCGCAAGATCACCCCGCACTCGCATAATGTCCCCTTCGACAACAGAAGACCGGTCGTCCCCTTGCCCAACCCCGCCGCACCATCGTAGCGAGCCACTATGGCCGCCCGCACCACCCAACGCCCCCGCCCCAAACCTGCCACAGCCCCCCGCGGCGTGGGCCGACGCCTTATCGGCTGGGCGATCAAGGCGCTGCTCGGCTTTATCGTGCTGTCGGTGCTGTGGGTGCTGCTGCTGCGCTTCGTCCCGCCCCCCATCACGCTGACCATGCTCGGCGACGTACCGACCGGACACGGCGTCACCAAATCATGGCGCGGCCTGTCGAGCATCGATCCCGATATGCCCCGCGCGGTGATCGCCGCCGAAGACAGTCGCTTCTGCGGTCATAACGGGTTCGATTATGCCGCCATCGCCAACGCTGCCCGCCGCAACGCGCAGGGCGGCCGCATCCGTGGTGGCTCGACGATCAGTCAGCAGACCGCCAAGAACGTGTTCCTCTGGCAGGGCGGCGGCTATTTCCGCAAGGCCATGGAAGCCTATTTCACCGTGTTGATCGAGGCGCTGTGGGGCAAGCGGCGGATCATGGAGGTCTATCTCAACGTGGCCGAAACCGGGATCGGCACCTATGGCATCGAGGCTGGCGCGCAGCGTTACTTCAAACATGGCGCGACCAAACTCTCCGGTCGCGAAGCCGCGCAGATTGCCGCCGTGCTGCCCTTGCCCAAAAAACGCGCTGGCATCGCCCCGACCGGATTCACAGGCCGCTACGCCCGCACGATCGAACGCCGCATTGCCATCGTTCGCCGCGAACGACTGGATCGCTGCCTCAACTGACCCTTTCGAGGATTTCGTTACCCCGGACAGAATTCGGAACGACGACGAAAAGAACGACGTTACTTCGTCGCCCGTTCGACCGCGTCCCCGGCCTTGTCCGCTGCCGAACCCACGCGCTTTGCCGCCGACGTGACCGCACCGGTCCGGGCATTGTCGTTCTTGGCGTTGTTCAGCAGGAAATAGGCACCGACGATTACCGCGATCAACACGGCCAACCCGATCAGCAGCCCGCCGCCTGATCCACGCCGTTCCACGATCACGGTATGCGGCGCACCGTTGGTGGTGGTTTCGATGCGATCCTGGTCCATGGACGATCTCCCAAAAGTTCGATCGCCCAAGAACCACCCGTCGAAGCGCTTGTTCCAGCAGCGTTCCGATCGATCAGAACGGCAGCTTGAACCCCGGCGGCAACGGCAGGCCACTGGTCAGCTTCGACATTTCGGTCGAGCTCGCCGCATCCGCCTTTGCCCGCGCATCGTTGAACGCGGCGACGATCAGGTCTTCGAGCATCTGCTTTTCCGATGCCTGCAACAACGAGTCGTCGATGTCGACGCCGAGGATGCGGCCCTTGGCCGATGCGCGGACCTTGACCAGTCCACCGCCCGATTGTCCGTCGACCTCGATCGTGTCGAGGTTCGCCTGTGCCTTGGTCAGTTCGCTTTGCACGTTCTGCGCCATAGCCATGATGTCGTCGAGATTCTTCATCGCGCGATACTCCCGTCGCTGCGTTGCCAATGATCGAGGGTGGCGTCCGGAAACGCCGCCAGTGCCGCCTGTACCAGCGGCGAATGCAAAACCTGTTCGCGCTCCGATTCCGCCTTGGCCGTTTCCTGCTCGCGCAAGGTGGGCGCACCCGCCCCCTCGCCGATCAGAACGCGCCAATGGCTGCCGGTGATCCCTTTCAGCGCGACTTCGACGTCGCGGGGAAAATCGGCGGGCAGCGGTCGCGATCCGCTCAGCTCGATCAGGTTCGGCTCCAGCCGGATCATGCGCGCGCAATTGCGGAACTGCGCCTCCAGCGAATGGCGGCCATGTTTCGACAACAGGTTCGCGACCTGCTCCATCGTCTCGGGCACCGGATCGACGGCGACTTCGGCCGCAGCCGGCGCAGACGGAGCCGCGGCAGGCGTCATCGCCGGCACCTGCCCCGCCGCCAGTTGCTTGGCCAGCGTCCCCGGATCGGGCAGCGAGGACGCATGGACGATGCGCAGCAACGCCATCTCGCACGCCTCGATCGGCAATGCCGCGCGCAAAACCTCCTCATGGCCCTTGAGCAACAACTGCCACAACCGGTGCAGCATCGGAAACGACAGCGCGCTCCACGCACCGAACGCGGCGCGCTCCTCGGCCGACTGGCCCGGCCCACGGTCCCCGCCGACCTTGACGATCGTCACCGCATGCACGGTTTCGAGCAGCGTCCGCAGCACCGATGCCGGATCAACGCCCAGATCATATTGCGCCCGCAGTGCCTTGAGCGCACCCGCCGCATCGGCCTTCAGCAACAAATCGAACAACGCCCGGATCGCCCCGCGATCCGACAGGCCCAGCATCTGCCGCACCGCATCGGCGCGCACGCCTTCGCCCTCCAAGCCGCCATGCGCGATCGCCTGATCGAGGATCGACAGCCCGTCGCGCGCCGATCCTTCCGCCGCGCGCGCGATCAGTTGCAGCGCCTCCGGCTCGGCCTCGACGCCCTCCGCTTCGACGACCTTCGCGAAATGTCCGGCCAGCAGATCGGCCGGAATCCGCCGAAGGTCGAAGCGCTGGCAACGCGATAGCACCGTCACCGGCACCTTGTGGACCTCGGTCGTCGCCAGCAGGAATTTGACGTGCGCGGGCGGCTCTTCCAGCGTTTTCAGCAGCGCGTTGAACGCCGGCGTCGACATCATGTGCACTTCGTCGATGATGTAGATCTTGAAGCGCGCCGACACGGCGGCATAGCGCACCGCCTCGGTCATCTCGCGCACGCTGTCGACGCCGTTGTTCGACGCCGCGTCGATCTCGATCACGTCGATATGCCGCCCCTCGGCAATCGCCCGGCACGGCTCGCACACCCCGCACGGATCGATCGTCGGCCCGCCGTCCCCGTCCGGCCCGATACAATTCAGCGCCTTGGCGATCAGCCGCGCGGTCGACGTCTTGCCGACCCCGCGCACCCCGGTCAGCAGGAACGCATGCGCCAGCCGCCCGCGCTTGATCGCGTTGCCCAGCGTCGTGACCATCGCATCCTGCCCGATCAGCTGGCTGAACGTCTGCGGCCGATATTTACGCGCGAGCACGCGGTACGGCTGCGCGGCGGCAGGCTGTTCGGGGATGTCGAGGGCGAGGAAGGATTCGGACATTGCTCGTGTCTTAGCGGGTGGTAGCGGCGGTGTCGCCTGTCATACCGGTGGCCCAAGACAAACGGTCAGAGAACGTCGTCGCGCTTCTGTCTCGGCCGCAGTCGACCAACCTTTCGGGCATGACGATGCGGAAGGCGCAACTCAAAATACCGAAGCTCGGCCATCGCGTCGGTGTCTCCTGCAATCGCAGCACGCCGAAGCCAAGTTCGGTATCCGTGTAGATCGCCTCGGTTAAAATGACTGACTGCAAAGTTTTTCGCTGCGCGTGCGTCGCCCTTCAAGTAGGCGCGTCGGTAAAGGCCGGCCGCACTGAAGGCGTCGGCTGCGGTACCCATGCCTTCGCCGCTGGCACCATCAGAGAACCAATCGGCTAATTCGATCATGGCACCCGGGTAACCGCGCAGGGCCAAATGCCACATGATTGGCATCCACAACCCACGATGCCCCTCATACCGGATCGCTAAACCGCGAAGGTACAACCGGTCGAAGGGCGTGTCGTCGGTGACATATTCCATAACCCGGCCTCATTCCCGCCTACTCGACGGATACAAACTTCCTAAGCCGCCAAAGCCTCCAACGCCTCGTTCGCCTCCATCCACTTCATCTCCGCCACCTCGATCTCGGTGTCGAGGCTCGCGCGCCGCTTCATCAACTGCGCCATGGTCAACCTCGCCAGCGCCGGCGTCGCCTTCCCCGCCATCGCCGCATCCAGCGCATCGCGCTGTTCGGTCAGCCGCGCCAGATCGCGCTCGATCGCCTGCGCATCCTTCTTCAGCACCTGCGCCTTTTCGCGCGCTTCGGCGGCGGCCTTGCGGTCGTCCTTCTTGTTGGCCTTCTTCGCCTTTTCCTTTGCCGAATTGCCGAGGATCAGCGCGATATAATCATCGATCGTCCCGTCGAATTCCTTGGCGGTCCCCTCGTCGACCAGTACCAGCCGGTCGGCGGTCGCCTCCAGCATGTGACGATCGTGGCTGACCAGCAGCACGCAACCGGTATAGGCGTTGAGCGCCTGCACCAGCGCCTCGCGCGCATCGACGTCCAAGTGGTTGGTCGGTTCGTCGAGGATCAGCATATGCGGCGCATCGCGGGTGATGAGCGCCAACGCCAGCCGCGCCCGCTCGCCGCCCGACAGCTTACCGACCAGCGTGATCGCCTTGTCCCCCGAAAAGCCGAACCGGCCGAGTTGCGCCCGGACAGCGGCGGGCGACGCGCCTTTCATCTGGCGCGTCATATGCTCCAGCGGGGTGTCGTCGGTGCTCAACTCCTCCACCTGATACTGGGTGAAGTATCCGACCTTCATCTTGCCCGCCGCGTTCATGTCGCCGTCCATCGGCGCCAGCTGCGCCGCCAGCAGCCGCGCCAGCGTCGTCTTACCGTTGCCGTTGCGGCCGAGCAGCGCGATGCGATCCTCGGGATCGATCCGCAGATTCAACCGCTTGAGGATCGGGGTATCGCTGTACCCCACGCTCGCCATGTCGAGCGTGATGAGCGGCGGGCGCAGCTCGCTGGGATCAGGAAAATCGAAGGTCAGGCTGGGATCCTCGGCCACTGCCGCGATCGGCTTCATCTTGGCAAGGATCTTCATGCGCGACTGTGCCTGTTTGGCGGTCGACGCCCGCGCCGAATTCTTGGCGACATATTCCTGCAACTTGGCGCGCTGCGTCGCCTGGTTTGCCCGGGCCGATTCAATCTGCGCCAGCCGTTCGGCCCGCTGCTTTTCGAACGCGTCATAGCCGCCGGGATACAGCGTGATCTTGCCCTGTTGCAGGTGCAGGATGTGGTCGACGACGTTGTTCAGGAAATCGCGTTCGTGGCTGACGACGACGATCGTCGCCTTATATCCTTTGAGGAAATCCTCCAGCCACATCACCGCTTCGAGATCGAGGTGGTTCGACGGTTCGTCGAGCAGCAGCACGTCAGGCTGGCTGAACAGCAGCGCCGCCAGCGCAACGCGCATCCGCCAGCCGCCCGAATAGCTTTCCAGCGGCCGCTGCTGCATTTCTTCGTCGAATCCCAATCCGACGAGGATGCGCGCCGCCCGCGCCGGCGCGCCATAGGCGTCGATCGCTAGCAACCGTTCGTGAATATCGCCCAGCCGGTCGGGATCGGTCACCGTCTCGGCATCGTGCATCAGCCGCGCGCGCTCGACATCGGCCTCCAGCACCGTATCGAACGGCGTCGCCTGTCCGGCGGGCGCTTCCTGCGCGACATAGCCGAGCCGCGACCCGCGCGGCATTTCCGCCGTGCCGTTGTCCGGTTCCAGCTGCCCGGCGATCACGCGCACCAGCGTCGACTTGCCGGCACCGTTGCGACCGATCAGCCCGACCCGGCTACCCGGCGGCAGCGCCGCACTGGCATTGTCGAGGATCGTCCGCCCGCCAAGGCGCACCGTGATACCGTTCAGATTGAGCATGGCGCGGCGCGTAGCATTTTTTGCCGCGTTTGCGAAGAGCGGCGCGAAACGGCTTTCCTACCCGCGCATCGTCCGACAAGATCACTGCCCGCCTGAACCCGACCCGCTCTTTGAAACGTCCGATCGCCCTTCTACGGCGCAAGCTCGGTCCGCCTGTGACAGCGACTGTTGCAAACGAATCGCAAACAGCGACAAATTGCGCGCGAGTGTGACTTTCGTGACCTTTGGCTCGCTCAACCGGCCGCGAACAGTGCGCGCAACTCGCTCTTTACGATCTTCCCGTTCGCATTGCGCGGCAGGATCGTGTCGGAAAAGCGCACCGCTACCGGCACCTTGAACGCCGCCAGCCGGGCTCGCACGAACGCCCGCAACTCGCTCTCGCTTGCGAAACAACCAGGGCACAGATGCACGACCGCCACCGGCACTTCGCCCAGCACCCGGTCGGGCACGCCGATCAGCGCCGCGTCGGTGACCGACGGGTGCGCGTACAGCACATCCTCGACCTCGATCGAATAGATGTTCTCGCCGCCCCGGATGATGATATCCTTGGCGCGGTCGACGATGAAGCAAAAGCCTTCTTCGTCCAGCCGCGCCAGATCACCGGTACGTACCCAGCCATCGACGAACGTCTCCGCGGTCGCCTCCGGACAGTTCCAATAGCCTTTCACGATCATCGGCCCGCGCGCCCATAACTCGCCGACCCCACCCACCGGCAATTCGATTGGCGCGTCGGGTGCCATGATCTTCAGATCGGCGACCGGTACCGGCGGGCCGCAACTGGTCGGGCGGTTCAGATAGTCCTCGGCGCTATGCTGGGTGACCGTCGCCATCGTCTCGGTCATGCCCCAGCCATTGCCGGGCATCGCGCCGAACACCTCATGGATACGCCGCACCAGATCAGACGCGGACGGCGCGCCGCCATATTGGATGATTTCCAGCGACGACAGGTCGTATCGCTCCCGGTCGGGATGCTCCAGCAACTGCCACGCAATCGTCGGCACCCCGCCGGTTACCTGTACCCGCTCGCGTTCGATCAGGGCCAGCGCCTGCGCGGTGTCCCATTTACGCATCAGCACCAGCGTCGTCCCGCTCGCCATCGCCCCCATCAGCGACGCGCTGCACGCGGTGACGTGGAAGAACGGGATGACGAGCAACCCGACCTTGGGCTGGGGTACGGGCGGCGGCATCTCGCCCCGGCGAAGCTGCGCCCGCGCGGCGATATACGCGCTGGAATAAACGTTGGTCGCAAGGTTGCGATGCGTACCGAGCGCGCCCTTGGGCTTGCCCGTCGTGCCGCTGGTATAAAAGATCGTCGCATCGTCGTCGGGTGCGATCACGACGCTGGGCAGCGCGACGTCGGGCAGCGCCGCATAGTCCGCGCAACCGCCGATCACGGCCTCCAGCGCTCGCGCCGGTGCCATCAGCGGCGTGCGTGCCCGTGCCACGATGACGGTTTCCAGCCCCGGCATCGCCGCATAATCGTTGCCGATCCGTTCGTGCCGCTGCCGATCCACGATCAGCATCTTGGCCCCCGAATCGCCGACCCCGAACGCCAGTTCCTGCGGCGTCCACCATGCGTTCAGCGGCACGCAGATCGCGCCGATCGCGACGATCGCAAAGAATGCGACCGGCCATTCGGGCATGTTGCGCATCGCCAGCGCGACCCGGTCGCCCTTGCCGATCCCGCTGTCCTGCAAATGCCTGGCCAGCGTCGCGATCGCGCGAAACTGCGCGTCGAACGTTACCCGCTGATCCTCATGGATCGTCGCCAGCCGCTCGCCATGACTACGGGAGAAAGCAATCAGTTGTGCAAGGGTTGCCGGAGCGTTCTTCCAGATTCGCGTCGGCACGCCCCGGATCGTCTCGGTCGCCATTTCGAACGGGGCACCCGGCGCGGTCAGCGCGGCCTGTACTTGCGCCATCGACATGCGCGGCCAGTCGGCCCCGATGGAAATCGTCGCTTCGCCTGCCTGCAAGACACCGCTCCTGTTCGCCGACCCTAGAATATCGGGTTTGCCCGATCGATCGCCTCCATGCAGGTTGTTATTGATTATCCATTCCGCAAAGGCAATAGAATGCGGCAAACGCTTACCGGTTTAGAATTACCGGTATGGCAGAAGCTGGAGAAGGGCCGAACATGTCCGTACACACCGAACGTCATGGCGACATCCTGGTGGCGATGGCCGACAACCCGCCGGTCAACGCATTGTCGGCTTCGGTCCGGCTGGGACTGAAGGCCGCGATTGAGGAAGCGGCGGCCGACGATTCGGTCCGTGCCATCGTCATCGCGTGCGCCGGCAGAACCTTCTTCGCCGGGGCCGACATCACCGAATTCACCAAGCCGCCGGTCGAACCGCTGCTGCCACAACTGGTCGACATGATCGAGGCGTCGGACAAGCCGGTCGTTGCCGCGATCCACGGCACGGCGCTGGGCGGGGGGTGCGAGGTCGCCATCGGCAGCCATTACCGCATCGCCGTCCCCAGCGCGAAGCTTGGCACGCCCGAGGTGAAGCTCGGCCTGCTGCCCGGTGCGGGCGGCACGCAGCGCCTGCCGCGCCTCGCCGGTGTCGCGGTCGCGCTCGAACTGGTGGCGAAGGGCGATCCGATCCCGGCGGGCAAGGCGAAAGACGCCGGCATCGTCGACCGCCTCGCCACCGAAGGCAATCTGCTGGAGGAAGCCATCGCCTTCGCCCGCGAAGTCGCCGACATCCGCCCCCTGCCCCGCACCTCCGAAAAGTCGGTTTCGCCCGACCCCGAAGCAGTCGCCGCCTTCGAAAAGGCCAATGCCCGGCGCTTCCGCGGCTACGAAGCGCCCGCCGCCAACATCGCCTGCGTCGTGAAGGCCAGCGAGACGCCCTTTGCCGAGGGGATCGCGTTTGAGCGGCAGCAGTTTATGAAGCTGATGTTCTCCGTCCAGTCGGCGGCACAGCGGCACATCTTCTTCGCCGAGCGCAAGGCATCGAAGATCGACGGCATCGCCGACGACATTGCGCTACGCCCGATCCAGCGCATCGGCGTGATCGGCGCGGGCACGATGGGCGGCGGCATCGCCATGAACTTCCTGTCGGCGGGCGTGCCCGTCACCATCGTCGAGATGCAGCGGGACGCGCTCGACCGCGGCGTCGGCATCATCCGCAAGAATTACGAGGCGACCGCCGCCAAGGGTCGGATGAAGCCCGAGCAGGTCGAGCAGGCGATGGGTCTGCTGACCCCCACGCTCTCGATGGACGACCTTAACGAGGTCGATCTGGTGATCGAGGCGGTGTATGAGGAAATGTCGGTCAAGCAGGACATTTTCGGCAAGCTCGACGCCATTTGCAAACCCGGCGCGATCCTCGCGTCGAACACCAGCTATCTCGACGTCAACGTCATTGCCGCCGCGACCAAGCGGCCGCAGGACGTGCTCGGCCTGCACTTCTTTTCGCCCGCCAACATCATGAAGCTGCTGGAGATCGTCCGTGGCGACGCGACCGCCGACGATGTGCTGGCAACGGCGATGGCGCTGTCGAAGAAGATCCGCAAGGTCGCGGTCGTGGCCGGCGTCTGCCACGGTTTCATCGGCAACCGGATGCTGGAACCGCGGCAGGTCGAGGCGATGAAACTGCTGATGGAGGGTGCGACCCCCGAACAGGTCGACCGCGTCCATGTCGAGTTCGGCATGCCGATGGGTCCGTTCCAGATGGCCGACCTGGCCGGCGTCGATATCGGCTGGCATCGTGATCCCAGCCGGATCGAGAATATCCGCGATGCCCTCGCCGCCGAGGGTCGCTGGGGCCAGAAAAAGGGTGCGGGCTTCTACGATTACGACGACAAGCGGCAGGCATCGAACAGCGCCCGCGTCGCCGAGATCATCGACGATTTCCGTACCAAGACCGACACCCCGCAGCGCGAGATCACCGATGAGGAGATCGTCGAACGGACCCTCTACCCGATCGTCAACGAAGGCGCGAAGATCCTGTCGGAAGGCAAGGCACAGCGCGCGTCCGATATCGATGTGGTCTGGATCTATGGCTATGGCTGGCCGCCCTATCGCGGCGGGCCGATGTTCTGGGCCGATATCGAGGGCGCGAAGAAGATCGTCGCGGGCCTCGAAAAGCACGGCTTCGACGTCGCGCCGCTGCTGCGCGAAAAGGCGGAGACCGGCGGGCGGTTCAACAAGTGACCGACCTCGCCGCGTTCCGCGCCGACACCCGCGCATGGCTGGAGGCGAATTGTCCGCCATCGATGCGTGAACCGGTCCGTTCCGACAAGGACGTGACATGGGGTGGCCGCAATCCGACCTATGCCAATCCCGATCAGAAGCTGTGGCTGGACCGGATGGCGGAGCGCGGCTGGACGGTGCCCGACTGGCCGACCGCCTATGGCGGCGGCGGCCTGTCGCCGGCCGAGGCCAAGATATTGCGCGAAGAAATGACGGCAATAGGCGCACGCAATCCGCTCTATTCGTTCGGCATTTCGATGCTTGGCCCCGCGCTGCTGAAATACGGGACCGAGGAACAGAAGCAGGCGCATCTGCCGAAGATCGCGCGCGGCGAAATCCGCTGGTGTCAGGGCTATAGCGAACCCGGCGCCGGTTCCGACCTCGCCGGGCTGCAAACCAGCGCGGTTGCCGACGGCGACGACTTCATCGTCAACGGGCAAAAGGTGTGGACCAGCTATGCCGACAAGGCCGACTGGATCTTCTGCCTCGTCCGCACCGACCGTTCGACCAAGCAGGGTGGAATCAGCTTCCTGCTGTTCGACATGGCATCGCCCGGCATCACCACCCGCCCGATCAAGCTGATCTCGGGCAACTCGCCCTTCTGCGAAACCTTCTTCGACGATGTCCGCGTGCCGAAGACCAATCTGGTCGGCGACCTGAACAAGGGTTGGGACGTGGCCAAATATCTGCTCGGCCATGAGCGGGAAATGATTTCGGGCATGGGCGGCACCGGCAACGGCCCATTGATTGCGAAGGCGCTCGAGACGATCGGCACCGACGATGCCGGCCGTTTGGCCGACCCGATGCTGCGGTCCGCCATCGCGACCTTCGACGTCCGCGCCCGCGCGTTTACCGCCATGTCGGAACGTTTCCGCGACGAGTTGAAGGCCGGTCGCGCGCATCCCGCGCAGCCGAGCATGATGAAATATGTCGGCACCGAGTTGAACAAGGCGCGCCACGAACTGCTGATGGCATCGGGCGGATCGGACGCGCTCGAATGGGAAAGCGCCGAAAGCGACAACGGCGCGGCGGCGCGCGCCTGGCTGCGGACCAAGGCGAACTCGATCGAGGGCGGCACGTCCGAAATCCAGCTCAACATCATCGCCCGCCGCATCCTCGACCTGCCGCTGCGATAACTGTCAGGAACACCCTCCATGCCCCTGTTTCTGAACGACGATCAGACGATGCTGGCCGACACCGCCTGCGAGTTTCTGGGCGAAGCCGCGCCCGTTGCCCATTTGCGGGCGTTGCGCGACGCCGACAACCCAACCGGCTTCGATCGCGGCCTGTGGGCGAAGTTTGCCGAGATGGGCTTTACCGGCATGATGGTGCCCGAAAGCACGGGCGGCCTCGGCCTCGGCCATGTCGAGGCCGGCATCGTGCTGGAGGAGATCGGCCGCAACCTGTCGCCCTCGCCCTTCCTCACCACGTCGGTCGCCGCCGTCGCCGCGCTGTCGGGGACGAGTGCCGGCGAACGCTGGCTGCCGCGCATCGCCGCGGGCGAAACCGTCGCGGCGTTGGCGATCGACGAACGCGCGAAGCATGGCGATGCCGTTGCGATGCGCGCCGAGCGATCGGGCAACGGCTTTCGCCTGGTCGGCACCAAGCAGTTCGTCACTCACGGCCATGTCGCCGACCTGATCCTCGTCATCGCCCGCACCGCTGGCAGCGATCGCGATGCGGAGGGACTGACGCTGTTCGCCTTCCCCGCCGATACCCTCGGCCTCTCCGCCGATCCCCGCCGCCTTACCGACAGCAGCATCGCCGCCCGCCTGACCTTCGACCATGTCGAAATCGATGGCGACGCGGTGGTCGGCACGGTCGACGATGGTCGCGGCGCACTCGACCGCCTGCTCGCCGCCGCGCGGACCGGGGCGGCAGCGGAATCGCTCGGCGTCGGTGACGGCGTGGCGACGCGGACGCTCGACTATCTGCGGCAGCGCAAGCAGTTCGGCCAGACCATCGGCAGTTTTCAGGCGCTGCAACACCGCGCCGCGCACCTCTATTCCGAACTCGAAGTCGCGCGCGCGGCGGTGCTGAAGGCGCAGCAACTATTGGACGAAGGTGCGGCGGATGCCGACGCCGCCGTTTCAGTCGCGAAGGCGATGGCGGGCATGGCGTCGACGCTGGCGGTGCAGGAAGCGGTGCAGATGCATGGCGGCATCGGCATGACCGACGATGCCGATATCGGTTTCTTCATGAAGCGCGCCCGCGTCCTGACCGAGATGTACGGCGATATCGGCTATCACAGCGACCGCATAGCCCGGATCGGAGGCTATTGATGGAGCCGACGCCCGCCGATCTGGTCGCGGGACTGGTCGCGCTGCTCGATATCGAGGAGATCGACACCGACCTGTATCGCGGCGCGCGCAATCCTGGCGGTGTCGGCCGGGTGTTCGGCGGACAGGTGATCGGGCAGGCCTTGCAAGCGGCGCAACGCTCGATCGGCGGGGCGAAGATCGCGCACTCGCTCCACGCCTATTTCCTGCGGGCGGGCGATGAGGAGCATCCGATCCTCTACCGCGTCGTCCGCGACTTCGCCGGACGCAGTTTTGCCAATGCCCGCGTGATCGCGATGCAGCGCGGACAGGCGATCCTGAACATGGCGGCGTCGTTTCAGTTGCCCGGGGACGGCATGATGCATCAGGACGCGATGCCCGACGTTCCCCCGCCCGAGGCATTACGCTCCGATCGCGACCTCCGGCTGGCGATGCAGGACCGTATCCCCGACAAGTTCCACCGGCTGTTCCTGCGCGCCCGCCCGATCGAAATCCGTCCGGTCGAGGCCGATCACCTGACCGACCCGACGCCGCGCACACCGATCCAGCATGGCTGGTTCCGCGCGGTCGCGCCGCTCGGCGACGACGCGACGCTCCACCGTGCAGTCCTCGCCTATGCCAGCGACATGATGCTGCTCGGCACCTGTATGCTGCCACACGGCATTCACTGGATGATGGATCGGGTCCAGACCGCAAGCCTCGATCACGCACTGTGGCTGCACGAACCGTTCCGCGCTGACGACTGGCTGCTCTACGTCACCGACAGCCCATGGGCCGGGCACGCCCGCGGCTTCAACCGTGGCCGCATCTTTGCCCGCGACGGGCGACTGGTGGCGAGCGTGGCGCAGGAAGGGCTGGTTCGGGTGCGGGGATAGGCGCCGTCCACCTCCCCCGGCATTCCCGTACGAAGGCGGGGGTATAGTTGGCTACGGAAAGCCTCACCCCGGCTCGTGCAACGGACACCCATTGAACCGCGCGCGATACTGCGCCGAATGGTCGTAGACCGGCTTGCGCACCCGGTTCACCCCACCCAGCGGCTGATGTGCGGCCAGCCCGGTCCAGACGCTGAACCGTAGCCCCTCATCGACCTCGGCAACCTTGTCCGCCGACCAGCTATCCTGCGGCTCGCAGCGCAACGTCGCGACGGTCAGATACGGGCTGACATCCTCCGGCCATGGCGTTGCCGCATCCTCGATCGGCTGGGTTTCGGGATCGCGCAGCAGCTGCACCCGCACGTCCCATTCGCCGCGCACCTTCGCCGCCGACGCCTGCAAATCTTCCCGGATCGCATTCGGACGCCCGCTGGTATCGACCACGACATCGGTCAGCGCGGTCACATCGGGCGACACCGGCACCACCTGATATTTGGCGACATAGGAACCGTGACGGAACGGCGTGGCCGAGAAATAGGTCTCACCCAGCGGATGCACGTTCTTCGACCCGCCCATCGTCTTCAACAACGTACTCTCGCTCCCGACCGCCTCCAACGCCGCCTCGGCCCCGCGCAAGACATAGGACAGCGCCTTCTTCGCCCATTCCGCCTTGTCGGTCGTCCTGGCGAGCAGTTTCAGGTTGCTGGCGAACTTCGCGGGCGTCGGCGCGGCAAAGGCGGGCGCGTTGACCATCACGAAGTCCTGTGTCCGCCCGCCGGCTCCGGCCAGACGTTCGCCCTCGACCTCCATCACCTTCCACGCCAGCCCGCGCGGCAAACCGATCGCGTCGTCGAGGATGTCGCCGGGATTCGTCGAAAACCGCATCCACACCGGATAAACGCCGGGCTTCGCGAACAGCCCCTGCGCGAGCTCGGGCGGCAGATCGTCATGCACGCTCAGTTCGGCCTTCAGAATGCCGTGCGACTTGGCATGGACCGCGCGCACCGCTTTGCCGTAATCCGCAGAGGTGGTCGTGAGGATCGTATCGAACGCCTGCTCCATCTCGGCAACCGTCGCCGCCTCGTCCGCCTCCGGTGTTTCGAGTGCGGCGGTGTAGCGCACCGGCGGTTTCAGCATGTCGGTCATCTGCAGGAACTCCCTTGTCTTCATGTCGACAAGTGCGGGGGAGGTTATTCGTTCCGGGGACTTATACGGCGGTACGCCCATAGTCCTGCCGGGTGAACGGATGGCTCGACGACAGCCCGCCATCGACCGCCCACGCCTGTCCGTTGACGTAACTGGCCTCGGCGGACGCAAGGAACAGGACGACATTGGCGACCTCCTCAACCTCGCCGCCGCGGCGCAAGGGGTTCAGCCGACCGATCCGCCCCTCCTTCCCCGACTGGCGAGCGTGGTCATAGACCATTGCCGTCATTTCGGTCTCTATCAGGCCCGGACATACCGCATTCACGCGCACACCCGATCCTGACAATTGCTGCGCGGCGGTCTGGACCAGATTGATGACGCCCGCCTTCGACGCCGAATAGGCAGCGCCGCCCGCGCCCGACCGCAGCCCGGCGACGCTGGCGGTACATACGATCGCCCCGCCGCCCGCCGCCGCCATCACCGGTGCGGCGTGACGGATTGCGAGAAACGGGCCGATCAGATTGACCCGCAATATCTCCGCCCAGTCATCGGCGGATTGCTCGAGTAGCCCGGCCAGTCCGCCCGAAATGCCCGCATTGGCATGAACGATATCGATCCCGCCGAAGCGTCCGACCGCCAACGCCACCGCACCTGCGACATCCTCGTCCGCGCCTGCATCCATCGTACAGGCCACCGCCCGACCGCCCGCCGCCTCGATCAGCGCCACCGTCGCCCCGGCATCGGACCGGTCGCCACAAACCACCCCCGCGCCTTCCCGCGCGAAAGCCAGCGCACAGGCCCGCCCGATCCCCGATCCGGCACCCGTGACCAGCACCGACCTGCCCGCAAACCGCATCATGCCCCCGCCTGTTCCGCAAACCGCCATGCCGCCGCTGCCAGTTCGGGTACCCGCTCGGCCATCCGCGCCGCCTGCGCGCTCGACGCGTTGCCGTCGCGCACCCGCTGCTTGATCCCCTGCACGATCCCGGTCAGGCGGAAGAGGTTATAGGCGAAATACCAGTCCAGCCCCGGCACCCCGTCCCGCCCGGTCGCCGCGCAATAGCGCGTCACGACCTCTTCCATCGCCGGAATGCCGCTGTCGCCGCCGCTCAATCCAGCAATGCCCGACCGACCATCGGGCGGCGTCATCCAGTTCATCAGCAGATAGGTGAAATCGGCCAGCGGATCGCCCAGCGTCGACAACTCCCAGTCGAGCACCGCCGCGACGCGTACGCTGTCTTCGGCGAAGATCAGATTGTCGATCCGGTAGTCGCCATGGACGATCGCCACCCGCTCCTGCGCCGGCACCGTGCACGGCAGCCATTCGATCAGCCGCTCGACATCCGCCAGATCGTCGGTCTGGCTCGCCCGATATTGCCGGGTCCAGCGCGCCACCTGCCGCTCGAAATAATTGCCCGGCTTGCCGTAATCGCCAAGGCCGACCGTTACCGGATCGATAGCGTGCAGCGCCGCCAGCGCATCAACCATCGCCCAGTAATGCGCGCGCCGTTCGTCGGGCGACAGGTCGGGCATCGCACCATTCCAGATCGTCCGCCCCGCGACCCGCTCCATCAGATAGAAGGGCGCGCCGATCACCCCCGCATCCTCGCACAGCGCGATCGGCCGCGGTACCGGATAGCCGGTGGGGTGCAGTGCCGCGATCAATCGATATTCGCGCTCGATCGCATGCGCGCTGGGCAACAACACCCCGAACGGCTTGCGGCGCAGGACATAGGACCCGCGCGCCGCATCGACCCGGTAGGTCGGATTGCTCTGCCCGCCCGAATAGCGCGTCACCGCGACCGGCCCGTCCCCGACCGTCGCCGCCAGCCACGGCGTCAGCCGGTCGAGATCGAGGTCGACGTCACCGCCCACCGGACACCCTCGCGAACTCGGCGCGGGCGATCGCGCGGTTGTGCACCTCGTCCGGCCCATCGGCGAAACGCAGCGTGCGGACCCCGGCCCATGCGGCGGCCAGCGGAAAGTCCTCCGACACGCCGCCGCCGCCATGCGCCTGGATCGCATCGTCGAGGATCGCCAGCGCCATGGTCGGCGCCTGCACCTTGATCATCGCGATCTCGCCCTGCGCCGCCTTGTTCCCAGAGCGATCCATCATGTCGGCGGCCTTCAGGCACAGCAGCCGCGTCATCTCGATATCGATCCGCGCCCGCGCGACCCGTTGTTCCCAAATCGACTGTTCGGCGATCCTTTTCCCGAACGCGACGCGCGATTGCAGCCGCGTCGCCATCGCCTCCAGCGCCATCTCCGCAACGCCGATCGTGCGCATGCAGTGATGGATACGCCCCGGCCCCAGCCGGCCCTGCGCGATCTCGAACCCACGTCCCTCGCCCAGCAGCAGGTTGCTCGCCGGTACCCGCACCTTGTCCAGCACCACCTCGCCATGCCCGTGCGGGGCATGGTCATAGCCATAGACCGGCAACATCCGCTCGATCCGCACGCCGGGGGCATCCATCGGCACCAGGATCATGCTCTGCTGCTGGTAGCGCGGCGCGTTCGGGTCGGTCTTGCCCATCACGATCGCGACCTTGCAGCGCGGATCGCCGGTCCCAGACGACCACCATTTGCGCCCGTCGATCACATAATCGTCGCCGTCGCGCACGATCCGCGTCTCGATATTGGTCGCATCCGACGACGCCACCGCCGGTTCGGTCATCAGGAACGCCGACCGGATCGTCCCGTCCATCAACGGCCGCAGCCATGCCTCCTTCTGCTCACGCGTGCCGTAGCGATGCAGCACCTCCATATTGCCGGTGTCGGGAGCCGAACAGTTGAACACCTCGCTCGCCCAGTGCCACCGCCCCATCGCCTCGGCACACAGCGCATATTCGAGGTTGGACAACTGCGTACCCTCGAACGCAAAGCTGTCATCGACCATCGGCGCGCCCGAATGCGGCGGCATGAACAGGTTCCACAGCCCCGCCGCCCGCGCCCGTTCCTTCAGCGGTTCCAGCATCGCCACCGGTGCCCAGCGATCACCGCTCGCAACTTCCACATGATAGTCATGGTCGGCAGGAGCGACATGCTCGGCCAAAAACGCGGTGACCCGGTCGCGCCAATGGGTTTCGCGCTCGCTTAGCGAAAAGTCCAACATCCGTCTCCCGCTGCAACCTTTTTTATTGATTTAGGCCATACCGCATATTCGGTAAAGCGCCGATGACGTCGCGTACTAGAGCGAAAATTGGGCTTGGGCTCCACACCCGTTCTGCTAGGGTCGCTTCCATGACGACGACGAACGGGGCCACCAAACGCTACCGCGCCAAACGCGACGCGATCCTTGCGGCGGCAGCGGAAGCGATCAACGAAGCCAGTGCCAAGGGCATGACCTTTGCCGACGTTNCCGCCGCCGCCTTCGACCATACGCTCGACTGGCTACAGGCGACGCTGGACGAAGCGCTCCGCGAACCCACCCCGCAGGCCCGCGTCGCAAAGTTTTTGGGCGTCCATTTCGACCGGCAGCGCCGGATCGAAGCGGGCGAGGAACGCCCCGTCGCGATGCTGTCCGACCTGCGCGCGATGGAGGACCCGTTCAAGGCACGCCTCCTGTCCGGCTGGCGCGACGTCTTTCGCAAGACGCGCACCCTGTGGGGCGACCCCGCCGACCGCACCGCCAAGGATATCTTCAGCGCCCGCGCCCATGTCCTGCTTGAAAACTGCTTCTGGTTGACCGTCTGGCTCGATCGTTACGAACCCGACCAATATGACCGGGTCGAAGCGCGACTGATGGACGTGTTCCTGCACGGCATGGCCGGCCCCGGCCAGCGCTGGGCACCGCGACCGCTTGCCCCAGAACAGGCCGATGCCGAACCGGCGCGCGACGCCTTTCTGCGCGCGGCCACCCGGCTCATCAACGAACTCGGCTATCGCGGTGCCTCGGTCCAGCGGATCGCGTCCGAACTGAACGTGACCAAGGGGTCGTTCTACCACCATCTCGATGCCAAGGACGATCTTGTCATCGCCTGTTATCGCCGCAGCTTCGACACGATCAGCGCGGCCCAGCGTGCCGCCGATCACGCCGGCGGCAGCCATTGGCAGCGCCTGTCGAGCACGCTTGCGCTGCTGGTCGACGCACAGTTCACGGACCAGGGGCCGTTGTTGCGCACCACCGCCCTATCCGGACTGCCGCTGACCGTACGACAGGCGATGGTCGACCGCTCCAACCGCATCGCCCGCCGCTTCGCCGGCACGATCAGCGACGGCATCGCCGAAGGCTCGCTGCGCGCGGTCGACCCGCTGATCGCGGCACAGGCGGTGATGGCGTTGCAAAACGCCGCGTTCGACATGCGTAACTGGGCAGCGACGATGCCGCGCGAACGGGCGGTGGGCTTCTATGCGTCGACGGTGATGACGGGATTGTTTGACGATCCGGTGGTTTGAACGACACGTTCCGTGTAGCGCCAAACGGGGGCTTGATTACCCATCGGTCGGTGATGTTTTCAAACAGGGACACTCGTAAGCGGGCAGTCCAACTCATGGGAAGACTTTTAGTAGGTCCGCAGATACGTCGATAACTTACAACCAGTCAGTTTCGAGCAAACATGACCGACAGCCGCCCAGTAATGACCGATGATGAATTCGAACAATCTGCATCCTATGCAGACGAACGATGGTGGATGACAGGGGAAGGACTGATCCATGTCCCGGCCGTCATGACCATCGAAGGATGGAACACCTACGGCCATCCCGGAAACCTTTTGCTTACGCCAGCACAGCGCACACTCATGATGTGGTCCGATATCGTGGGGCAGGTAAGTAACGGCGGCTTCGTTCAGTTTTGCGATAATTACGCTCAGGACCTTGCCTTGGGCGTCGCTGCGGTCGACACTCTGGAGTGGCCGGAGCTACGCAAGCGGTTTCGCCGTGCAATGACGGAACAGGCCGGTGACGCAACCGAACCCGAGCGGCAGCAACCGGTTCCGTTCAGCGATGATCCTGAAAAATGGCGCGCAAGTCGCAAGCGATTGATCCGTCACCTCGCACGCAAACATAAGCGGTGGTGGCAACCGACAACGGCGAGGGATATTGCGATTGTCGAAGCACGCCATGACGCAGAATGGCAAATCGAACTTAAATATCAGATAGCGGTAGCGTCAGGAGAATTAAAAAGTGGCGGAGAACGCTTTTTTGATTTCATCGATCCGCCAACTGTCGAGGCAGACGCGTTTGACGACTGGTTTTATACCGACAATACTAAGGCAACATCCACTATGTACGTTCACCGTTTTATCATGGAATACCGCGATCAGTTGTATCGGACGGCCTAGATTGAATACCGATCGACGGCACGTTATGTAGATCAGCTCACGTACCGACCAACACGTCCCGATATTGCTCCCGCAACGCCGTCTTCCTCAACTTCCCCGTCGCACTGTGCGGCAACGCGTCGACGAAGATCACGCGGTCGGGCAGCCACCATTTGGCAACCTTCGTCGCCAGATGCGCCAGCACCGCTTCGGCCGTCACCTCCGCGCCCGGCCGCTTGACCACCAGCAGCACCGGCCGTTCGTCCCAGCGCGGATGCGGCACGCCGATCGCCGCCGCCTCCGCCACGCCGGGACATCCGACCGCGGCATTTTCCAGATCGACCGAGCTGATCCATTCGCCGCCGGATTTAATAACGTCCTTTGCACGGTCGGTAATCTGCATCGTGCCGTCGGGGTGCAGCATCGCCACGTCGCCGGTGTCGAACCAGCCATCGGGGGTCAGCGCATCGCCGCTTTCGTCGCGGAAATAGCGTTTGAGCACCCATGGGCCGCGCACCTGCAACTGGCCCGACGTCTCGCCATCACGCGGCAGCACCGCGCCCGCTTCATCGACCGTGCGCAGTTCGACGCCGAACGGCACCTTGCCCTGTCGGCATACCTGATCGACGCGCTGGTCGAAGCTGAGGTCGTCCCAGTCCGCGCCGGCCGCGCCCATCGTGCCGATCGGCGAGGTTTCGGTCATGCCCCACGCATGGTTGACGCGGACGCCCATCCGCATGATCCGTTCGATCATCGCGCGCGGGGCCGCCGATCCGCCGATCGTCACGACCTGCAGATGTTCGGGCGCGGCGCCGGTCGCGTCCATATACTGAAACATCGCAAACCAGACGGTCGGCACGCCCGCCGAATGCGTCACCCGTTCGCGGTTCATCAGGTCGCACAGCACGGCGGGTTCGTTGACCGCCGAGAACACGACCTTGGCCCCCACCGCCGGCGCGGCAAAGGGCAGGCCCCAGCCGACCGCATGGAACATCGGCACCACCGGCAGGCACACCGCCCGCTGCGACAGATCGAATTCGTCGGGCTGCAACTCGGCGATGGCGTGCAGCACGTTCGAGCGGTGCGAATAGATCACGCCCTTCGGATCGCCGGTCGTGCCACTGGTATAGCAGATCATGCAATGGTCGCGCTCGTCGCCCTCGACCCATGCATAGTCGCCGGTCTCGGGCGCGATCAGCGTGGCGAAGGAGTCCGGCCCATCACCGTCCATCACGATGAAATGGTCGATACCGGACAGGCGCGGCTTCATCCGTTCGATGATCGGCGCGAACACTGCGTCGTAGAGCAGCACCCGATCGCCGGCGTGGTCGGCGATATAGGCCAGTTGGTCGTCGAACAGTCGCGGGTTGATGGTGTGGATGATGCCACCCATGCCGATCACGCCATACCACGCGATCAGGTGATGGGCGTGGTTCATCGCCATCGTCGCTACGCGGTCGCCGGGCCGGATGCCCAGCCGTTCCAGCGCTTGCGCCAACCGCCGCGCATCGTGCGCGATGCCCGCCCAGTTCGTCCGCGTCTCGCTGCCGTTCGCCCAGCGGGTGACGATCTCGCGACCCCCATGCTCACGCTCGGCATGGTCGAGCAACCGGGGTACTCGAAGTTCGAAATCCTGCATTCCGCCCAGCACGCGCACTCTCCTTCGCGAACGGGGCCGTACCGCCCCTATCCGACGGCAGCGATCGATGGCTTCACCGTATCGAACGCCGCGCTGGCGACACCTTGCAGCCTGCCGACCCGTTCGGCAAGCTCGCCATCCAGCTGGAAATCACGGCCCAGGCATACCCGAGCTTCGATTCCATCAATGGCGGGGATCGACACCCAGATTTCGCCACGGCCGCCGCGCTCGCCCATGACGAGTCCCGCCAGTGCCGGATACGCGGCGGCATCGTCAATGGTCAGATCCAGCCGCAGCCGGACGTCACGGGCGATCAGGTCGAACGGTTTGAGCGACTTGACCGTCGCCCGCGCGCTTTCATCCCCCGCGCGGCGATCGAGTTCGAGCGTGAACAGGCCGCATCCGCCGACCTTGCCGGCGGCTTCCAGATCGTTCGCCGGCCCCTCATCGAAGCACGTCACCGGCACCTGCCCCGTCGCATCGGACAGCGTGGCCATCATGTACCGCTTGCCGCGTGCCGAGGTCCGCCAGCGCGCATCCTCGACCAGTGCCGCCACCGTTGCACCGACCCGGCCACCCTCCGGCACGGGCGTGTCGGCCAGATCGGCGATTTTGCGCGCGCCATGTGCACTGGCGAGATGGGCGTAGCGATCGAGCGGGTGCGCCGAGAAATAGAAGCCGAACGCGTCCTTCTCCGCCGCGATCGCCTGCGTCAGCGACCAATGAACGTCGGGCATCCGGATCGCCGCCTCGGTCGCGCCGCTCGCTTCGCCGAACAGGCCGCCCTGCCCGCTCGACCGGTTCGCCTCGGTCCGCTGCGCCGTCGCCATCAGGGTGTCGGCCAGCGCATGGACCCCGGCCCGGTCGAGCGCGATACAGTCGAACGCACCGGCCGCCGCCAGCGTCTCGATCTGCCGCTTGTTCAGCAGCTTGGGGTCGACCCGCGTCGCGAAATCGTCGAGCGACTTGTACGGCCCCTTCGCCGCCCGCTCCTCGACCATCAGCTCCATCGCCCGCTCACCGACGCCCTTCAGCGCCGACAGCGCATAGCGCACCGCAAGGTCGCCACCGGTTTCCTCGACGCCGAAGGTCGCGTCGCTGGCGTTGATGCAGGGTGGCAGGCATTCGATGCGCAGCCGCTTCATATCGTCGACGAAGATCGCCAGCTTGTCGGTCTGCGCATAATCGAACGCCATCGACGCCGCATAGAATTCGTGCGGGTGATGCGCCTTCAGCCACGCCGTCTGATAGGCGAGCAACGCATAGGCCGCCGCGTGACTCTTGTTGAACCCATAGCCGGCGAACTTGTCGATCAGGTCGAACAGCTCGTTGGCTTTGGCCGCTGGGATGCCGTTCATCTCGGCACAGCCCTTCACGAAGATCGAACGCTGCGCGTCCATCTCCGCCTTGACCTTCTTGCCCATCGCGCGCCGCAGCATGTCGGCGCCGCCAAGCGAATAGCCGGCAAGAATCTGCGCGGCCTGCATCACCTGCTCCTGATAGACGAAGATCCCGTAGGTCTCCTTCAGGATCGGTTCGAGCAGGTCGTGCGGATAGATCAGCTCCTCGCGCCCGGCCTTGCGCGCGCCGAATGACGGAATGTTGTCCATCGGTCCCGGCCGGTACAGCGACACCAGCGCGATGATGTCCCCGAAATTGCTGGGCCGCACCGCGGTCAGCGTCCGTCGCATCCCTTCCGATTCCAGCTGGAACACGCCGACTGTGTCGCCGCGCTTCAGCAGGTCATAGGTGGCGACATCGTCCCACAACAGGCTGTCGAGATCGACGACGATCCCCCGCCGCGCCAGCAATTCCACCGCGAATTTGAGCACCGACAGGGTTTTGAGGCCCAGAAAGTCGAACTTCACCAGCCCCGCGCCCTCGACATATTTCATGTCGAACTGCGTGACCGGCATGTCGGACCGCGGATCGCGGTACAGCGGCACCAGCTCGCTGAGCGGTCGGTCGCCGATCACCACGCCCGCCGCGTGGGTCGAGCTGTGTCGCGGCAATCCCTCCAGCTTCATGGCGAGATCGAGCAGCCGCCGGACGTCCTTCTCGCCGGTATATTGCTGGTGCAGTTCCGATACGCCGTTGATCGCCCGGTCGAGCGTCCACGGATCGGTCGGATGGTTCGGCACCAGCTTGGCGAGGCGATCGACCTGCCCATAGCTCATCTGCAACACGCGGCCGGTATCTTTCAGCACCGCGCGCGCCTTAAGCTTACCGAAGGTGATGATCTGCGCCACCTGATCGCGGCCATATTTCTGCTGAACGTAGCGGATGACCTCGCCGCGCCGCGTTTCACAGAAATCGATGTCGAAGTCGGGCATCGACACGCGTTCCGGATTCAGAAAGCGTTCGAACAGCAACCCCAGCTTGATCGGGTCGAGGTCGGTGATGGTCAGTGCCCACGCCACTGCCGATCCCGCGCCCGACCCACGGCCCGGCCCGACCGGAATGTCGTGATCCTTCGCCCATTTGATGAAGTCGGCGACGATCAGGAAATAGCCCGGAAACCCCATCTGGCAGATGACGTCGAGTTCGAAGTCCAGCCGCTCGAAATAGTCCGGAAACTTCGCTTGCAGCTCGGCCTCGGACAGTTCGGGGATGGTGCCCGTCGCCGCCGGCGTCGGGGCATCTTCCCACGGCGCGGGCGCATCGACCGCGACTTCGGCCTGAACCATGCCCGCTTCCAGCGCGACGATCTTGCGCAAGCGATCGACGAGCCCGGCACGCGAATCGACCCGCAGCTTCAGCGCCTCGCCCTCGCGATCACCGGCAAGGCTGGGCAGGATCGGCTTGCGCTTGGGCGCCGCCACCGCGCAGCGCTGCGCGACGACCAGCGTGTTCGCCAGCGCCTCGGGCAGGTCGGCGAACATTTCCTGCATCACCGCTGCGGGCTTCAGCCATGCCTGCGGCGACGATCGCTGCCGATCCTCGCTCGCGACATAGCTGGACGAGGCGATACACAGCATGGCGTCGTGCGCGTCGTGGAAATCCGCCTCGGCGAAGCAGCATGGATTGGTCGCGACCAGCGGCAGGTCGCGGGCATAAGCGAGGTCGAGCAACTGTGCCTCGGCCCTGGCCTCGACCGCATCGTCGCGCCGCGCAATCTCGACATACAGCCGGTCGCCGAACAGTGCCTGCAACCGGTCGGCATAGGCCGTCGCTTCGTCGTCGCGCCCGGCCGCGAACAGCCGCGCCAGCGCCCCGTCGCCTGCGCCGGTCAGCGCAACCAGCCCGTCGCTGCGCCCGATCAGCGCATCGATCGGCACATGCGCGGGAACCTCGACCGGCCGGTCGAGATGCGCCATCGACACCAGCGCGCACAGATTGTCATAGCCGCGCGCGTCCTGCGCATAGAGCGGCAGCCAGTCGATTTCCGGCTCCACGCCCTCCAGACCGCCCGGCCGCGCGACCGCCAGCAGCGTCCCGACCACCGGCTGGACGCCCTGATCCCTGCATGCGTCCGAAAACGCCATTGCGGCATAGAGTCCGTTGCGATCGGACAGGCCGGCGGCGGGAAAGCCCAGCTTGCGCGCGACCTTGGCAATCGCCTTCGGTTCGATCGCGCCCTCCAGCATGGTGTAGGACGAAAAGATACGAAGCGGCACGAACCCGGAATGCGTCATCCGATGCACCTAACCATCGCCGGCTGATTCGACCAGTGGAGCGGACACGGAACCACGACGAACCGCGCCCGTTCGCTGCGGCAACAGGAGGACCCCATGATCGACCACGCCCGCGAACCCCGTATCACCACCCCCGGCTGGGGCTGGTCGCTCGCCTATGGCATCGTGTCGGTCGTGGTCGGCATCCTCGCCTTTGCCGCCCCCTTCCCCGCGACGCTGGCTGCGACGATGATCGTCGGCTTCCTGTTCCTCGCCGGCGGTGTGGCGTCGCTGATCGCCGCGGTTCGCGGGCGTAACGGGCGCGGCTATGCGCTGCTGTTCGGGCTGCTTTCGGTGGTCGCGGGTGGCTATATGGTGCTGGTGCCGGTCGGCGGCGCGCTGTCGCTGACGCTGATGATCATCCTCTGGCTCGGCGCGCGCGGTATCATGGAGTTGTTCGTCGGCTTCCGCTTCAAGCGGCTTCGGGTGCCGATGCTGCTGCTGGGTGTGCTCAACATCGTGCTGGCGATCCTGCTCTACACGACGGTACCTTGGTCGGCGCTGACCCTGCCGGGCTATATCCTCGGTGCCAGCTTCCTGTTCGGCGGCATCGTCGGGATCATGGGGGCGCTGCACGACCGGCGCGAGCAGGCGGCGTAAGGCGAACCCCTGCTCGGGGCGGATAGCGTTACGCCAACGCCGCCAGCACCGCGCCTTGCAGGTCCTCCGGTCTGGTCGTCGGCGCGAACCGGGTGACCTGGCCGTCGCGCCCGACCAGGAATTTGGTGAAGTTCCACTTCACCGCTTCGCTACCCAGCACGCCGGGGGCAGCCTGTTTTAGCGCGCGGAACAGCGGTGCGGCGTCGGCTCCGTTCACATCGACCTTGCCGAACACCGGAAAGCTGACGTCGTAGGTTAGCGAGCAGAATTGCGCGATTTCCGCCGCATCGCCCGGTTCCTGCCCGCCGAACTGGTTGCACGGGAAGCCCAGCACCGCAAAGCCCTGCTTGCCGAACGTGCGGTGCAACGCCTCCAACCCGGCATATTGCGGGGTGAACCCGCATTTCGATGCGACGTTGACGATCAGCAGCACTTTGCCACGATACGCCGCCAGCGTCGTCTCGGCACCATCGGCGGTCCGCACCGGCAGATCGTACAGGTCGCTCACACCAGCACCCCGTCCCGCAGCCGCACCACCCGGTCCATGCGGCTGGCCAGCCGTTCGTTGTGCGTCGCGACCAGCGCCGCCGACCCCTGCCCCTGCACCAGCCGGATGAATTCGGCGAAGACGACGTCCGCCGTCGCCTCGTCGAGATTGCCGGTCGGCTCATCGGCCAGCACCAGCGCCGGGCGATTGGCGAGCGCGCGCGCCACCGCCACCCGCTGCTGTTCGCCACCCGACAACTGGCTCGGCCGGTGATCGAGCCGCTGCCCCAGCCCGAGCGCGGTCAGCAATTCGCTCGCCCGCGTATCCGCCTCCGCACGCGTACCGCCGCGGACCAGCTGCGGCAGGACGACATTCTCCAGCGCGTTGAAATCGGGCAGCAGGTGGTGGAACTGATAGATGAAGCCCATCCGGTCGCGCCGCACGACGGTGCGCCGGTTGGCACCGGCCTTCGCAACCTGCTCGCCGCAGACGAGGATCTCGCCCTCGAACCCGCCCTCCAGCAGCCCGACTGCCTGCAACAGCGTCGACTTGCCCGACCCCGATGGCCCCAGCAGCGCGACGATCTCACCCGGCGCGACGGTCAGGTCGACCCCGCGCAACACGTCGATCGTCACCGCCCCTTGCGTGAAGCTCCGCTTCAGTCCGCGGGTCTGGAGAACGGGCTCAGTCATAGCGCAGCACCTGCACGGGATCGGTATTGGCCGCCTTGAACGCCGGATACAGCGTGGCAAGGAACGAGAAGAGCAAAGCGACCAGCGCGATCGTCACCACCTCGACCGGATCGACCTTCGACGGCAATTCGGTCAGATAGCGCATCGTCGGGTCCCAGATGTCGACGCCGGTCACCGCACCGATCCCCTCGACCACCTTTTGCCGGAACGTCAGAAACACGAAGCCGAGGAGCAGCCCCGCGCCGACGCCCAGCGCGCCGATCGTCGTGCCGACGGTCATGAAGATGCGCAGCAACCCACCGCGGGTCGCCCCCATCGTCCGCAGGATAGCGATGTCGCGCGTCTTGGCGCGGACCAGCATGATGAGCGACGACAGGATATTGAACACCGCGATCAGGATGATGATCGACAGCACGGTGAAGGTGACGATCCGGTCGACCGACAGCGCCTGGAACAATTCGGAATTGAGTTGTCGCCAGTCGGTGATCTGCGCGCTCGCCACGAATTTCTGGCGCAGCGGCGCGAGGATGCGGTCGACATCGTCGGGGTCGGACGTCTCCAGTTCGATCGACCCGACCGAATCGCCGGTCAGCAGCAGTTGCTGTGCATCCTCGATCGGCATGATGACGAACGCCTTGTCGTAATCATACACGCCGACCTCGACGATCGCGGCGATGCGGTACGGCACCTGCCGGATCATCGTGCCGAACGGCGTCGTCGGCCCCTGCGGACTGATGACCGTGATCTCGCTGCCGACCGTCACGCCCAGCGCCATCGCCAGCCGGCTGCCGATCACGACATTGCCGCTGCCCGGCGTCACGGCGTTCAGTGAGCCCTGCTTCACATTGTCGCGGATCGTCGGGTTGTCGCGAATATCCTCGACCCGCATGCCGCGCATCAGGATGAATTCGGACCGGCCGTTATAGGTCGCGAACAGCGGCTGTTCGATCAGCGGCGTCGCGCTGGTCACGCCCGGCGTCCGCCGCGCCTCCGCCGCGATCCGCCGCCAATCGGGCAGCTGGTTGTTATATCCCTGGATCAGCGCATGGCCGTTCAGCCCGACGATCTTGTCGAACAGCTCGGCACGAAAACCGTTCATCACGCTCATGACGATGACCAGCGCGGCGACGCCCAGCATCACCGCGACGAGGCTGATCGATGCGACCAGCGCGATGAACGCCTCACCCCGTCCGGGCAACAGATAGCGGCGGGCGATCATCCGCTCGTAACGCGATAGCAGCATAGGGGCGGTCGGTGTCCTCGAACGGAGCCCCCTCGAACGGGGCGTTGCAGGGGCTGTAGGTAGGCGCTGGTCCGACTTCAATCCATGCTGTTGCCAAATCGACACATGGTTACGAAAACCGTAGCAAAGCTGCCGCAAAGCCGGTGACAGACTCGGTCCGGTTCCGTATCGAAGATCGTACGAAGCGCAGGCAAGCAAGGCCACGGTTCGGGGAGGCCAACCGGCTCCGCCCTGGAAGGGGGGAAGGGGCGTAGAAGCGGTGGCAACCAAGGGGGCTGACGAGCGATCGTCACGCAGGCGGCCGGGCTGGCAACAGCCCGGCCGTTTGCCGTTTCAGGGTCTCGTCTCCGGAAACATGCGTCCGCTGCCGCTCCCGGTCGCATTTCCCTTCTCGCCGAACTCTTCCTGCGTAAGTCGTTATGATCGAACGCAAAATCAAAAGAATGGTCGGCAGCTGCGCTTCAAAAGTCACGAAAGTCACACTCGCCACGTTTTGGCGGGTTACGTCGATCGACCTGTGTACGGTGTCAAATAGCGAGGAGGAGGACCGCCGGACCGTAATGATGGCATGGGCAGACGCTGTAGGACAGCGGTTCGCCGGCGGAGGCAGCGACACCCAAATGGTGGAACCACCACATTGGCGACGGCCTTAAAAGTCGTTCCGCGAAACCTCTTGAAGCGCCTTACCAGCGAACCATATCGGTTCACGAACGGTGCCTTTCGGGCCGTTCGCGAACCGGCATCGCTTCGTGGATGCCGCTCGGTTCAACTCGCTTCTGTTGGAGGATTTGACATGCGTAGCTTCGACTTCACCCCCTATCGCCGCTCGACCATCGGCTTCGATCGTCTGTTCGACATGCTCGAAAACAACGCGCGCGCGACGACGGGCGAAAACTATCCGCCCTTCAATCTCGAACGTCTGGCCGAAGACCGCTATCGCATCACGCTGGCGATCGCCGGTTTCAAGCGCGAAGAGGTGGACATCACCGCCCAGCAGAACCTGCTGGTGGTGTCGGGTCGCAAGGCCGAGCAGACCGACGCACAGAAGAGCGCGGTCCTGCATCTGGGCATCGCCAACCGCAGCTTCGAACGCCGGTTCGAACTGGCCGATTTTATCGTCGTCGAAAACGCCGACCTTGCCGATGGCTTGCTGACCATCGACCTGCGTCGCGAAATCCCCGACGCGATGAAGCCGCGCCGCATCGCGATCGGCGGCACGACCGAACAGCCGGTCATCGCCAATGACGCGGCCGGGAGCGACGAATCGGCACACGCCGCCTAACCTGCGGCGCGCTGTTTGCTGGCGCGCCGGGGGGCGGGCGTCCGAACCGGATGGGTTCGGGCGCCCGTTCGCGTTTGTGAGACGCCCCTTGCCACGTCGTCCTTCTCGAGCAGGCGAGAATTCACAAACGCAACGCTTGTGATCGACGTCCAAACGTCAGCGTATATGGATTTCCGCCTTCGCGGGAAGGACGAGTGGAATTAAACCAGCCGCGACTGCTTCACCGCCGCGGCGACGAAGCTCGCGAACAGCGGGTGCGGATCGAACGGCTTGGACTTCAGCTCCGGGTGGAACTGCACGCCGACGAACCATGGATGGTCGGGCCGCTCGACGATTTCGGGCAGCATCCCGTCGGGCGACATGCCGGAGAACACCAGCCCGCCAGATTCCAGCATCTCGCGATAGCCGGTGTTGACCTCATAGCGATGGCGATGCCGCTCGCTGATCGACGTCCCGCCATAGATCGACGCGACGACCGAATTGCCCGTCAGCGTCGCTTCATAGGCGCCCAGCCGCATCGTGCCGCCCAGATCGCCGTCCGATTCGCGCTTCTGGATGCCCTCGGGGCTCATCCATTCGGTAATCATGCCGACCACCGGCTGATCGGTCGGGCCGAATTCGGTCGACGACGCGTCCGGAATCTTACCGGTGGTGCGAACGCCCTCGATACAGGCCATCTGCATCCCGAAGCAGATCCCGAAGTAAGGCACCTTGCGCTCGCGTGCGAAGCGGACGCTGGCGATCTTGCCTTCGGCCCCCCGCTCGCCGAACGCGCCGGGAACGAGGATCGCGTGGCACGGCTCCAGCTCGGCGGCGACCATGTCGTGATCGCCCTCGAACAGTTCCGCGTCGATCCAGCGGATGTTGACCTTGACCCGGTTGGCGATGCCACCGTGCACCAGCGCCTCGTTGAGCGACTTGTACGCATCCTGCAGCCCGACATATTTGCCGACCACGCCGATCGTGACTTCGCCTTCGGGATTCTGGAGGCGGTCCATGATTTCGCTCCAGCGCGACAGGTCGGGCGCGTCGCCCGGTTCGATCCCGAAGGCACGCAGCACCTCGGCGTCGAGCCCCTCGGCATGATATTGCTCGGGCACCGCATAGATGCTCGACGCGTCGAGGGCGGGAATGACCGCAGCGGCCGGCACGTTGCAGAACAACGCGATCTTCGCCCGTTCGCTCGCCGGCAGCGGCTTTTCACAGCGGCAGACCAGCACGTCGGGCTGTACGCCCAACGCCGCCAGTTCGCGCACCGAATGCTGTGTCGGCTTGGTCTTCAGCTCGCCCGCCGCCGCGATATAGGGCACCAGCGTGACGTGGATGCTGATCGAGCGGCCGCGGCCGAGTTCGTTCTTCAGCTGGCGAATCGCCTCGATGAACGGCAGCGATTCGATGTCGCCGACCGTCCCGCCGATCTCGCACAATACGAAATCCAGATCCTGACCGTCGTCGTCGACGGTATCGGCCTGTGCGAACGCCTTGATCGCGTCGGTCACGTGCGGGACGACCTGCACCGTCGCGCCCAGATAATCGCCACGCCGTTCGCGCTGGATGATCGTCTGATAAATGCGGCCCGAGGTGACGTTGTCCGACTGATGCGCCGCCACGCCGGTGAAGCGTTCATAGTGACCGAGGTCGAGGTCGGTTTCCGCCCCGTCGTCGGTCACATAGACTTCGCCATGCTGATAGGGCGACATCGTGCCCGGATCGACGTTCAGATACGGATCGAACTTGCGGATGCGGACCTTGTAGCCCCGCGCCTGCAAGAGTGCTGCGAGAGAGGCCGCCATGAGGCCCTTGCCGAGCGACGAGACCACGCCGCCGGTGATGAAGATATACCGCGCCATGGGAGATATCGCCTAGCGTCGAACGCCATCGCCGCCAAGCGCGGGATTGCTCCCACGCCCGCGAAATACGACGGACCGGTTGATGAAAGTGGTTTAGCGGGCCAGCGGGACCGCACCGTTGTCGGCACCCGTCAGGTTGCCGATCGGATCGGCCGCCGGATTGGCCGGTGCGCTGGCGGCGGGCGGCGGAGTCGTCGGCCGTGCCAGCGAGGTATCGATGGAATTAGCCCCTTGATTCGCCGCGATCACCGCCAGCGCGATGCTCATCGCGATGAACAGCCCGGCGAGGACCGCGGTCGCCCGCGTCAGGAAATCGGCGGCACCCCGTGCCGACATCAGTCCCGACGGGCTGCCGCCGGTGGTCAGCCCGCCGCCTTCCGACTTCTGCATGAGGATCACCGTCACGAGCAGCGCGGCAATGATCGCATGGACGACAAGCAGGAAGGTGAACATGGTCGGGGAACATTTCCGAAAGAAAGGAGTGCGGGTTCGAAGCGGGCCACATAGGCGAGCGCGGCCCGCCAATCAACCGAGCGCCACCGACCCGATCGTCACATTATCGTATCGACCGGGAAACCAAGCGCGCAACTGCGACGTTCATGTTTCGACCCCGCCTCACGGCCTGTATCGACGTTAGGTTGCTGCGATGTTTCCAACTATTCCACTGAAAAAATGGATGGACGGCTTGGTCGACTATGTCCGTTCGGGCGAGCCGGACCTGACCAACCGACAGATGGCGCTGATGATGATCGTCTATCTGCAACCCGGCCCGCATACCGTGCGCGGTCTTGCCCGTGCGCTGAACGTATCGAAGCCCGTCGTAACGCGCGCCTTGAATCGTCTGGGTACGCTCGGCTATCTCCGCCGCCAACGCGACGATGCCGACAAGCGGAACATCTTCGTTGCGCAGACCAGCGAAGGGGCCAATTTTCTTGCAGAGTTCGGGCAGTTCATGGGTGGCGACGGCGTCGGCGACTTCCAACGACGGGTCAGCGCGTAGCCGCTTCGCGCTCCGCGAACGTTCGGTCGCGCTCGACTCCCGAATCGACGCGGTCCGCCGCGATCTGGCCGATATCCGCCTCGCCGACCGGGTCTTTGCGCCGCATTACGCCGTACCGGCACGACGCAGCATCGGCCAGGTGACTGCCATTCTCGGCGCTCCCGCGGGACATGTCGTATCGCAGGCATTGGCCGGCGAGCCGTTCGACGTCCTCGAATTCACCTCGACCCATGGCTGGGGACGTTCGCCGGTCGACGGTAGCGTCGGATTCGTGGCGCGTGCCGCACTGGTCGACGCCTACGACACATCGCATGTCGTCGGTACCGCCAATTCCGTCCTGTACGCCGATCGTTCGCTCGATCGCCCGCTTCCGCTGTCGCTGCCGATGGGCAGTCGCGTCGCAGCCGTTCCTGCGAACGACGAATGGGCGGAGGTTGACGGCGGATATCTGCTCGCGACGACGCTGTTGCCGCTGTCGGACGAAACGGGTGATGCCGTTGCCTATGCACTGCGCCTGAAGGGGGTGCCCGTCCTGCCCGGCGGTCGATCGGGCGACGGGGTCGATGCGGCCGGCCTGATCTTTCTGGCGTTGTCGCTCGCCGGATCGCCGCCGGCACGGTTCGTCGACTTGCAGGCGGAGACGATCGGCACGCCGTTGGCGGCCGGCGATCCATTGCAGCGCGGCGACCTGATCTTCTTTAATGACCATGTCGCAATGCTGGTCGATACCGATACCGTCATCCATGCCGACGACGTCGTGCGGTGCGAACCCGTCGCCGCGCTCGACCGGTTCGGCCCCATTCGCGCCCGGAGGCGCCCCGCATGACCGTTCGCGTCTTCATCGACGGTGCCGCCGGCACCACCGGCCTCGAAATCGCCGACCGGCTGTCGGGCCGGACCGAGATCGACTTCATCACGCTCGACGACACCCGTCGCAAGGACGCGGCGGCGCGGCGCGAGGCGCTGAACGATGCCGATTTCGTCATCCTGTGCCTGCCCGACGACGCGGCACGCGAGGCGGTGTCGCTGATCGACAACGACCGCACCCGCGTGATCGACGCGTCGACCGCACACCGCGTCGCCGATGGCTGGACCTATGGCATGGCCGAGCTGGAGCCATCGCAGCCGGGCACGATCGCGACGGCGATGCGCGTGTCGAATCCGGGCTGTTATCCGACCGGCTTCCTCGCGCTGGTGCGGCCGCTGGTCCGGGCCGGGCTGATCCCGCACGAATGGCCGGTCAGCGTCAACGCGGTCTCAGGCTATTCGGGTGGCGGCAAGGCGATGATCGCGGCGTTCGAGAACGGCGAAACCGATACCGCATGGCTCGGCTATGGCCTGTCGCTCGCGCACAAGCACGTGCCCGAGATGCAGCGTCACGCCCGCCTCGCCCATCCGCCGCTGTTCCAGCCGTCGGTCGCGCGGACCTATCGCGGGATGGTGGTCGAGGTCCCGTTGCCGCTGTTCGCGTTCCACCGTCGCCCCAGCCTGTCGGCGATCGAACAGACGCTGCGCGAGGCCTATCGTGAATCGCCGGTGGTCCGCGTCCTCGACGGTGACGACAGCGCGATCCCGATCGAGGCCGATGCCGGCACCGATCGCCTGTCGCTGCGCGTGTTCGGTAATATGGAGACGGGTCAGGCCCGGCTGATCGCGACGCTCGACAATCTGGGCAAGGGCGCAGCCGGTGCGGCGGTTCAGAACTTCAACCTGATGGCCGGTTTCGACCAGACGGCGGGCCTGACGCTCTGAGCGCGGCCAGTCTTCTGCACCTAATATTCGGACGTTTCACGCAATCGTTTCGCGTCGCATGTCCATGCCGCCTTCGCGTTTGCGAAATAGGCTGCTAGGAGCGCGCGGGACCGAGTTTGAAGATAGGAGCACGCATGACGAGGCAAGCGGTAGGGAAGCTGCTGTTGTTCGGCGCGACCGGGGATTTGTCGCAACGGATGCTGCTCCCCTCGCTCTACGGCCTCCATGCCGATGGCCTGTTGCCCAACGGCCTGACCATCACCGGCACCGCGCGCCACGAGCATGACGATGACGGCTTCCGCGCCTTCGCCAAGCATGCGCTCGACGAGTTCCTGCCCGACGATCGCAAGGACGAGGCGGCAATCGACGGCTTTCTCGCGCGGCTGCAATATCAGCCGCTCGACGCATCGAACGTCGACGGTTTCGCCGCTCTTGCCCGCAAGCTCGGCGATATTTCGGGCGGCCTCGCGATCTTCCTGTCGACCGCGCCGTGGCTGTTCGGCCCGACCATCACCGGCCTGAAGAGCGCCGGCCTGACCGGACCCGAAGTCCGCATCAGCCTCGAAAAGCCACTCGGCAAGGATCTTGAATCGAGCCGTGAGATCAACGATCTGGTCGCCGCCGCCTTTCCGGAGGAGCGGACCTTCCGGATCGACCATTATCTGGGCAAGGAAACCGTCCAGAACATTCTGGCGCTGCGGTTCGGCAATGCGATGTTCGAACCCGTGTGGAATGCGCGCGGCATCGACCATGTCCAGATCACCATTTCGGAGACGGTCGGCCTCGAAGGGCGCGCGGGCTATTATGACGAGGTCGGCGCGCTGCGCGACATGGTCCAGAACCATGTCATGCAACTGGTCGCGCTGATCGCGATGGAGCCGCCCGCCAAGTTCGACGGCACCTCGATCCGCGACGAAAAGGTCAAGGTCCTGCGGTCGCTGCGCCCGATCGGTGCGGCCGAGGTCAACACCCACACCGTCACCGGCCAATATGACGCCGGCGCGGTGAAGGGCGAGATCGTCCGGGGATATGACGAGGAACTGGGCAAGGATTCGGACACCGAAACCTTCGTCTCGGTGAAGGCGCATATCGACAACTGGCGCTGGCAGGGCGTGCCCTTCTACCTGCGCACCGGCAAGCGGATGCAGGATCGCCACTCGGAAATCTCGATCCAGTTCAAGCCGGTACCACATTCGATCTTTGCCGATCGTGGCGGCCGGTTGCAGCCCAACACGCTGGTCATCCGCCTTCAGCCCGAGGAATATGTCCGCCTGCTGGTGATGGCCAAGGAACCCGGCCTCGACCGCGACGGCATCCGCCTGCGCGAAGTGCCGCTCGACCTGTCGCTGACCACCGCCTTTGCCGGCACCCGCCGCCGGATCGCCTATGAGCGGCTGCTGCTCGACCTGATCGAAGGCGATCCGACGCTGTTCGTCCGTCGCGACGAGGTGGAGGCGCAGTGGCAATGGATCGACGCGATCCGCGAGGGGTGGAAAGCGAATGCGACCAGTCCCAAGGGCTATCCATCGGGAAGCTGGGGACCGAATGCCAGCGTCGCACTGACCGAACGCGATGGGGTGACGTGGAACGAGTGAGCGGCTGACGCGCTCCCGTTCCGGTCCCCCGGTTGGATTTTTGCAGGATACGAGACACATGACCGAGATCGAATGGTGGGAATATGACGAACCCGCCGAATTCGCCGACGCGCTGGCCGGCGATATCCAGTTCATCATCGAATCGGCGATCGACGCGCGCGGCGCGGCGGTGATCGCGCTGGCGGGCGGTCGCACCCCTGCCCCGATCTATGAACGGCTGATCAAGGCGAAGCTCGACTGGAAGCGTGTGACGATCGTCCCCACCGACGACCGGATCGTGCCGATGGGCGACGCGATGTCGAACGTCACCGGCCTTGCCAAGGTGTTCCTGCCCAAGGGCGCGCGAGTCATTCCGCTGACCGCCGAAAAGGCACCGGATTACAAAGCCGCCGGCCGCGCCGCCGATGCGCGGTTGCAGGACCTGCACCGGCCGCTTGACCTCTGTCTGCTCGGCATGGGTGCCGATGGCCATACCGCGTCGATCTTCCCCGGCCCCGACCTGACCGAGGCGCTGACCGGTCCCAAAGAACGCCGCGCGCTGGGTGTCATGCCCGACCCGCTGCCGCCCGAAGCACCCGTCGCCCGCGTGACGTTGAGCCACGCCGCGATCGCCTCGGCGCGCGCGCTGATGATCGCGATCACCGGCGATGAAAAGAAATCGGTGCTCGAACGCGCGATCGATCAGGGCGCGTCGTCGGCCTATCCGATCGGCCGCGTGCTGGCCGAAGTCGAACTTCCCGTCGATATTCATTGGAGCCGCTAATGGCCCTCAACGCCACGATCGCCGCCGTCACCGACCGCATCATCGAAGCGTCGCGGACCAAGCGTGCCGCCTATCTCGCGTTGATCGACCGGGAGCGCGAAAGCGGCGTCGACCGGCCGATGCTCGGCTGCGCGAACCTCGCCCATGCCTATGCCGGCACAGACGAGGATCGCGATGCGATGCGTCCGGCCAACCGGATGAACATCGGCATCGTCACCGCGTACAACGACATGCTGTCGGCGCACGCCCCCTATTATCGCTATCCCGAACAGATGAAGGTCTGGGCGCGCGAAGCGGGCGTGACCGCGCAGGTCGCGGGCGGGGTGCCGGCGATGTGCGACGGCGTGACGCAGGGCTTTCCCGGCATGGAATTGTCGCTGTTCAGCCGCGACACGATCGCGCTGTCGACGGCGGTGGCATTGAGCCACGGCGCGTTCGAGGGCGCGGCGCTGCTCGGCATCTGCGACAAGATCGTGCCCGGGCTGTTGATGGGCGCGCTGCGTTTCGGGCATCTGCCGATGGTGCTGATCCCCGGCGGTCCGATGCGATCGGGCATCCCCAACAAGCAGAAGGCGGCGGTCCGCGAAGCCTATGCCGAGGGCAAGGTCGGGCGCGAGGAACTGCTCGACGCCGAAATCGCCGCCTATCATGGCAAGGGCACCTGCACCTTCTATGGCACCGCCAATTCGAACCAGATGATGGTCGAGGCGATGGGCCTGCACGTTCCCGATGCCGCCTTTGCCAATCCGGGCACCAAGCGTCGGCAGGAACTGACCCGCTACGCTGTCCACCGCCTCGCCGAAATCGGCTGGGACGGTGACGATTATCGCCCGATCGGCCGGGTGGTCGATGAAAAGGCGATCGTGAATGCCGCGATCGTGCTGCTGGCGACCGGCGGGTCGACCAATCACCTGATCCACCTGCCCGCGATCGCACGCTGTGCCGGGATCGTCATCGACTGGGACGACTTCAACCGCCTGTCCGAAGTCGTGCCGCTGCTCACCCGCGTCTATCCCAACGGGTCGGCCGATGTGAACGGGTTCGAGGATGCCGGCGGACCGTCGTTCGTCATTCGCGAACTGTTGCGCGGCGGGCTGCTCCACAGCGACGTGCTGACCATCGCGAAGGACGGCATGGCCGCCTATGGCCGCCAGTCGACCGTCGAGGACGACAAGCTGGTCTGGAAGGACCATGCCCCGGTGAGCGGCGACGACACCATCGTCCGGACCGTCGACGCCCCGTTCGCGCCCGAAGGTGGTTTCCGCATCCTCGAAGGGAATATCGGCCGCGCCTGTATCAAGGTGTCGGCGGTCGACCCCGATCGCTGGGTCATCGAAGCGCCCTGCCGCGTGTTCAGCGACCAGGCATCGGTGCAGGCGGCGTTCAAGGCCGGCGAACTCGACCGCGACGTCGTGGTCGTGGTCCGCCATCAGGGGCCGCGCGCCAACGGCATGCCGGAGCTGCACAAGCTGACCCCGCCGCTGGGCGTGCTTCAGAATCGCGGCTTCCGCGTGGCGCTGGTCACCGACGGGCGCATGTCCGGGGCGTCCGGCAAGGTGCCGGCGGCGATCCACCTCTCACCCGAAGCATTGGGCGGCGGGCCGATCGGCAAGCTGCGCGACGGCGACGTCATCCGCCTCGACGCGAATGCCAATACGCTGGCGGCGCTGGTTCCGGCGGAGGAATGGGCCGCGCGCGACCACGCGCCCACCCCCCCCGCAGCGGACGGCACCGGTCGCGAACTCTTTGCGATGATGCGACAGGGCGCGAGCGAGGCGGAAGCCGGCGGTTCGGCGATGCTCGCGGCGGCGGGGCTGTAGGACGACAGGTAAACGTACCCCCGCGCAGGCGGGGGTCCAGAGCCACCAGCGTCGACCTGCGCAACTCTGGATCCCTGCCTGCGCGGGGATACGCAAAAGGAATATAGGGGAGAGGTCATGGAAGTCGTTGCGGTAGATATCGGCGGCACGCACGCCCGCTTCGCGATCGCCGAGGTCGAGGACGGCCGGGTGGTCCATCTGGGCGAACCGACCACGCAGAAGGTCGCCGAACATGGCAGCCTGCAACTCGCATGGCGTGCGTTCGAGCGCACCCTCGGCCGCCCGCTGCCCACCGCCGCCAGCCTCGCGGTCGCCTCGCCGGTCAACGACACGCTAATCAAGTTCACCAACAATCCGTGGATCATCCGTCCGCCGTTGATGCAGGAACGGCTCGGCGTCGAAACGTGGACGATCATCAACGATTTCGGCGCAGTCGGCCATGCCGTGGCGCAGGTAGACCAGGACGACTTCATCCATCTGTGTGGTCCCGAAGGTCCGCTGCCGACGCGCGGCGTCGTCACGATCTGCGGTCCGGGCACCGGTCTGGGTGTCGCGCAACTGCTGCGGACCCCGGAGCGGTATCATGTCCTCGAAACCGAAGGCGGGCATCAGGATTTCGCCCCGCTCGACGGTATCGAGGATGCGCTGCTCAAGCGGTTGCGCAAGGCGCATGGCCGCGGATCGAACGAGCGCGCCTGTGCCGGGCCGTCGATCGTCGCGTGGTATGAGACGCTGGCGGAGATCGAGGGCGTGTCGGTGCCGCACAGCGACGACAAGACCATCTGGGCCGCCGCGCTCGACGGCACGGACAGCATCGCCGTCGCAGCGCTCGACCGCTTCTGCCTGACGCTTGGTGCCGTTGCCGGCGACCTCGCGCTGGCGCAGGGTGCGAAGGCGGTGGTCATCGCCGGCGGCCTTGGCCTGCGCCTGAAGGATCACCTGCTCGAATCGGGATTCGGCACCCGCTTCACCTCGAAAGGCCGTTTCCAGACGCTGATGGCGGGTATCCCCGTCAAGCTCATCACCCATCCCCAGCCCGGCCTGTTCGGGGCCGCTGCCGCCTTTGCACAGGAGCACGCTCGATGACCGTCACCATCGCCGACATCATGCAGACCAGCCCGGTCATCCCGGTCCTGGTCATTCACGACGCCGCCGACGCTCGCCCGATGGCGGAGGCGCTGGTCAAGGGCGGGCTGCGCGTTCTCGAAGTGACGCTGCGCACCCCGGCCGCGCTGGAAGCCATTGCCGAGATGAAGAAGGTCGACGGCGCGATCGTCGGTGCCGGCACCGTCGTCAGCGCCGATCAGTTCAAGCAGGCGATGGACGCCGGCAGCGAGTTCATCGTCTCGCCGGGCCTGACCGAAACCATCGGTCGCCCGATCATCGACAGCCGCGTCCCGTTCCTGCCGGGCATCGCCAATGCCGGCGATATCATGCGCGGCCTCGACCTTGGCCTCACGCATTTCAAGTTCTTCCCGGCGGAAGCATCGGGTGGTTTGAAGGCGCTGAAGGCGCTCGCCGCGCCCTTCTATCAGGCGAAGTTCTGCCCGACCGGCGGCATCACCGAAGCGACCGCGCCCGAATGGCTGGCGTTCGATCCGGTGCTGTGTGTCGGTGGCAGCTGGATCGTCGGCGCGACCCATGCCGAAACCGAAACCCGCGCGCACGCGGCGGCGGGTCTGCGGGCGTAAAATCCTCCCCGCTCCGCGGGGAGGGGGACCAGCGCAGCTGGTNGGGGGGGGGGGGGGGGGGGGGGCGTCCACACTCGCAACGTCAGCGTGCGCGGACCACCCCCTCCACCATCCTTCGGATGGTTCCCCTCCCCATGAATGGGGAGGATTCGGGTACTACATCTCGCCCCGCGCGCGGCGGATGTCGTACCACTTCTTCACATTGGCATTATGCTCGGCCAGCGTGTCGGCGAACACGTGCCCGCCGGTGCCGTCCGCGACGAAATACAGCGCCTTCGTTTCCGCCGGATCGAGCACCGCGTCGATCGACGCCTTGCCCGGATTGGCGATCGGCCCAACCGGCAGGCCCGCCGAGGCATAGGTGTTGTAGCCGTTCTTCGCCTGCAATTCCGACTTGCGGATGCGGCGGCCGAGCGGCTTGCCCCTGGTGATCGGATAGATGACGGTCGGGTCGGCCTGTAGCCGCATGCCCGCGCGCAGGCGGTTGGAATAGACCGCGGCGACCATCCGGCGTTCGGACGGCTTGCCGGTTTCCTTCTCGACGATCGAGGCCAGAATCAGCGCCTCGCGCGGCGACTTGACGACGGTCGTCGGCTTGCGCTTCTTCCAGGCGGCGGCGAGATAGCGATCCATCGCCGCCTGCATCCGCTCGACCAGATCGGCACGGTCGCCGTCGCGCGCATAGCTGTAGCTGTCGGGCAGGATGCTGCCCTCACCCGGCAGCGGCGCGGTGCCTTCCATCTGCGGCGCCCTGGCGACAGCTTCCTGCACCAGCACCGATGGCCAGCCTTCAGGCACCATGACGAAGCGTTGCAGCGTGCGACCGCCCTGCAACAGCTTCAGGACGTCGGCCTGGCTCAACCCCTTCGGAATCCGATACTCGCCGGCGCGGATCGGTTCGTCGCCGCCGAGAAACCGTGCGAACAGGCGGAAACGCCCCGCCGAGCGGATCGCGCCCGCCGCCTCCAGTTCCTCCGCCGCCGCCGCAAGGCTCGCGCCCTGCGGTACGGTCACGGTCAGCGTGCGCTGCGCCGGACCGGCCCCGCCCCAGCTCTGTATCACGAGGAACAGCGCGCCGATGGCGAGCAATCCGACGATCAGGCCAAGACAACCGATCCGGCGCATCGCGTCAGATCGCCTTCATCACCAGCGACGCGTTGGTGCCGCCGAAACCGAACGAATTGTTCAGCACCGCGCGGACCTGCCGCTTTTTGGCGACATGCGGCACGAGGTCGACCCCCTCGGTCCCCTCGTCCGGGTCGTAGAGGTTCAGCGTCGGCGGAACGATCTGGTCGCGCAGCGCGAGGATGCAGAAGATGCTTTCCACCGCGCCGGCCCCGCCCAGCAGATGGCCGATGGCCGACTTGGTGCTCGACATCGACGCACCCGACAAGTCGTCGCCGAACACGCGCTTGGCGGCGGCCAGTTCGATCGTGTCGGCCATGGTCGAGGTGCCATGGGCATTGATGTAATCGATGTCCGACGGCTCCATCCCCGCCTTGCGCAGCGCCATGCGCATCGAGATTTCCGCGCCCTTGCCCTCCGGATGCGGGGCGGTGACGTGATAGGCGTCGCCCGACAGGCCGTAGCCGACGACCTCGGCATAGATTTTCGCGCCGCGCGCCTTGGCGTGCTCATATTCCTCGAGCACGACGACGCCCGCGCCCTCACCCATCACGAAGCCGTCACGGCCCTTGTCATAGGGTCGGCTAGCCTCGGTCGGGCGGTCGTTCATGCTCATGTTGAGCGCGCGTGCCTGCGCGAAGCCGGCGACGCCGAGCGGGTTGACCGTGCTTTCGGCACCGCCGGCCAGCATGATATCGGCATCGTCGTCGCGGATCATCCGCGCCGCGTCGCCGATCGAATGCGCCCCGGTCGAACAGGCGGTGACGACCGAATGGTTCGGACCCATCAGCCCGTACTTGATCGAGACCTGACCGGAGATCAGGTTGATGAGGCGACCATGGACGAAGTGCGGGCTGACGCGTCCCGGGCCACGCTCGTGCAGGTTGACCGATTCGATCTCTATGCCGGGCAGGCCACCGATCCCCGACCCGATCGAGACACCGGCGCGCAGCTTCGTCGCTTCGTCCATCTCGGTCAGACCGGCATCTTCCAGCGCCTGCCCGGCGGCGTCGATGCCATAGATGATGAACGGATCGACCTGCCGCTGAACCTTGTGATCGACGCGCTTGTTCGGATCGAAGCCATATTCATGGTCGGCCGGCTTTACCTCGCACGCGATCCGGCACTTCTGGTTCGACGCATCGAAATGCGTGATCGGACCGGCACCGGACTTGCCGGCGATCAGGTTCTTCCAGGCGGTTTCGACCTCGGCACCCAGCGGGGTCACGAGGCCGAGGCCGGTCACGACTACGCGGCGCATGGCATTACTCTCCGTTCAGATACTTAACGAACGACCCCCCGCCCATGGCTGTTCGCCGGGACGGGGGGCCGTGAAACTGTGGCCAGGCAGCGGGACGGCGGGGCCGTCCCCGCCGGATCAGCCCTTGTGCTCGTCGATATAGGTGATCGCGTCCTTGACGGTCGTGATCTTCTCGGCGGCATCGTCGGGGATCTCGACGCCGAACTCTTCCTCGAACGCCATGACCAGCTCGACGATGTCGAGGCTGTCCGCGCCCAGATCATCGATGAAGCTCGCGTCTTCGGTGACCTTTTCCGCTTCGACGCCGAGATGCTCGACGACGATCTTCTTCACGCGTTCGGCGGTCTCGCTCATATTCATTCCCTCTTCACATCCGGGGTGTATCGTACCTGAACGCCCCTAAAGCCCGTCCGGCTCCGGCGCAAGTCCGTGGCTTATGCCTTCGCAGCGAACAATCGCGCCAGAGTCGCGGCGTTGTAGGCATAGCCGCCCATCAGCCGCTGCACTCGCGTATCACCCTTTTGCGCGCCGGCCAGATTCATCATGCCGCTCATGAAGCTGTCGACCTGCGCAGTTTGCTTGCGCGCAAGAAACGCATTCAGAACGGCGGGCGGCGTCTGGCTCAATTGTCGGTTGACGGCGATCGGATCGACACCCTTAGCATTCAGACCCGACGCCAGCGCTTCGACTGCGATACTGGTGACGACGATCTCGCCCGCACGGGCATCGGCCTTGCCAGTGCCGGGCTGGCAGGCGGCGGCGTGGGCGCGCACCTTCTTGACCAGAGCCTCCGTCGCGGGCGCTGGCTTCTTGCCCTCCAGCACGCCGACGATCATGCCCTGTTGCAGACGCGCCATGTCGGCCTTCGGCATCTTGGTCGCGACGCAGCGGACGACATTCGCATCGCCGGTCGCCAGCATCGCCGCCATCAGCATCATGCTCATATCATCGCCATCCCGCCGTTCACATGGATCGTCTGGCCGGTCACATACCCGGCCTCCCGGCTGGCAAGATAGGCAACCGCCGTGGCAACGTCATCGCCCGTGCCCAACGCCCCGGCCGGAATCCTGGTCAGCAGGGCGGTTTTTTGCGCGTCGGGCAGCACTTCGGTCATTGCCGACGCAATGAAGCCCGGCGCGACGCAGTTGACGGTGATGCCGCGGCTGGCCAGTTCGGCGGCCATCGCCTTCGACATGCCGACCAGGCCGGCCTTCGACGCGGCGTAGTTCGCCTGCCCCGGATTGCCGGTCTGTCCGACGACCGAGGTGATCGAAACGATGCGGCCGAACCGGGCCTTCATCATCGGTTTGGCGGCAGCGCGGCACAGACGAAATGCCGCTTCGAGGTTGACGCGGATCACCTGATCCCATTCGTCGTCCTTCATCCGCATGGCGAGATTGTCGCGGGTGACGCCGGCATTGTTGACGAGGATGTCGAGCTTGCCGAGCGCGGCGACCGCCTGCGGCACGAGGCCGTCGACGGCAGCGCCATCGGACAGGTTGCAGGCGATCGCGACATGGTCGCCGCCCAGTTCGTCACGGAACGCGTCCAGCTTGTCGGCATTCGAACCCGACACCGCAAGCCGCGCCCCCTGCGCCGCGAGTGCCTTGGCAATGGCGGAACCGATCCCGCCGCTGGCACCGGTTACGAGGGCGGTCATTCCCGATAGGTCGAACATTGGTCAGTCTTCCTGATTTTGATTCACGCGAAGGCGCGAAAACGCGGAGGGGCGATAGTCATTGACGATCCGGCGCAGCCCCTCCTTGAGCGTTTCGCCGCCGAAGTTGAGAAGCAGCCCGATGGGCTGCTTGGTGAGGCGGAGATACGTCAGCAATTGCTTCGCGTGAACGGCGCTCAGCCGTTCAACCGACTTGATCTCGACCAGTATCGATCCGTCGACGATCAGGTCGATCCGAAATGCCGCCTCAAACCGAATGCCATCGAACATGACGTCGACCGGATGTTGCCGGACGACGTCATATCCCATCGCCGCCAATCGACCGGCAAGCAGCATTTCATAGACGCTTTCCAGCAACCCGGGTCCCAACTCGCGGTGCAGGCGAAGTGCGACGTCGACGATGTCGCGGCAGATATCCTCCCGATCCCTCATCTTCGTGCCTTGGCGCCTTCGCGTGAAACTGAATCCTAAACTTACAACCGCCCGACCAGCGCCTCGATATCAGCCATCGCCACTACGCTGGTCGCCGTCGCGTCCGGGGCAATGCGCTTGACCATTGCGCCCAGCACCTTGCCGCCCAGTTCGACGAAGTCGCTGACACCCGCTTCCTGCATCGCGAGGATCGATTCCCGCCAGCGAACCATGCCGGTGATCTGTTCCACGAGCAGTTTGCGGATCGCTTCCGGATCGGCGACGGGTGCGGCGGTGACGTTGGCGTAGACCGGCACGACCGGTGCCGACAGGGCGACATCGGCCAGCGCCGCCGCCATCGCATCGGCCGCCGGTTGCATCAGCGGGCAATGGAACGGTGCCGACACCGGCAGGACCACCGCGCGCTTGATCCCCATTTCCTTCGCCAGCGGCACGGCGCGCTCGATCGCGGCCTTCGCGCCGGAGATCACGACCTGCGACGGATCATTGTCGTTGGCGACGGTGCAGATTTCGCCTTCGGCCGCCGCCTCGGCCAATGCCTGCGCCTTGACCAGATCGGCCCCCAGCAGCGCGGCCATGCCCCCCTCGCCCACCGGGACCGCCGCCTGCATCGCCTGTCCGCGCAGCTTCAGCAACCGCGCCGTCGTCGACAGGTCGAGCGCACCGGCCGCACACAGCGCGGTATATTCGCCCAGCGAGTGGCCCGCGACGCAATCCGCCTTGTCGGCCAGCCGCATCCCGCCCTCACGCTCCAGCACGCGCAGGGTCGCAATGGCATTGGCCATGATCGCGGGCTGCGCATTTTCGGTCAGCATCAGTTCGGCATCGGGACCATCGGCCATCAGGCGGAACAGATGCTGGCCGAGCGCCTCGTCGACCTCCTGAAACACCTCGCGGGCAAACGGGCTGGCGGCGGCGAGCGCCGCACCCATGCCGACCGACTGGCTACCCTGCCCTGGAAAGATGAATGCGCGCATCATATGCTCCTGCCGAAATCTTTCGCGCGGCCTAGTCGCTCCGGGTGATCGGGCGCAAGACTGCTTGCGTTTCACGGCCAATCGGCTAAGGGCGTCTGCTTCGGGGTGACGGGCGACCGCCGCCCCGGACTGCATTTGAAGACGACAGCCGGAGGGGCGTTCGCGATTGGCGCGACGTCAGCGATCGGCCAACAGACGGAAAAGAATATGGCTCTGTATGAGCACGTGTTCCTTGCGCGCCAGGATCTGGCACAAGCGCAGGTGGACGCGCTGGCGGAAACCGCCACCAAGATCGTTCAGGACATGAACGGCAAGGTCGTCAAGACCGAAACCTGGGGCCTGCGCAGCCTCGCCTATCGCATCGCGAAGAACCGCAAGGCGCATTACGTCATGCTCGAAATCGACGCGCCGGGCGATGTCGTTGCCGAGCTGGAGCGCCAGACCCAGATCAACGAAGACGTGATCCGCTTCATGACCGTCAAGGTCGACACCCATGAAGAAGGTCCGACCGTGATGATGCGCAAGAGCGAGCGCTCGGAGCGTGGCGACCGTCGTGGTGGCCGTGATCGTGACGACCGTGGTCCGCGCCGTGAGCGCGAGCCGTCGGCCGAAGTCGAAGCGTAAGGAACAGCACCCATGGCACGTCCGTTTTTCCGCCGCCGCAAGAGCTGCCCCTTCTCCGCCAAGGATGCTCCCCGGATCGACTATAAGGATGTTCGTCTGCTGCAGGGCTTCGTGTCCGAACGCGGCAAGATCGTCCCGTCGCGCATCACGTCGGTGAGCGCGAAGAAGCAGCGCGAACTGGCCCAGGCCATCAAGCGCGCCCGCCATCTGGGCCTGCTGCCCTACATCGTTAAGTAAGGAGCGCCCGACATGGACGTCATTCTGCTGGAACGCGTCGAGAAGCTCGGCGCCATCGGCGACGTGGTGAAGGTAAAGGACGGGTTCGCCCGTAACTTCCTGCTGCCGCGCAAGAAGGCGCTGCGCGCCAACGAAGCCAACAAGAAGGTGTTCGAGGCGAACCGCGAGCGGATCGTTGCCGACAACGCCGCCCGTCGCACCGACGCGGAAGCCGAAGCCAAGACGCTGGAAGGCGTTTCGGTCACGCTGATCCGTCAGTCGTCGAACACTGGCCAGCTCTACGGTTCGGTCGCGGTTCGCGATCTGGTCGAAGCGCTCGTCGCCGACGGCCATAAGGTCGACAAGTCGCAGGTCGTCCTCGACCGTCCGATCAAGGCCATCGGCCTGTACGAAGTCAAGGTCGCGCTGCACCCGGAAGTCGTCACCATCGTGAAGGTGAACGTTGCCCGTTCGCCGGAAGAAGCCGAGATGCAGTCGCAGGGCGTCGACGTCATGGCGTCGATGTTCGAGCGTGACGACGCCGGCTTCACCGAAGACTATGACCCCAACGCCGAGCCGGGCGAAATCGCCCGCGACGAAGCGTCGGAAGAAGCGCAGGGCTGATCCCCTTCGCGTCGACCAACAGCGAAAGGCCGCCGGAGCGATCCGGCGGCCTTTTCGTTTGCGCCGATTGTTGAACGACGCTGGTCAGCGGCGCCCCATCACGGGCATACGACACATGTTCCGATTACGGCAGCCAGCGGGATGAGCGACAGGAACAGTGGGACAGCCTTGGCCATGACGAATGCCTTTGTTCGAAGAGGTTGTCGGCTCAATTCCGCAACGGGCAAAAGGTTTCGCTGCGATGAACGTCGGCAACCGTCGTGAAACCAACGCGGCACTGCTTGACGCTGTCCGCATTGCGGCGTACGAGCGCTCCTCCCCGCAAGTGGCCCCTTCGTCTAGCGGTTAGGACGTCGCCCTCTCACGGCGAAAACACGAGTTCGATTCTCGTAGGGGTCACCAGCGATTGCAAGCACTTAGCAGCATCCTGCCATTGCCTTAGCGATCTGGGTAATTGTCAGTTGTTATACGCTCCAGTATGTTCACGGACAGTTCTGGACGACCGGCGCTTTGCCAGACGCTGAAGCCGCCCAAGGACCAACCTCCTTTCCAAAATTCTCGGGTGACAGATCCGGGGAATGCGAAATGAACCGGTCCAGGCTGATCGAAGCCGACCATCTCGCGACCTGCATGACCCGCATCGCTGTCCCCTCAACCATGCGCCTTCTGGCAGACATCCGGCACCAGCAGGGGGACGGCCTCCCGCTTGAACCGCCCCCTTACGGACATGCTGAAATCTCCTTTGCATCGGGGGTGGATCGTCGATGCATTTCGACGTTCAAAGACGCACGCTCTGTCTCGGATAGATAGACCCGACGTACCAGCCACGCTGAAGTTACCTGAGTCAGGTAAGCATAATTGTCGTCGGATTCGATCTATCGGATGCAATGACACGGCACGTGCAGGTAGAATTTGAAAATATTCGTTTTCTTTACTAGTTACTAACTTGTTGCATCGTCCAATGCATCAAGTGCCTCCCCGAGCTTTCGAGCTGAGGATGACAACGCATCTTCCTCATTCGCATCCAACGCCGGTACGATAACGCGTTCGATACCGCCGGAACCGATAATACACGGCAAGCTCGAACATAGTTCGTTATGACCAAAATGCCGATCGATCCATGTGCTGACAGGCAGCACGCAACGCTCGTTGCGGACAACGGCTTCGCAGATACGCACGATGGCGGTTGCGACACCGAATGATGTGAAGCCTTTGCCTCGGACGATCCCGTATGCCGCGTCACGGACTTGCGCTCCGATCGCCGGTAGATCCAACGCTTTGGCAGCGTCATCAAAGTCGTGAAGCGATTGCCCGCCGATCCGAACGCTTGAAAATACGGCAACCTCGCTATCGCCGTGCTCGCCGAGAACATACCCTTCGATGGCGCTGGCCGATACATCGAGCGCCGCAGACAGAACCTGCTTGAGGCGACTGGTGTCGAGAAGCGTTCCGGTCCCGATCACCCGATGCCGGGGAAGTCCAGCATGGCGGATTGCCAGCGTCGTCATGATGTCGACCGGGTTTGAAGCGATGACGAGAACCCCGGAGAACCCGGCACGCGCCAGACGCTGTACGCACTCGATTACGATCGCCGCACTGGCAGAAGCCAAGGACAGGCGGCTTTCGCCGCCATGCGACGCCGCCCCGGCGGTGATGACCGCAATCCCGGCCGTTGCAGCGTCCGCGTAGGATCCAGCCCAGATCCGCGCCGGTCTCGCCAGTGCATTCGCATCCGTGATATCGGCAGCTTCCGCTTCGGCCAGGGCTTCATTGCTGTCGATCAGAACGATTTCGTGAAACAAAGCACGAAGCATCGTTGCGTAGGCCGCAGTCGCACCGACATGGCCGGCGCCGATAAATGCGATCCTGTTCGAAGATGGCGCTGCCGCGCGGGTAGTCACAGCATCACCGATTGCAGAAGCTGGGCTTGTTCGCGTCCTGTCCCGAGTAAAGCTGCGGCAGCAACCGGAATGTAGTTTCTCATCGTCATTTCCTTAAAATGGAAGAACAGGGCCGATCGGGGGTCCCGGCCTGAACGATCACCGGAACCAGCGGGTCGTTGGGGATAACGACGGTGATGCCCATTCGGGTGATTCCGAACGGCAGTTTTCCAAAAGCGNCCCTGCCCCGGCCAAGCCGTTGCATGAACAGCATCGCAACGTCCTTGTACAGGTTGGACACGTCATCCGCGTCCTTCTGAAGGACGGCGAAGGCCTCTGTTGGCGTCGCGAACCCCTTCGCGCCCGTGGAAACCGTCGACATGCCGATCGCTACGCCGTTGCGATAGGCATAGGCCTTCTGGGTCTTGAGGCTGACGATGATCGTGACCGGACCCTCGGGCGAAATGCCGGGTGCCCAAAGATATTCCCCCCGGCTTCAGCGCCTCGATCCGGCCATCGGCGACGACGACCGGCGGGGTCTGCGCAGACGCGGTGGTTGGCGCCAACAAGGCGAGCAACAGTCCGAACGCCTGCCTGGCGATGGCGCCGGACCTGTCGCGGCTCCGGACGTCGGTCGCGCGAGTGATCGTCATCATGAGTCGTATCCGATGCTGACGGCCGACCCTGCGCGATCCCGGCGGGTCGGGCGCAAGCGGTGAACGGACCCTATCGACCGGAACGAGCCGGCATCAGCATCGGAAATTACGCAGCTGCGATCCGGGCTGGTGACGACCACCTCCGCCAAAAGATGCGATCACATCGTTCCGCCGATCAGATGACCGATCAAGGCGGTAACTGCCATTGCGAACGCCCCCCAGAAGGTGACGCGGCAGGTGCCGCGCCATACCGCGGCGTCCCCCGCCCTCGCCCCCAGCGCCCCCAGAACCGCCAGGAACAGCAGCGACGAACCAGCCACCCCCGCGATCAACCGATCGGCCGGCATCGCAAAGACTGCCAGCAACGGCATCGCCGCGCCTACCGTGAAACTCGCGGCCGACGCCAGCGCTGCCTGTACCGGCCGGGCGCGGGCGCCCACCGTCAGGTCCAGCTCGTCGCGGGCATGCGCACCCAATGCATCGCGCGCCATCAATTGCGTAGCGACCGCGACCGCCGTCGCGTGGTCGACGCCTCTTTCGACATAGATCCCGGCGAGCTCGGCCAGTTCACCGACCGGATCGACGGCAAGCTCGCGCCGCTCCCGCCCGATCTCCGCATGTTCGGTATCGGCCTGGGCACTGACCGAGACATATTCGCCCGCGGCCATCGACATCGCCCCCGCCACCAGTCCGGCAGTGCCGGCGATCACGATGTCGGTTGTCCGGGCGTTCGCGGCTGCGACGCCGAGCACCAGACTTGCGGTGGAAACGATCCCGTCATTGGCACCCAGAACCGCCGCACGCAGCCATCCGATGCGGTTGACGACATGCCCCTCGCGATGCGGGTCAGCGGACATGGAATATCTCTGTCAAAATAGGCGTGTTCATCGACATGGGTTGCCACCCCGATCTGAATACGAGCCGACACGGCGACACGCCGGACATAGCGGGTTATGAGTGTGACGCCAGCGTCGGGAACTACGTGGACCGCGCAAATCCCCGTGCCGTGCTTGCCTTCGCGTCCATCCGACAATGTGTGAAACCGCAATAGGATCGATCCGCCATATGGAGCAGGCCACCGTCAGACATCGAGGATGACGATCATGATCCACGCACTCCACGCCTTTCTCCAGCCAATTGCCAATATCAACCGACGGGTTTCGATCGGAGGTAGCGTGCTCTCGCTGCTCGTTGCTGGCGAGATCACCATGACGCTGCTCCGGCCGCTGGCCTGATATTGCGCCCGATCGCGTCGCGATGCGTTGAGCCGCCATGGGTTGCCGATGGTTCGGGTTACGACCCGGCCGGAGGCGTCCCGTCCCGTGATCGATCTTCATACCCGCAAACAGACCGCGCCGCCGTCGTGAACGACGCCCTGCCCTGCGGCAGCGTACCGGATGCCGACGCCGTCGCCCGCCGGAATGCGGTCGTGGCCGAGGAACTGGGCCTGCTGATCGACGGGGCGATGGGCTATGCGATCTACATGCTGGACGCGCACGGGCGGGTGACGATCTGGAACCGTGGTGCAGAGCGAATGAAGGGGTGGACCGAGGCGGAAATCATCGGTGTCGATTCCGCGATCTTCTACACCCCCGACGATGTCGCCGTCGGAAAACCGGCCGATGACCTGATCCGGGCGGCGGCGTTGGGCCGCATCGAGGAGGATAGCTGGCGGCTTCGCAAGGACGGGTCGGAGTTTCTTGCCAGCGTGACGATCACCGCGCTTCGCAACGATGCGGGCGCATTGCGCGGCTTCGGCAAGGTCATTCGCGACGTCACCGACCAGAAGGCGTCGGAAGCGGCAGTCGTCCGGCGCGAACATCATTTGCGCTCGATCCTCGCGACCGTTCCCGATGCCATGATCGTGATGGACGAACGCGGCATCGTATCCTCGTTCAGCACCACTGCCGAACGGCTGTTCGGCTATGTCAAGGCCGACGTGATCGGACGCAATGTCAGCATGCTGATGCCGCCTGCCGACAGACGCCAGCATGACGGCCATCTCCGAACCTATCTGCGGACCAGCATTCCCCACAATATCGGCAATGTCCGCCTCGCGACGGCACAACGCGCCAATGGCGAAAACTTCCCGATCGAACTGGCAGTTGGCGAGGCCGTGATCGCGGGCGAGCGGATCTTCACCGGCTTCGTTCGCGACCTGACCCACCGCCACGAAACCGCACGGCGGATGCAGGAACTGCAGTCGGAACTGATCCATGTCTCCCGCGTCAGCGCGATGGGGACGATGGCCTCGACGCTGGCGCACGAAATCAATCAGCCGCTGACCGCCATCGCCGCTTATCTCGAAACGATGCGCTCTATGATCGGCGATACCAGCGATGTCCTGCTCGGCGAGATCGCCGAAGCCCTCGACCACGCCGCGGCGCAATCGCTTCGTGCCGGCACGATCGTGCACCGGCTGCGTGCATTCGTCGATGGCGGCGACACCGGGTTCAAGGCGGAACGCCTCGACATGCTGGTGGAAGAAGCCACCAGCCTTGCCCTGCTTGGCGCGCATGAGGCGGGGGTCAATGTGACGATGACGATCGCGGCGGGGCTCGACACGGTGCTGGTCGACCGCGTCCAGATCCAGCAGGTGCTGGTCAACCTCATCCGCAACGCAATTCAGTCGATGGCGTCGTCGCCGCGCAAGGAGCTGATCATCGCGACAGCGGCCGATCGCAATGGCTGGATGCGGGTGACCGTGACCGATACGGGCACCGGCCTGTCCCCGGACATTCGCGACCGGTTGTTCGAAGCCTTCGCGACGACCAAGGAGGATGGCATGGGCCTCGGCCTGTCGATCTGCCGGACGATCGTCGAAGCGCATGGCGGCCGGATCTGGGCGGAAGCCGGCGCTTTGTCCGGAACCGCCTTCCATTTCTGCGTTCCGCTGGCAGGCGGCGGCGATGTCTGATCCCGCCCGCACGGTCCACATCGTTGACGACGACGAAGCGATCCGGCAGTCGATTGGCTTCCTGCTTCGCAAGGCTGGTTACAGCGTCAAGAGCTATGTGTCCGGCCCGGAATTCCTCGCCTCCGTTACCCGCGAAACCAGCGGCTGCGCGCTGCTCGACGTCCGCATGCCGGAGATCGACGGGCTGGAGATACAGGCAAGGCTTGCCCGGCAGGGTATCGCGCTGCCCGTCATCATGCTGACCGGCCATGGCGACGTGACGCTTGCAGTACGCGCGGTAAGGGCCGGCGCGGTAGAGTTTCTGGAAAAACCGTTCGAACGGACTGCGCTGCTGGCGGCGATCGACGAAGCATTGGGACTCGCCGGACGGACCGACCGCAGCCGGATCGCCGCCGCCGAGGCGACCGTTCGACTGGCGGCGTTGACGCCGCGCGAGCGCGATGTGCTGGATGGCATGGTACTGGGACGACCAAACAAGCTGATCGCGTTCGAGCTTGGCATCGCCACGCGGACGGTCGAGGTACATCGCGCCAACCTGATGGACAAGCTCTCCGCGCATAGTCTGTCCGATGTCCTGCGGATCGCGTTCGCGGCGGGCCTCGGCGACGACGGACCCGAGCGATAGCCGGCCGCGCCCTCGTCTTCTACGTACAGACATGACCTTGCCGGCATGCGATCCATCCAGAAACCCAAGGATATTTGCATGCAGAATGAAACCAGCGCCGTGTCGCTGGGTGCGATCGGCGTTTCGCTCGTCGATGGGGACACTGCGGTTCGTCACGCCCGACAGCTGATGCTCCGTTCCGAAGACTATGCGGTTCGGTCGTACGCAACCTGTGCCGCCCTGCTCGCCGATCCACGCGCACGGGACTATCCCTGCATCATTCTCGACATGGAAATGGAAGCAATCGACGGCCTTGCCCTCCTGCGCGAAATGCGGACCAGTGGCTGGCGCGGCAGGGCGTTGTTGCTCGACGGTCTTGCCCCCGGCAGCCCGATGCTGACCGAGGCCGAGCGTCACGGCGACACCGTGCTCCAGCGCGGCATCGGCGATCGCGCGCTGCTGGTCGCGATCGCCGCGTCGATCAATGGCGACGCCCCTGCGCGAAGGCCCGCCGGTTCGCCTTCGAGTGCCGACGATGCTTGACCGCCTCTTCACGGTTGCCGCTACGCGGATCGCCGGGTTCGCCGGCCAACCTGGTGCCTTCGCGACAGCGGTCGGGATCATCCTCCTCTGGTCGTTTACCGGGCCACTCTTCGGCTATTCCGACACTTGGGAGCTGGTCGTGAATACAGCGACGACGATCGTCACGTTCCCGATGGTCTTCCTGATCCAGAACTCACAGAACCGAGATGCAGCGGCCATGCAGGCCAAACTGGACGAATTGATCCGGGCCGTCGACGCGGCCCGATCGCAATTCATCGGGATCGAACACCTGACCGATCGTGAGATAGAGAAAGTGCGATCCGATCTGGAGCAGGAATGCGGCGATATCGCGGGCAAGGTTTCGCCGGTCGCCAGTCTCGCCAATCTCACGCGCCGCCTGTGACGACCGCCTAAAGCCCGTTCAGCCGAGAACGCGGGCAAGGAGCGTCGCCCGATCGGCCATATGATCCATCAGATCGCCAGCGTGGATCATCAGCGGGTCCTGCACGGCATCCATCGGCGGTCGAACGAACGCAGCCATATCGTGGATCAACGCGCGCTGGTCGTCGGAGCCGCCGGCCATCATTGCGATCATTGTCTGTTCCAGCGCGATCACCTGACTTCGCAAATGGACCAGCTCATCATCGGACAAGTGATGCCTGGCGTCGACGACGGGCGGTACGACCGTCGCGCCGTAAGACAATGCCCCGCCCTCGTTATCCCAACGCGCAAGCGCTTCGGCGCGAAACGCGGCAGCCGTCGGCTGGACGCCAGATTTACACATCGGGCGTGATCCGGACCGGTGTTCTGGTCAGCGACGTCAGTCGATCGATATACGCATCGGCAATACCGGCATGCGAAGCGCGCGCGCCGCTGTCGATCGACGCCGCCGCCAGCGCCCGATAACGGGCGATGCGCGTGATGCAATAGGCGGCTTCGTCCGGGTCCGTGTACATCGCGATCTCCTGATCGGTGCGCCAGACGATCGGAATGATCGTCCTCGACCGGCTGTCCATCGCGATACGCCTTGGCGGGGCGAACCGCGACAGTCGGGATCTACATAGGGGTGACAGTCCGGAGTGCCGGGACGTTGGCGATAACGCAGTACCGACGTTCTCTGCTGCTTCGACGCACCTAGGACGTCGGCCTCCTCGCGGCGGATGCAACCTGCCCGCAGGTTCGCCTGGCCTGTCTTGCAACCCTCGCCAGATGCTGCTCTGCCGACGGTTGCCTCATTTCGCCCGTGACTTGCGCGAACCGCATATGTTCCTTCGCCTGCATGCCGAACGCATGCACAATATAGTCGTCGAAAATCGTCGTCAGTGCGGTTTCCTGCCCTGCTTCGCTGAGCCAGTACTGCGACAAGGTCGAGGTTGTGAAGCTCAGCAACCTTTTCCCGCCGAGCAGGACGCCGCGGTCCTGACGCCGTACGTCTTCCGGCGATACACCAGCGCCGAATACGCGCTCGACATACCCCTTCATCATGGCAGGGGCCGAACCAAACCAGATCGGATAAATCAGGACGAAGACGTCACAGCCCCACAGGATATTCCTTTCTGCGATCACATCCTTTGCCAGCACCGGTGTTGCAAGGGTCGGTCGCTCGTTCGCATACAGTACGGGGTCGAATTGCATGGCATACAGGTCGCGCAGCACCGTTTCCTGCCCGGCCGCGCGAACTTCCTTGCAATAGCAGTTGGCGATCGCACGGTTGAAACTGTGCGGATCGGGATGACAAAGGATGACGGCATGCCGCCCGCCCTGGGCTACGGCCGGCCCCTGTATGTGCATCATAGTGTCCGATCATTTTCGGAGCAGCGGCGGACGGCATGAGCCGCTCGGGCACTTGCCGGACTCCCGCTAAGGAAACCTTGGGATAGCCGCTACAGGCTTGAGGGCCGAGCCTCGGAAACTACGCAATTGCCGACGTAGAGGGGGGGGCAGCTCCGTCAGAAGCAGGTAATCGAACAGACGGATCGCGGTCCGCACCTGCTTGACCGTGTCGGTGTCCCAATCGCCGGCCTTCTGGTGCTCGGCGATCGCGTCCTCGCTGGCGTCGACCAGATCCTTCTTCGGACGGATCGGGGGCGGCGTCGGTTCGTCTTCCACGGCCGGGGCAGACGGGACAGGCGTGACGACCTCTGGCGCGGCGGCGGGCCCAGATCGTCCGAAAGCGAAGGGGGCGTCGTCGCCGAGTGCTTCGTCGATCCACGCCTCGCTTTCGTCCTTGCGCCAGGATAGCCACGCTGTCGCCTCGCGGCACGCCGCGGCCCTGGCCTTACAGATCAGGCGTTGAATGCGCCCAACATTGTCCGCCGTGACGGGGAAGCCGAAGGCCGCGCTATAGTCCGCCAGCTGTTCACCGGAGATGGTGCCGCCATTCTGGAGATCGAAGATGATGTTCGCGACGGCCTTGGCCTGCGCGGGTTCCAGCCGTTCGCAACGAGGCGCTGATGCTCGTCGAGCGTCCAGCGTGCTGCGCCCCCGCCGCGGGCAAGCAACTCCCAGGGCTCGGCATTAAGCGAATTGGCCGTGGCGTGATCGCCCGGGTCCGCCAAGCTGCCGGTCTGATCCTGTTCGATCAGCTGCAACTGCTAGCGCAGGGCATCGCTGAACACCTGCTTCATCTGCTCGCGGCTCATGCCGCTGAACTGACCATAGGCCATGCGCAAACCCTCGACTGCGACGCTCAGTCGGTCAGATATAAGGCGGGCGCGGTAAAAATTCCCGGTGCGTAACGAAATCGAGAGCGGAAGGGGCTGGCCGGCCACCATGATTTTCCGCCGCCAATAATAGCTGCCGCCGCGCAGTTTCAGGTTCGGCATCCCACGTCATCGCCCCCAATGGGTATAGCGAGGGGTACAACCGTGGGTACTACGGTTCCCGATCGCCGGGTTGGCGACGTGAAATCAATAACTTAGTGTCAGTTGGTCGGGGAGACAGGATTCGAACCTGCGACATCCTGCTCCCAAAGCAGGCGCGCTACCAGACTGCGCCACTCCCCGACGAGGAGTTGCGCCTAGGCCGGTATCGGCCGCGACGCAAGCAGGCATTTGGTGGGCCCGGCAGGACTCGAACCCGCAACCTAGCCGTTATGAGCGGCCAGCTCTAACCATTGAGCTACAGGCCCCACCTGCGGGCGCAGCGATAGCGTCGCCGGCCACGCCTGCGCAAGGGCGTTGATGCCCCTGCCCTTTACGCGGAATCCCGTTCGACCAGAACCGGCTGCATCATGACCGAGGGTGCATCCTCCCCTGCGATACGACGGAACAGCGCGGACACCATGGCATCGGCACCCCGGGCAATATCCTGTCGCACGGTCGTGATGCGCGGCATCGCGCTGAGCGCCAGCGGCAGATCGTCATATCCCACGACCGGCATGTCGTCGGGCACGCGGATGCCGCGATCGGCCAGCACCCGCAGCGTCGTCAGCGCAATCACGTCGGACGCCGCCGCGATGCCGTCGATCTCGCCACCGACGCGGTCAAGATGCGCTGTTACTTCCTGCACCATGATGTCGGAGGCTAGGTGGGTGTCGAGTTGGAGTGGCGGATGTTCAATGCCCGCAGTCGCCATAGCCGATGCAACGCCTTCATAACGCTGACGTATTTCCGGTGCGCGGAGTTCGCCAAGGAACGCGATGCGCCGCGCGCCGCGCGCGATCAGGCGCTCGCCGGCCAATTTGCCGCCGGCGATATTGTCGGAGCCGACCGCACAATGCACCTGCCCCGGCAGATCGCTGCTGCCCCAAGCGACGAGCGGGCGATAGCGGCGGGCAACGCGTTCGATCGTATCGACCTGATCCGACTGACCGATCAGCAGGACGCCGTCCATCATGCCCGAATCGACGATCCGCTCCAGCCAGTCGGTCGCGTCGGGAATGATCCGCGACAGCATCAGGTCATAACCGTCCTCGGTCAGCCGGTCGGCCAGAAACCCAAGCATCGTCATGAAGAACGGGTCCGACAGATGTTGGCGCCGTTCATGCCCGAGCGGCACGACCACGCCGATCACCCCGGTACGCTGGGTCCGCAACCTGCTGGCCATCTGGTTGGGGCGGAAGCTGTGTTCGGCGGCAAGCGCCTGTATACGGTCCCGTGTTTCCGCATTCACCAACGATTTGCCCGCGAGCGCGCGCGATACGGTGCCCGGCGACACGCCCGCCAGCCGCGCCAGATCGGCAATGGTTCGCACCCGCGATATCTGTGCATCTTGCTCCATGCGGCTGCTTGTACGAACAAAATCTTGCGGTCCGCCAGCAAAATATCCGCGCATATTCAAACGTTGCAAACGATTGTGAAAGACGTTAGCCGGTTCCGGTGGCGCGCTTTACTTGCGATGTCGCGCGGTGGTGCGGCACAACGCCGGCCAGTTGAAGGAGAGGACCGAATGCATTCCGACACCATCGTGGCTGGCGTGGAATTGGGCGGCACC